>DAIPYF010000010.1:0-27330 GCA_036782855.1 Solirubrobacteraceae bacterium
TCCTGGGCCGCGGCGCCCCACTCGAGCGCCAGCCCGCCCCAGACGTACGACCCTCCGATCGCCGCCAGCAGAACGCGCATCCCCGGCCGCAGGCGCCCCTCGCACACGGCCCGGTCAAGCGCGATGGGGATCGAGGCCGCGGAGGTGTTGCCGGTCGCGCCGATGTAGTTGGCGACGCGACCCTCGTCCAGGCCGAGTCGCTCGCAGACCCCGTGGAGGATCCGCTCATTCGCCTGGTGGTAGACGAAGAGATCGACATCGTCCAGCGTCCAGCCCGCCCGCGCGAGGACCTCGACCGTGACCTCGGCCAGGGTGCGGACGGCGTACGGGTAGACCTCCGTTCCCTCCATGCGCAGCACCATGTCCGAGCGGCGCTGGCGCACGAGGTGGCCGAAGCGTCCCTCCGATCGGAGCACGGCCGGGCCGACGCGCCCGCTCCCCCCGGCGCTCAGCACGGCCGCGCCGGCGCCGTCACCGAAGAGCGGAGCGGTCCGGCGGTCGTCGAGGTCGATCGCCCGCGTCAGGATCTCGCCCGCGACGACGAGCACGCGATCCATCCGGCCGGCCTCGATCAGAGCGGCGCCGACCGTCACCGCGGACACGAAGCCGGCGCATGCGGCGGCCAGGTCCATCGCTCCCGCGTTCTCGGCACCCACCTCCACGGCGACGAGCTGCGCGGCGTGGGGCAGCGGGTCGTCGGGGGTGAACGTGGCGACGATCACGAGGTCGATGGAGCCCGGCTCGACTCCGGCTCGCTCGAGCGCCAGCCGACCGGCTCTCGATGCAAGGTCCACGAGGCCTTCGCCGTCGCGCACCATGCGCCGCTCGCGGACGCCGGTGCGCTTCGTGATCCAGCGCTCGTCGACGCCCAGACGGGCCGCAAGGTCGGCGTTGGTCACCACCTGCTCCGGCAGCGCGGCGGCCACGGCGTCGAGCCCGCAGGTCCGCGCCGGCGGAGCGGGAGGGAGTGACGAGCCGGTCTGCGCCGCATCATGCATGAGCTGACTCAAGATCCTTGACGGTCGGCGTCTCGACCCCGGACAGGGTCTTGGAGACCAGTCCGGCCATGGTGTGACCCGGCCCCGTGTCGATGAATCTGCGCGCCCCCAGTCCGCGGAGGGCGTGCAGCACGTCCTGCCACCGTACGGGGTGCGCGATCGCCATGGCGATCTCGCGCTGCGGATCGACATAGGGCCGCGCCGTCATGCTCGAGAGGACCGGCAGCCGCGGAGGCGCGAACTCGAATTCCTCAAGGGCCTCGCGGAACTCGTCTGCGGCGCCGGCGAGAAGGGGGGAATGCCCTGCCACGGTGAACGGCAGGGGCACGGTCCGCAGCCCCGCGCCGGCAGCCCCGGCACGCGCACGCGCGATGGCCTCCACGTCACCGGAGACCACGACCTGCGTCGGCGAGTTGTCGTTGGCGAGTACGAGACCCTCGGCCCCGAGGGCAGCCGCGAACTCGTGCGCCCCGGCGCCGACCAGCGCCAGCATCGCTCCGCGAGCACGCCCGCGCGCGTGCTCCTCCATGATGCGCCCGCGCTCATGGGCGACGCGGACCGCGTCGTGCTCGCTCAGCACCCCGGCGACCGCCAGCGCCGAGACGTCGCCCAGTGAGTGGCCGGCGCAGGCGACGGGTCCCCGCCCCCAATCGACGTGTCCGTCACGGGCCAGGGCGACGAGACGCCGCCAGCCGCACAGGACCGTCGCCACGAGCGCCGGCTGCATCCGGCGGTCCGAGCCGTCGGTCGAACTGAAGGCGTCCTCCCCGACCTCGTCGAGGATCAGCTCGTGCAGGTCGGGGGCCTCGGCCGCGACGATCTCCCCCATGTTGCGGGGCGCGCTGCCCTGGCCGGGCAGGACGACGGCGGTCGGCACGCTCACGGCACGCACGCGTCCTGTGCCGGTGCGCGTCTCCACAGGAGGCCGAGTCGTCCCCGGACGAGGAGCCGCTCCCCGGCATCGCGGACCGCGAGCCCGGTGTGCACCAGTCCCAGATCGTGCGTCAGCGGTCGCACGTCCTCGGTCGTCGCATCGACGCTGATGGTCGTCCCGATCGTGGCCGGCCGCTTGAAGGTGACGTCGTGCACGTCACGCAGCGCCACGGCGAGCGCCGGGTCGAGTGGCAGGAGCCCTATTGCGTACGAGAGCACGAGCATCCCGTGCGCGATCTGCTCCCCGAACGGTCCGTTGCGTGCTGCGCTCGGGCTCGTGTGGGCGGGGTTGGAGTCCCCGGTCAGCTTCGCGAAGGCGAGGAGGTCCTCGGCGGTGATCGTTCGGGTGGCGGTGCGAAGCGTCATCCCCGGCGCCAATGCCTCAAATGGGAGCGACATCCACGAGATCAGGACACCTGCAGTCGATCGGCGATGACGTCGAGGATGTCGCCGTAGGTCTTGACCTCGCTGAAGTCGCGCGCCTCGACGTTGACGCCCATCTCCTCGCGGAGGATCTCGCAGACCTCGACGACATCGAGCGAGTCGACGTCGAGCGCTTCCAGCGTGACGTGCCGGCCGAGCCCGTCACGGTCCACGCCGAACGATGCGAGCGCGTCCGCGACACGCGTCTCGATCTCCTCCATGGTGTGCTCTGCCGGCATCCTGACCTCCTCGTCAGATGGCGGTGGCGACCGCGGCCGTCAGGCCGCCGTCCACCACCAGGGTTGATCCGTTCACATAACCGGCGGCGTCGGACACCAGGAACCGCACGCACGCGGCGACGTCGTCGGGCACCCCGGGGCGCTGCGCAGGGACCATGCTCGGGACCACGGAGGCCCCGGCCGACAGCTGCGTCTCGATCAGTCCCGGCGTGACCACGTTCGCCGTGACGCCGCGGCGGGCGACCTCGATCGCCGTCACGCGCGTCAGCGCTTCGAGCCCCGCCTTCGACGCCGCGTAATTGGCCTGTCCGGCCACGGCCCGCATGCCGCTGATCGATCCGACGTTGACGATCCGGCCGAAGCGCGCCCGCAGCATCGGGCCCAGCGCCCGGCGCGTGATGCGGAATGCACCGCCGAGATTCGTGTCGATGACGGTCTGCCACGCGTCGTCGTCCATCATCGGCAGAAGGTCGTCCGCCGCCGCCCCCGCGTTGTTGACGACGACGAGGACCGGCCCCAGGTCCCGCTCGAGCCTCTCGAACAGGCCGTCGATGGCATCAGGGTCGCTGACATCGGCCCGGACGGCCTCCGCGCGCCCACCGTCCGCGCGGATTCGCGCGACGACGGCGTCGGCGCCGTCGGCGTCGGCGCGGTAGTTGACGCCGACGGCCCACCCGTCGCGGTGCAGGCCGTACGCGATCGCGGCCCCGATGCCACGAGAGGCGCCGGTCACGAGCGCGCATCCGTGCCCGCCCGGCTGACGGGGCTCGTCACTCGCCATGGCCCGGAGAATAGGGAGAGCCGGGTCGGCTGTCAGCTCTTTCATGAACTACGATCGAGCTCAGCGGATGCGCGTCGTCATAGCCCACGACTTCCTCGAAACCTACGGCGGCGCGGAGCGGGTCACGCAGGAGATGGCTGCGCTCTACCCCGATGCGCCGGTCTGGGCCGTCCTCGGGCGCGCGGCAGTCGCCGAGCGCATGGGCATCGGCGATCGCTGGACGCCGGTTCTTCCTGCGCGCAGGCGGGTGCTGAGCGGGTACCGGTCGCTCGCCCCGGTGATGCCCGCGATCGTGCGTTCGGCGCACCTGCCGAGCGCTGACGTCCTGCTGACCTCGAGCTACGCGTTCGCGCATCACTTCCGCACGGCCGATCGAGCCCCGCAGGTCTGTTACTGCCACAGTCCGCTCCGCTTCGCGTGGACGATGACCGCCGACTACCGGGACCGCCTGGCACATGGGCGGGCGGCCGCGCTGGCGTTCGACGCGCTCGCCGCGGCGATGCGCCGGAGCGACCGGCGGGCGGCGTCGCGTGTGACGACGTATCTGACCCAGTCGGACTACACGGCGGACCAGATCGCGCGCTTCTACGGCCGCACGGCTGCGGTGATCGGTGCACCGATCGACTGCGAGCTGTTCGTGCCCGACCAGGCGGCGGGCGACGCGGGGTACTTCCTGCTCTGTGGACGACTCGTCGAGCCGTACAAGAAGGCGGCTGCCACGATCGCGGCCTTTCGCGACATGCCCGACCGCCGGCTCGTCATCGCCGGCGATGGGCCGGCCATGGCCGAGCTTCGCGCCGCCGCGACCCCGAACGTGACCTTCACCGGGCATCTCGAAGACGCCGCGCTCGTCGAGCTCATGCAGCGGTGCACGGCCCTGGTGTTCCCGAGCCAGGACGACTTCGGTCTCCTGCCGCTCGAGGCGATGGCCTGCGGTCGTCCCGTCCTCGCGTTCGACGCGGGCGGCGCTCGGCACACCGTGGTCGAGGGTGTCACCGGTACGCGGTTCCCGGCGCAGACACCGGAGGCGATCGCGGGCGCCGTGGAGCGCTTCGACCCGTCGGCGTACGACCGGGAGGCGATCCGCCGGCACGCACTGCGCTGGGACCGGCCTGCGTTCCGCCGGCGACTCGCGCAGGCGGTCACCGCGGCGGCGACGGGCACCGCCTTTCGACCCGGCGACGCGCCGTGAGGGTCCTGTTCGTCAACCAGACCGGTCAGATGAGCGGGGCCGAGCACTCGCTGCTCACGCTGATCGACGCACTCGCCGGGCACGTCGAACCCGCAGCCGCGGTTCCGGCGGGTGACCTCGCAGACGCGCTGCGAACGCGGGGCATCCCGGTGCATCCGATCGGCGGCACCGACGCGAGCTTCCGGCTGCACCCGCTGCACACGCCGTGGGCGTTGGGAGAGATCGCGCGCGCGGCCGGATCCCTCACGCGCCTCACGCGCCGCGAGGGGTACTCGCTCGTGCATGCCAACACGACACGGGCCGGCCTGATCGCCGCGGCATCCGCCCGGGCGGGCGGACCGCCGATCGTGACCCACGTACGCGACTGGTTCCCTCCCGGGCGCCTGTCGGCGGGGGTCCTCCGGTGGACGGTCGACCGAGCGTCCGCGGTCATCGCGAACTCGCGATTCATCGCCGAGCAGCTCCCGTCCGGTCATGGCGGCACGCAGATCCATGTCGTGCACAATCCGGTCGACCTCGGGATCTTCGATCCTTCCGGCCTCGATCGCGGCGCCGCGCGCGCCACGATCGGCCTCGACCCGTCCGACGAGGTGCTGGGGGTCGTCGGTCAGCTCACGCCGTGGAAGGGACAGGACGACGCCGTCCGCATCGCCGCGCGCCTCGCCCCCCGGCGCCCCGGGCTCCGCCTCGTCATAGCGGGGTCGGCGAAGTTCGCTGCGCGCTCCACGCGCTTCGACAACCGCGCCTACGCGGCCCGGCTCCACGAGCTCGCGCGCGAACTCGATGTCGAGCACGTCGTGCGCTTCCTCGGCGAGCGCGAGGACGTCCCGATGGTCCTGCGAGCACTGGACCTGCTGCTCGTTCCCTCGTGGCAGGAGGCGTTCGGGCGCGTCGCGATCGAGGGCATGGCCATGGGGGTTCCGGTGCTCGCGACCAGCCGCGGCGGTCCTCCGGAGGTCGTCCGCGACCGGGTCGATGGACGCATCCTCGACCCGCGTGACCCCGAGCGCTGGGCGGATGTCGCGAGCGGGCTCCTCGACGACCCCGGCGCGCTGCTCGCGATGGGGCGACACGGCCGCGCGCGCGCCGCCGAGGCGTTCGGCGCACCGCAGCACGCGGCCGCGGTGCTCGCGATCTACCGGTCCGTGCTCGCGGACGCGAGCCGGGTTCGTCGAACCGGTGGCCTCATCCGCCGCTAGCGTCCGGCCCGAACACGAGGCGGTCGAGCGGCGCCCAGAAGGTCCGCCGCGCCTCGCGCGTCGTCAACGCGGGCGCCGAGTGGGCGCCGACCTTCGGATCGCGCACGATCACGAGTCGCTTCCGCCCGGCGGGCACGTCGACGGCGTCGTTCAGGAGCTCCCGGGCCCACGCCGTTCCGGCGACCGCGTCCAGCGGGCTCGCCACGGCGACCATCTCCGTGTCCGCGGGTGGACTCCCTTCGGCTGCGGGAACGACGACGGCTCCGCCCGGAACTCCACGGCCCGGATAGACCGAGTACACGGCCTTGGCCGGCGGCAGCCCCAGCGCCTTGGCGCTCGTCGCGTAGTCGACTGCGAGCGCACCACCCGCCGAGACGCCCGCGACCGTGAGCCCCGCTTCGGGAACCCGGACCCGTTCAAGTGCCGCCGGCAGCCCGCTGACGATGTTGTCCAGCGACTCCCGTGCGAGACGCCGATCGCCGTAGGGCCGCCGCTGGTAGGCGGGGAAGAGGACGGTCGCGCCCTGGCGCACGAGGTGGGCGAGCCAGCGTTCGTACCCGGCCACCGTCGCGCTCCCGTAGCCGTGGAGGAACAGGACGACCGGCCCGTCCCTGCGCTGCGGGTCCGCCGGCCGCAGGATGTACACGCGACGTGCGTTGCGGCCGACCGCTCCGATCTCGACGTCGTACGGCAGGTCCCCCCGCTCCCCGGCGGCGGCGCGCGGGAGGTCCGCCGGCGGCTCCGGCACCGTGATCCCGGGCCCCGTCTCCCCGCACGCCCCGAGGCCCAGCGCGAGCGTCACGGAGAACAGCGCGAGCAGGTTTCCCGAGATCCGCCTCATGCGCCGCCGGCGGTCGCGCGGCCGGCGATCGCCCCGTGATCGAGGATCCAGCGCGCGTAGTGCTCGCCGGCGACGCGCGACCCGCGTGCGTTGACGTTGTACCCGTTCGCCCCGCGCAGCCCCGGGTCGTCTCCCAGGTCGGGAGCCGGTATCCAGTCGGCTCCGGCGCGATCGGCCGCCGCGCGCACGTCGTCGCGGAAGCGGGCCAGCCGCTCCAGGTCGAAGGCGCCCGGAAGTGCCTGGGTCATGAACGGCTCCTGGACCGCGATCTGGGCTGCGGGCCAGACGTCGCGCGCCATCGTCACGAACGCCTCGACACCGTCTGTCCCCTGCCACGGCAGCGGCCGGCCGACGCGGAGCAGGACGAACGAGATGCATCGCCAGATCGGGAAGATCAGCGGACCGGTTCGACGTCCCAGGTTCTCGCGCAGCCCGATCATGCGACGGTCGAAGCCCAGCACGTGACGCATCGCCGGATATGCGCTGATCCCGACGATGACCAGATCGGGCGCTCCGCGGCGTGCCCGACGTCGCTTGAGGAGCGTATGGCGATCGGGGAAGTCGTCGACATGCCAGGCGAAGATGTTCTGGAAACCCATGCCGACGCCGTGCTCGGCGAGGACCTGCGCCATGATGCGCGGGTAGCCGACGCCGCTGGTGACCGTGTGCGCGCCCTCGACCTCGCGGAACTCGCAGTTGCCGACGCGCAGGATGTCGATCCGCGGCGGCTCGGCGGGCGGGTCGATGGTCCAGGTCGCCGCCCCGTCGTCGGGCATCTGAAAGAGCTCGCGGGAGATCTTCCGCCGTGTCCGCAGGAGCGGCGTGCGGACCCACCCGGGCGCATGGTCCAGGGCGCTCATGCGTCGCTCACCGCCACGGGGGCCTCCAGGTGAGCTCGTAGGTCTGGCCGGGCCGCCGCTCGCGGATCGGTCGTGCCGGGACGCCTGCCACGACCGTCCAGGGATCCACATCCCTGGTCACCACCGCGCCTCCGGCGATCAGCGCCCCCTCACCGAGGACCACACCCGGGACGATCAGCGAACCGGCGTTCACCAGCACCCGGTCACCGATCTCCACGGGGATGTAGCGATTGCGGAACTCGTCGTCGACATCGTGCTCGCCGGTGAACACCATCACGCGTTCCGCGATCGCGACGTGCCGCCCGATCGTCAGGCCCCCCCGCCCATCCAGGATGCAGTGACGATTGATGCTCGTTCCCGTCCCGATCCTCAGACCCTCGGGTCCGTAGACCTCGGTGTGGCGAAGGATCACGGTGTTGAGCGGATCTTCGAGTTGCACGCCCATGCGCGCATAGAGCCGCATGCGCCAGTCGACCGACGGCACGCGGTTGACGAGGCTGTTGATCAGGAACTCGCGCTTGACGCGGTGCTCCGCGACCGCTTCGGTGCTCTCGAGATGGTCCAGGGACATGCCGTGCTCAACGCTAGCGACTGGACGCATCATGTTGAATGGCCTCGTGTCGCGACCGAGGCAGATCCAGCCTACGACGCCCATCGGCAACGCGCTCCACGGCCTGCGCGTGCTGAAGGCCTATGCCCAGGGCGACGAGCGGCGGCGGCGGACCATGCGGCGCGAACGGCTGCTCGATGCCGTCGAGCGGCATCTCACCCCGCTGCTCGCAGTCGACGACGACGGGATCCGCTATCTCATCGACACCCGCGACCGCAGCGAGATCACCCGCTGGATCTTCACGTGGGGGCGCTATGAGGAGCCGCTCATGCGCCGGGCCCTGGAGACCCTCGCTCGGGAGACGGGTCGCCCGAAGCCGTTGGAGGGCCGCTGGTTCGCCGACGTCGGCGCGAACATCGGCAGCGCGACGCTCTGCGCCGTTCTCCGGTTCGGTGCCGAGCGTGCCCTGTCGCTCGAGCCGCATCCGGACAACTTCAGGATGCTGCGGCTGAACCTGCTGGAGAACGACCTCGAGGATCGTGTGACGCCCGTGCAGGCGGCCGTGTCCGACGCGCCGGGCGAGGTGGTGCTGGAGGAGTCGGACGAGAACATCGGCGACCACCGGGTCCGTGTGGGCGAGGCGCCCGGCGGCGTGCCTGGGGCGCAACAGCGTTCAGCGCGCGCCGTGCCCGCGGTGACGCTCGACGCGGCCTCGCGGGAGGCCGGCCTGGCGCCGGGGGATGCCGGCCTCGTCTGGATCGACGTTCAGGGCCACGAACGCCGGGTTCTGGCCGGCATGGAGGAGCTGCTGCACGCCGGCGTCCCGGTCGTCGTCGAGTACTGGCCCTACGGCCTCGGCCAGGCGGGTGACCTGGACGAGTTCCACGAGCTTCTGGCCGCGCGCTTCACGCGCGCGTTCGATCTCGGCGCGAACCACGTGGACCCCGGCGCGCCGGTTGCGCTGGCGGCGGGTGGCGTGCCCGGGCTCGGCGCCCGGCTGCAGGGCGAGGAGGACTTCACGAACCTCCTGCTGCTCGCCTGAGGCCGTGTCGCGGTGTCGTGCCGCGCTCTGCCGCCAGCGCCAGGGCCTGCTCGAACCGGGTGCCGACGGCGTCCCACGTGTGCGCCGCCAGCACGACCTCCCGTCCGCGCCGCCCGATCTCCGCCGCTGCCGCACGGTCCGCGAGCAGCCGTTCGAGCGCGGCCGCCAGGTCACCGGGACTCTCGGCGACCAGCGCCTCCATCCCGTCGTGCACCCGCACGCCCTCCAGCGCGATCGGCGTCGCCGCCAGTGGGAGTCCCGCCCCCATCAGCGTCAGGGTCTTCATCTTGATGCCCACTCCCCACCACAGCGGCACGACGGCGGCCGCCGACCGGGCGAGCAGCGCGTCCAGATCGTCGACGTACCCCAGGATCTCGACCCCCGGGACCCGTGCGAGCGCACGAACCTCCGCCGGAGGCCTGCGGCCGGCGACGAGGAGGCTCACGCCCGACCGGCCGAGCGGCGCCCACGCCTCGTTCACGAATCGCAGCAGGCCGTCGACGTTCGCGAAGTACGTGTGGTCGCCGAGCCACGCGACCGACGCCGGAGCGGCGACCGGATCGGCGACGAGTCGCGGCGTCGGGATGGCCGACGGAACGACCTGAGGCCGCCATCCGTAGACGCCGGCGAAGCGGCTCGCCTCGTCGTCGGAGGTGACCACGACGGCCGCCGCGGCGGCCGAGGTGCGGCCCTCCCAGGCTCGGAGCTGCGCCAGTGTCAGCGCGTGCAGCGCGCGGCCGCGGACACCGCGGCCGTAGGGGCGGAGGTCGACCCAGGACGCGCCGTGGACGTTCTGCTTGTCCAGGACGACGGGCAGGAGCCCTGCGATCTCCTCGGCGTACACGCTCGCGTTGTCGTCGAGCGTCACTGCCACGTCGAAGTCCGGCGCAAGTTCGACCGCCCGCCGTGCGAGCGGCTCGCTGCGCGCCGTCAGAACCCACGGTGGCGTGCGGCGCATCGTCGCCCGCGTCCACCTCGCCGCCTTGGCCATCGCCCCGCGACCGATCGGCGCGGGTGCCGGGAAGGTCTCGACCGGGCTGCCGAGCCGGGCGCTCAGCGCGGCGATCAGCTCAGGCGGGGTGGGCGATCGTTCCCGGGCGAGCAGGTGGACCTCGTGGCGTGCCGCGAGCGTCTCGGCGAGTCCGAGCAACCGGACGACTCCGCCGGCGTCCACCGGGAGCGGGAAGTCGTTCGTCAGCAGGAGGATGCGCATGGGTCAGCCGTCGAGTCGCGCACGCTGCCCGCGCACGATGCGGCGTGCCCGCGCCGCGGCAGGAAGGAGCCACGGCTGTCCGGCCAGGCCGGACAGCACGAGCCGGCGGGAGCGCTGGCGGCCCGGCGAGATGCGGGCGGCCTCGGCGAGGTCGTCCCGGGCCTCGGCGACCTGACCCTCGCGCATCCGCAGGCCCGCACGGCCGATGAGGTAGTGCGCGACTCTCGAACGACGCAACCGCTCTGCGCGCTCGTCTTCGGGGAAGACGTAGCCTCCGAACACCGTGACGCCCGCGTCACGATGCCGGCGCTGGTCCGCGCTCACCTGACCCGAGTGCATCCGGTAGACGACGAGCGGCTCGTCAACCCAGCGCATCGGGATGCCGGCCCGCGCCGCGTCGATCCAGAGGACGACGTCGCCGATCACGACGTCCGGCCACTCGCGGCGGACACGGTCCCACACCTCGCGCCGCATGACGGTCGCTGACGGAATGAAGACGTTGTGGGCCATCACGGTCGACAGCCAGCGGTCGTAGCGGCCGGCGGCGGGACGGTCGCGGCGGCGACGGAACGTGCCGTCCTCCCATTCGAGCCAGACATCGCTGCAGACCATGCCGAGGTCCGGCTCCGCCCGCAGGTGCCGGATCGCGGTCGCGAGGTAGCCGTCGAGCCAGCGATCGTCGTCGTGGAGCATCGCGATGAACTCGCCGCGCGCCGCGTCGAGCACCGTCGTGTGGTTGCGCGCGAAGCCCAGCCGCTCGCGCTGGGCGATGTGGTGCACGCGCTCGTCTCCGACCTCGCGGATCGCGACCTCCAGGCCACCGCCGGAGTCATCGGACACGATGACCTCGAGACCCTCGACGTCCTGATCGAGCGCGCTCCGCAGGGCCTGACGAAACAGCGGGGTGTCCCGTGAAGCGGGCATGCAGACCGTCAGCTGCGGAGCGTCCGGCACCGGCAGCGATTCTGGCAGATGGGCCGTCCGCGCTGCGCGGCCGCCGACGGGCCGTCGTCCGGACCGTATCCTTCGGCGCCCGATGCGACCCTGCGCGGTGATGGTATGCCCGACCCTGCCGCTCCCGCCGACCTCCGGCGGACGCAAGCGGTCGGTCCGTCTCCTCGAGGCGATGGAGCGCAGCGGCGTCCGCCCGCACCTGCTCGTCCTCGAGGCGCAGGAGGAGGGGTTGCGGGAGGCGGCGAGGCGCGGCTGGGAGGTCGACGTGGTCGCGCGACCGGCCGCCGGCGGGGGCGCGCGTCTCCGGCAGCTGCTGAGGATGGAGCCCGAGCCCCACAACGGCCCGTTGCGCGCGCGACTCGCCGAGCTGGCCCGGGATGCGGCCTTCGTGCAGCTCGAGGAGGTCGAGCAGGCACAGCTGATCGACGCGCTCCCTCGAGCGGTTCCCGTCGTCGTGTCGCTCTACAACGTCGATTCGGAGCTCACGCGGGCGATGGCGCGCGAGCATCCGCGATGCAGTGCACCGGCCGCGCGCCTGCGCTTTCGCGCCTTCCGGCTCGCCGCGGTCGAGCGACGCGCGACGCGACGGGCGGACGCGACGCTGTGCGTGAGCGACGAGGACCGGCTCGCGTTCGCGCGCCGTGGCGCGCGCTCCACGATCGTGGTGCCCAACGGGGTGGACGCGGAGCTGCTCGACATCCCTGCGGACGGGTCGGACGCGGGACGCGTCCTCTTCTTCGGGGCGCACTGGTGGGAGCCGAACCGCCGTGGCCTCGAGCGCTTCGTGCGCGAGAGCTGGCCGCTCGTCGCTGCGGCCCGCCCGGACGCCCGCCTGCGCGTCGTCGGACCGGGCCCGCTCGATGAGGCGCGTCGGGCCGCCGCGGCGGCCGACCGGGTGGAGATCGTCGGCGTCGTCGAAGACCTCGCGGTCGAGCTCGCGGCGGCCACGGTGGTCGTGGTGCCGCTGTGGGTGGGCGGCGGCACGCGCATCAAGGTGGTCGAGGCGATGGCCGCGGCCCGCCCCGTGGTCGGCACGAGCGTCGGCGTCGAGCGAGTCGGCTTCATCGACGGACGACATGGCCTCGTGCGCGACGCGCCGGACGGTCTCGCAGCCGCCGTGATCGACCTTCTCGGTGACCCCGTGGGTGCCGCGGCGATGGGCCGCGCCGCGCGCGACCACGTCGAGCCGCTGCGCTGGGAGAGCGCGACCGTGCCCGCCGAGGTGCTGTACCGGCGCCTGGCGGCGGAGGCGACGTGAGCGACGCGGACCCCGCGGACGCCGACAGCGTCCAGGAGCGGGCCGCGCGCAGCGTGGTCGCCGTCGGCGTGAGGACGGTCGTGATCCGCGCGATCGGCTTCGCCGGTGCGCTGATCCTCGCGCCCCTGCTGGGCCCGTCGAACTACGGCGTGATCGCCTTGGGCCTGACGGTGATCGTGTTCGGGAAGTTCCTCGCCGACGGAGGCCTCGTTCCGGGTTTCATCCGCCGCGAGGAGGCGCCCACACATCACGAGCTCGAGGGGATCATGGCCCTCCAGCTGGCCGTCGCGATGGTGCTGACGTTCGCCGCCGCCGCGATCGCAGCTCCACGCGGGGAGGGCGGGGTCGCGATCCTCGTCATGACCGCGAGCCTGCTCATCGACGCCTGGAGGGTCCCGACCGTCGTCGACGCCGAACGTCGTCTGTCCTACGGCCGGCTGGTGCGCGCCGAGGTGCTCGAGGTCGTGGTCTACAACGTGTTCGCCGTCGGGCTGGTGCTGGCGGGTTTCGGCGTGATGGGCGTGGGCATCGCCACCGTGCTGAAGTCGGTGAGCGGAACCGCCATGATCGTCGCCGGCGGCCACGTCGGGCTGATCGCACCCGTTCCGCGCGTGCGGGTGCTGCTTCCGACGGCGCGTTTCGGTCTGTTCTTCCAGCTCGCCTGGTTGAGCACACTCGCACGCGACCAGGGCCTCAACGTGCTCCTGGTCGCGCTCTCCGGAACGTCCGCGCTCGGCGCCTGGGCGCTCGCGCGGCGGCTGCTGGCGATCGTCGAGCTCCTGTTCCAGTCCGCCTGGCGGGTCGCCCTCCCGGGCATGGCGCGGCTCATCGAGGCGGGTGTCGCCCCGCGCGGGCTGCTCGCCCGCAGCCTGAGCGTGGCGGCCACGTCGATCGGGTTCCCGGTGGTCCTGCTGGTCGGCACCGACCCGGCGCTCGTGCCCGCCCTCTTCGGCGACGACTGGACCGGCACCCAGGACGCTCTGCCATGGGTGTGCGCAGGCTTCATGTTGGCCATTCCGCTCGGCACCGCCCTGACGAGTCTGCTCTGGGCGACCGACGAGGCACGGAAGGTCTTCGTGATGGGCGTGCCGTCCGTCGTCGCGACGCTCGCCGTCGCGGCCGTGCTGATCCCGTCGCTGGGCGCCGAGGCCGCCGGGATCGGCATGTTCGCCGGCGCACTGGTCTACCTGGCGGGCAGCGCGTGGTTCGCTCGCGACGTGTTCGGGCGCGAGGCGTTCTCGGCGCTCGCGCCGCCGAGCATCGCCGCCGGCCTGGCGTCGGCGGCCGGATGGCTGGTCGCCGGACTCCCGCAGGACGACTGGCTGGGCGCGCTCGCGGGCGGCACCGTCGCACTCGCGCTGTACGTTCTGATGCTGCTCGCCGTCGACCGCTCCGCCCTGTTCAGGCTCTTCAGGATCATCGGCCGAGCGCTCGCCCCGGCCACCGCCTCACTGCGATGACCGTCGTCTATCTCCTGCGGACCTTCCCCAAGCTCTCCGAGTCATTCGTGACGCGCGAGCTCGCCGAGCTCGCGCGCCGCGGTGAGCCGCTGATGATCTGGTCGATGGTGCCGCCCGATCCCGGCGAGCCGCCACCCGAGGCCGGTACGGCCGTGCGTTTCCGCGGACTCGTGCGCCGCACCCCCTCCGGCCTCTCAGGAGCGGCACGCCTGGCCGCGGAAGCCGTCGCCGCGACCGTTCGCGCGCCGCGCCGCACCCTGCCGGCACTCGGCTGGTGCGTGCGCTGGGCGGTGCACGAGCGCGACGCACGGCATGTCGCGGCCTTCGCCTACGCCGCCTTCATCGCCCGCCGGCTTCCGCCGGACGCGCACCTGCACAGCCATTTCGCCAACACGCCCACCACGGTCGCGATCACCGTCGCCCAGATCACCGGCGCGAGCGTGTCGTTCACCGGGCACGCCAAGGACCTCTTCGCGGTGACGTCGCCGGCATTCCTGGCCGAGAAGGTGCGGCGCAGCACATTCGTGGCGGTCGAGACCAGGTACGCAGCGCGGCGCGTGCGCTCGCTCGTGACCGCCGACGAGGCGGCGCGCATCATCGTGATCCGCAACGGGCTGCCACTGGGGTCTGCGGGGAGCCGGCCACGGGAGCCCGACCGCGGACTCGTCGTGAGCGTCGGGCGCCTCGTGCCGAAGAAGGGCCATGACCTCCTGATCGCCGCTGTCGCGCAACTCGCCGAGCGCGGGCTTGCGGTGCGGTGCGAGATCCTCGGTGACGGACCTGAGCTGGCGCGCCTGCAGGCGCTCGTCGCCGAGCGCGGCGTCGCCGATCGCGTGATGCTCCGCGGGGCCGCCGGTCGCACCGAGGTCGATGCCGCGCTGGCCCGGGCCGCCGCCTTCGCACTCCCGTGCAGGGTCGCCGCCGACGGTGACGAGGATGGCCTTCCGCTCGCGATCCTCGAGGCGATGGCGGCGTCGCTTCCCGTCGTGACGACCCCCATCGCGGGGATCCCCGAAGTGGTGACCGACGGGGTCTCCGGGCTCCTGGTCCCGCCGGATGACGTGGATGCCCTGTCCGCCGCGCTCGGGCGTGTCCTGTCCGACGCCGGTCTGCGCGGGCTCCTCGGCGCCGGCGCGCGAGAAGCCCTCGGCGAGTTCGACCTGGCCGACAACGTCGACCGGCTCGTCGCGGCGTTCAGCGGCGACCATCGGCTTCCGTGAGGGACAGCAGCGCACCCACGCAGTACCAGATGATCACGGCCGAGAGCCCGTAGAGCGAATCGCTCGCCAGCATCAGCACCCCGCCGGCGACGAGCGGGGCGACGTACGGCAGGCGACGTGCGCGATCGGCGGCCGAGCCCCCGCGGAGGCTCGTGACGAGCGCCCACCCGAGCGCCCCGACGACGAGGAGGAACCCGCCGGGGCCGACCTGCCAGAGGAGCATCAGGAACCCGTTGTCGGCGAACGGCGCCGCGTCGGAGCGGCTGCTGACCTTGGCGGCCTGACCGACGGACCCGAGTCCGTGACCGAGCGGAGCCGCCAGGCCTCGGGGACCGAACACGGTGACCTGGTTGAGGCGCTGGGTGAGCGACACGTCGGTCTCGGCCCCCGAGCCGGACAGCGTCGTCAGTGTCGAGGCGCGGTCGATCACCTGTTGCCCCGCCGTGGATCCCCCGGCCACGAGATAGAGCCCCCCGAGGATGACGAGGAGCACGAGAACCCGTGCCATGACGCGCCCGCCGGTGACGAGGACGAGGGCCACCAGGGTCACGCCCAGCGCGAGCCAGGCACTCCGGACGCCCGTGAAGAACAGGACGGCGAGCGCCGCTGCGGCACCCGCGATCCGCACCGGTCCGAGCCTCGCGGCGACGACCGCCATCGCGACGACCATCGCGGTGAACGTCGCGAGCGTCACCGGGGAGTTGAGCGTCCCGAACGCGCGGAAGGTGCCGTCGTCCTTGTCGCCGATGGTCTTGATCCCGGATGTGCGAATCCACAGCTCGTCCCAGCCGGGAAGGCGCGGGGACAGGTACTGGTACAGCGCGTAGGCGGCGACCAGCGGCAGCAGGCCGAGCAGCACCCGGTCGATCACCGGACGGTCCCGCCGGCCGTCGGCATACCCGATGAACAGCGCGCAGGCCGCCGAGCCGTACGCCAGCGTCGCGAATGCGAGCGGCATCGGGTCGAGCAGGCCGAAGGGCAGTCCGACCGCCAGCCCGGCGCAGGTGACGCCGAACACCATGGTCGCCCGTGGGCTCGGTCGCGCGCGGCGCCAGGCGATCACCCCGACCAGGCCTGTCGCGACGAACGGGGCGATGGACAGGACGTCGGGATCGAGCGAGAAGGAGAAGTAGTCGAAGAGGCGGCGCAGGAAGGGAGCGACGACCCAGAGCACGAGCACGGCGGTCAGCCCGGCGGTCGGCCAGCACAGGTACAGGGCGACGGATCCGAACACCGCGACGAACGCGATCAGGAACTCCCACAGGCCGTTCGCCACGGCGAACGCCGCGACCAGCGCCAGGCAGACGGCCGCCGCGGCCATCGCGGCGTCCGAGCCTGCGGCCCGGTCCAGCGGGCTCGGTGAGCCCGCGGCCTCGCCGCGCGGCCAGAGCCCCGCCGAGGTCGCCATCAGCCCGCGCCGCGTCGGCCCGCGACGGTCACGATGCCGAGCACCCGCGCATTGATCTGCTCCAGCTTGGCGCGCAGGCGCGCGGCTTCCGCCCGGGTGAGGCTCTCGTCGCGCAGGACGGTGACGACTCCTCCGGCGTGCCGCGCGAAGGGGATCGCGTCGGCGGAGGAGATCGGCGCGGTGTGCACCACGATGAGGTCGTACTCCGCAGCGGCATCGTTCAGCACCCGCTGCACCGGCTCCGCCTCGCCGAGATGTCGCGAACCGTTCGGTGACCCGGCCTCCAGGACGTCCGGCCGGAGTCCACGGTCCCCGTCGGGGGTGTCGACGAGATCGAGGAGCTGCCCGTGCCCCGCGAGCGCCGCGGCCAGCCCGCCCGACTCGGACGTGCCGGCCGCCCGTGTCCGGACGGCATCGATCAGGAGCGTCCGGGTGCCGCTCGCGGCTGCGGCGCCGGCGAGGTTCCATGCCACACGCGAGGCGTCGGCGTCCTCCTCGCCGGCGGTCACCGCAACGCTCTGCACCGCCCCGGCGTCGCCACCGTGACGCAGCCGCGCGAGCAGCAGGCGGTAGGGCTCGGCTTCGGCCGGGTCGAGCTCGAGGAACGGCACCCGGGACCGCCTGCGGCGGCGCGGTCCGCGCACGCAGGCGAGCACCGGCGCCTGGAGGACGCCGGACAGGTCGTCGGTCGTCCGGACGCGCCGGTCCAGGTGCGCACGCAGCACGACGAGGGCGAGTCCCAGGAGGAGCCCGGCGAGCAGCCCGACCAGCGCGGCGGTCCGCCCGGAGGGGCCGCTCGGCGCCGTCGGAACGCTCGCAGGGCGGGCGAAGGACACACTCGGAGGGCGGAGCTTCTCGGTGAGCTTGAGCTGCCGGATGCGGTCAGACAGGCTCAACGCATCCGCGGCATCCTGCTGAGAGCCCGGATTCCGCGTCTGGGCGCGCAGCTCGTCCTCGAACGCCTCGCGCGCGCGCCGGATCTGCCGGCGGTCGTCGAGATCGCGCAGGCCGACGTAGGCCTGCGCGTAGGCATTGGCGAGGCCGGCGGCGAGCTCCGGCTCCGAGGCGGTCCCCACGATCGCGAGGGTGCCCGTGACCTGGTCAGGGCGCACGTCGGTCTGGTCCTGCACCTGTTCAATGGTCGCCGTCCGGGAAAGCCCGAGCTCCCGGCGCGCACGCCGGGCGGTCCGCGGCTGGTCGACCTGCGGGATCACCTGCGAGATCGTCAGCTGCGGCGAGCCCGTGGTCTTGCCCGGAAGGCCGAGGATCTCGCGGTAGACGTCCTGGTCGTCGATGACGAGCAGCGCCGTCGCCTCGTACTGCGGGGTTCCGCGCTCGGCGAACATGTAGGCGAGCGTCGCGGCCGCGACGGCGCAGAGCACCGGCATCCACCACCATCGACGCAACGCCGACAGATAGCTGACAGGCCCGGGTTCACGGTGGCTGCTGGGCGTGTCGACGCTCATGCGGGCGCCGGATGCTGACACAAGTCCCTCCGGCTGGACAGGGACGCACGAAGTCTTCGACCACGGGTCGAAGACCGGGTGCCGCATCCCGGACCGGCGGGCGGGTTGCATCTGTCCCGGAACTCGTCACAATGCTCGCTCCGGCTCATCGATCGCCCGGGGGGGACCAGCAGCGGTGCCGGATACCGCAGAACAGCAACGTCGCGGCGTACTCCGCCGTCCGTACACGTCTCGTGCGCCTCGCACCGTCCCGCCCAGGGTCGGCCTGCCGCTGGGGCCGATCGCCGATGCGCCGGCGGCCGCCTCCGCCGCCGCCCACGCGGCTGTCCGCAGCGAGGCGCTGGCGCGCGACCGCCGGGGGCGCCGAGCGCTCATGCTCGCCGACCTCGCCGCGGTGACGCTCGCGCTGCTCCTGAGCATCGTCATCCTCGGCGACGGCGACGCGCTGTTCCCGACCTCCGTCCTGGCCATCCCCCTGATCGTCGTGGCGGGCAAGCTCGTCGGGCTCTACGACCGTGACGAGCTCCTGATCCACAAGACCACGGCCGATGAGGCGGGGTCCCTGTTCCAGCTCGCCACGCTCTACACGCTCGTGTTCTGGCTGTTCTCGGACACGCTCCTCTACGGGGACCTGGGCAAGCGCCAGGCGCTGGCCCTCTGGACCGCCCTCTGGGTTCTCCCGCTCCTCCTGCGCTGGGTCGCGCGGCGCTGGGTCGGCCGCACGTCGACGCGCGAACGGTGTCTCTTCATCGGCGACGCCGAGACGTACGCGAGGCTCCGCGAGAAGCTGGCGACGCATGGGCTCCCGGTGGATCTGGTCGGCCGGCTGTCGACGCGGCGCCTGCTCCCGCGCCTGCAGCGTCACGGCTTCGCGGCAGTGGACGAGCAGGCCGTGGCCCGGCTCGTGGGCGACTGGGACGTTCACCGCGTGATCGTCTCGCCGACCGGCCTCACCGCCGCCACCGAGCTCGAGTTCGTCCGCGCGGCCAAGTCGGTGGGTGTGAGCGTCACGCTCGTGCCGGGAACGCTCGACGTGATCGGGAGTTCGGTCGTCGTCGACGACGTCGCCGGAATGATGCTGCTCGGGACGCGGCGCTTCAGCCTCAACCGGTCCTCGCTGCTCGTCAAGCGCTCGCTCGATCTCACGGTCTCGGTGCTGGTGGTGGCGCTCCTGTCCCCGCTGATGGCGATCGTGGCCCTCGCGATCAAGCTCGACTCGCCCGGGCCGGTGCTGTTCCGCCAGACCCGTGTCGGCCGGGACGGGCGCCGGTTCCGGATGCTCAAGTTCCGCACCATGGTCGCGGACGCCGAGGAGCTCAAGGCCGGGCTCGCGAGCCGGAACGAGGCGGACGGCCTCTTCAAGATCGTCGACGATCCCCGCATCACCCGGGTCGGTGGTGTTCTGCGGCGGACCTCGATCGACGAACTGCCGCAGCTGCTGAACGTCCTGGCCGGCGAGATGAGTCTCGTCGGTCCGCGACCACTGGTGTGTGACGAGGACGACGCGATCGTCGGCCCCGAACGCAAGCGACTCATGCTCACCCCGGGCATCACCGGCCCGTGGCAGGTGCTCGGGTCGAGTCGCGTCCCGCTCGAGGAGATGCTGAAGATCGACTACCGGTACGTCACCGACTGGTCGCTCTGGCTCGACCTGCGGATCATCATCCGGACGGCCGAGCACATGCTCATGCGCCGTGGCATGTAGCCGCGCCCCCCGGCGGCCGGGGTAGGCTGGCGTCCCATGCCCGCGCGTCCGTGGCCCCTCGTCCTCGTCGTGGCCGCCGTGCTCGCCCTTCCGGCGCAGGCTCCGGCGAAGCGCAAGATCGTCCAGCCGAAGGCGGGCCAGGTCTACGAGGGACGTGCGTCGAACGGCGGCTACGTGACGTTGACGGTGAAGCGCACGTACTACCCCGCGCTCGAGCGGATCGCGCTCGCGCCGTTCATCACGTGGACGCGCGTCGGGGCGAGCTGCGACATCTTCGACGGGTCGGCGTTCGTGCCGACGGCGAAGCGCATCACCGCCCGCTTCCAGGTCGCGACGTACGAGGGCCGGGTGCGCGCCGGGCGGTTCGACGAGAATCTGAGCTACGGCGGTGCTCCGGAATCACGGTTCAAGGGCAGCTTCACCCGCCGCGACGTCCAGGGGACCGTCCAGAAGTTCACGACGCGCGGCGTGGACAACGCGCTCGGCTTCGGGTGCAGGTGGGGCCCGCTGACGTTCGACCTGGCGCGCCAGGACGCGTGACGCGCCGCGATCGTCCGTAGTATCCCCCCATGCCGACAGACGATGGGTCAGGTCCAGCCGGGCCCGCGGAGGTCGTCCGTGCGCTCGCCCAGGCGATCCGCGCCGACGACCGCAGGCTCGACCGGTTCACCGGCCCGGGCTTCGTCATCCGCGCGACCGTCGTCACGCCCGGCCGCCTGTACGACTCGCTCGACGCGCGCTTCGCGGACCTGCGGGCCGCCTACGAGGTGGTCCAGGTCCTGCCGGACGTCGACACGATGCGGGTGCTCGACGACGGCCGGATCGCCATCAGCGGTGAGGCGCATCTGACGCGCGCGGACGGCGCGGGCGTCTCGACGCCGATCCACTGGATCGCGACGGTCGACGACGGCCGCGTCGTGCTGATCGAGGGCGTCCTCGGCTGAGCACGCCGGTCGGCGCGCGCTAGGACGGCCGCGCGGCGCGCTCCAGCGCCGCGACGCGCTCCCGCAGCGCGTCGACCTCGTCGCGCAGGGCCCGGACCTCGGCCTCGGCCGCCGCGATGCGCCCGCTGCCCGTTCCGGCGCGGCCGACGTCGTCCGCGGCGCTGGCGTCCTCCGCAGCGCGTGAGGGCCCCGGCGTGGCCTCCTGGTACGGGGGCAGCGAGGCCTGGTCGATCGGCTCGTCCCCGCCGAGCATGTGCTGCCAGCGCTCCTCCTTCTGCCCGGGGCGGCGGCCGATCTCGCGCACCAGCCCGCGCTCGAGCAGTGCGTCCAGGGTGGCCAGCACGTCGTCGGCGTCTGCGAAGCGGTGCAGGCGCTCGCTGCGGGTGCGCAGCTCCGCGACGGTCTGGGGCCCGCGCAGCAGCAGCACCGCCAGGACGCCCTGCTCGTCGGGGGTGACGGACAGCGTCTCGTCGATCATGTGGCGGTACTTCGGCGCGCGACTGCCGGCGGCGCTCGCGTACCGGGTCCAGCGCCGGCGCCCGAGGCGCTCGAGCGCGTCGCGCAGCGTGGCCTCGTCGTAGTCCACGACCGGTTCGCGGTTCGTCGCCTGGTTGCAGGCGAGCCGCAGGGCGTTGAGCGTCAGCGGGTACTGATCGGGGGTGGTGCGCTGCTTCTCCAGCAGGGCACCGAGGACGCGCTGTTCCGACGAGGTCAGGTCCACAGGCCGACAGCCTACGCTGGACGGCGCATGGCGCGGGATCCGACCACCGACCGCACGACGATCGCCAGCTGGTCCGAGGAGCTGCTCGACACGACCGTCGACCGCGTGTCGATGCGCGAGCGGCTGCTGCGCATGCGGCGAATGGCGCCGCGTGTGGCGATGGTGTCGGTCGCGGCCGCGACGGCGTACCTCATCGCCCGCTACGCGGTCGGGCACCCGCGCCCCTTCTTCGCGCCGATCGCGACCGTCGTGGTGCTCGGCATCACGCTCGGCCAGCGCACCCGGCGGGCGCTCCAGCTCGCGGTCGGGGTGGCGCTCGGCGTGCTGATCGCCGACCTCGTCGTGCAGGTGATCGGCACGGGGGCGTGGCAGATCGCGGTGATCGTCTTCCTGGGGATGATGGTCGTCGTCTTCCTCGGCGGTGACCAGATGGTGGTCGTGCAGGCCGCGAACGCCGGCGTGCTGATCGCGGTGCTCGCGATCCCCGGCGACCCGACCGGGCTCTCGCGGTTCATCGACGCGCTGATCGGGGCGAGCACCGCGCTCGTCTTCAACCTCGTGCTCTTTCCGGTCAACCCGCTGAAGCTCGCCGCCGGTGCGCTCGAGCCGGCGGTCAACCGCCTGGGGGCGGTGATCGACGCGGTCGCGGACGCTCTGGAGTCCGAGGACGACGACGCCGCGGCCGAGGCGCTGCGACGCGCACGGTTGCTCGACGTCCATCTCGCGGACATGCGGGCGGCGATCGAGACGAGCGGCGAGACGGCGCGCCTGGCGCTCGTGCGCCGGGGCCAGCGCGACGCCGTCGCGCGCTACACCCGGGCGCTCAACCAGGTGACCCGGGCCCAGCGCGACGTCGCGGGGCTCGCGCGCGGAGCCCAGCGCGCGGTGCTGCGGGGGGATCGCGTGCCCCCGTCGGTGATCGCGGGCCTGCGCGAGCTCGCCGAGGCGGCCCGGCACCTCTCCACCGCGTTCGCCGACCCGGACGAGCGCGACAAGGTCCAGGAGGCGGCGCTGCACGCCGCCGCGGCGACGACCGCGGGGCTCGACGAGACGCGCAACCTCTCCGTGAGCCTCGTCGTCGGGCAGGCGCGGATGACCGCGCACGACATCCTGCGCGCGAGCGGGCTGTCGCTCGACGAGGCCCGCGCGGACATCCGCGCCGTCGCCGACACCGACGACGAGCGCCGCGCGCGGATGACCGCCGACGCGATGGCGGACGCCGGGCTCGACGGGGAGATCGAGGCGCCCCCCCCCCCCGCCGACCCACCGGCGGATCGGCCCGCCTAGACTCCGCCGCCATGCGCGCCGCCACGATCCGCGACGGCGAGGTGCTCGTCGCCGACCACCCCGACCCGCAGCCCGGCCACGGGGAGGTGCTCGTGCGCGTCACGGCGGCGGGCGTCAACGGCGCCGACATGCTCCAGCGCCGCGGCGCCTACCCCGCGCCGCCCGGGTCGCCCGCGGACATCCCCGGCCTCGAGCTCGCCGGCGAGGTCGTCGCGCTCGGGCCGGAGGCGACCCGCTTCACGGTGGGCGACCGCGTGATGGCGATCGTCGGCGGCGGCGGCCAGGCCGAGCTGTGCGCGGTGCACGAGCGCCAGGCGATGCCGGTCCCGGAGGCCGTCGACGCCGCGGCCGCGGGCGGGCTGCCGGAGGTGTTCACCACGGCGCACGACGCGCTGTTCTCCCAGGCCGGCCTGCGGATGGGCGAACGCGTGCTCGTCAGCGGCGCGGCCGGGGGCGTCGGCACCGCCGCGATCCAGCTCGCCGCCGCGGCGGGCGCGCATGTCACCGCGTCGGTCCGCAACCCGCAGCTGCGCGAAGCGGTCGCCGGGCTCGGTGCCCACGAGGTCCTCGATCCGCAGGACAGCGCCGAGGGCGGCCCCTACGACGTGCTGCTCGAGCTCGTCGGCGGCCCCGACCTCGAGGCGAACCTGCGCGCGATGAACCGGCTCGGCCGGATCGTGGTCATCGGCGTCGGGGCCGGCTTCAAGGCGGAGGTCAACCTGCTGGCGGTCATGGGGCAGCGCCTGCGCATCGGCGGCTCGACGCTGCGCGCGCGGCCGCTGGAGGAGAAGGCGGACACCGCGCGGGCGATGGAGCGTGAGGTGCTGCCGCTGTTCGAGCGCGGCGCGCTGCGCGTCCCGGTCGCCGAGACGTTCCCGCTGGACCGCGTCGCCGAGGCCTACGACCGCTTCGCGGCCGGTGGGAAGCTCGGCAAGATCGTGCTGGAGATCGGGTAGCCGCTACGCCGCGCCGGCGTCCGGCTCGTCGTCGACGGGGACCAGCTCGTCGGCGTGGACCTGGCAGAGGACCGGTCCGCCGGCCTCCAGGATCACGACCAGCTCGTCCTGCGTCAGGCGCGCGCCGCAGACCTCGCAGCGATCGCCGATCGACTCCAGCGTGCGTTCCTCGAGGGACATGCCTCGAGGCTACACCGGCACGCCAGGGGCGCATCCGGAGAAACCCCCGCCGTTGGCGGGCGACGTCTCAGTAGGGCGGCAGGTCCGCCCACCAGTCGCCCAGCGTGCGGAAGGCCGCCCAGAAGGCGCGCTTGGCGTCCTCCTCGTCGAGCGACTCGTCGATGTTGGGGGTGACGAGGACGTCGATGGACGGCGTCAGGTGCTGGATCGCGCCCGGATCCCACAGGACCGGGCCGCTGAGCGGGAGGTCCAGGTCGTTCAGGGTCGCCAGCGCGTCCTCGCCCATCACGACGATCAGGCGCGGCTGCACGATCGCGATCTCCTCCGTCACGCGGGCGACGCAGATCGGGTCGGCCAGCGCACCGTCGCCGACGGGGCACTTGACGCACAGCGTGCCGTACACGGCGAGCGGGTCGACGCCCAGGCGCCCGAGGGACTTGCGCAGCGCAGTCCCCGAGCGACCGTAGAACGCGACGCCCTCCTCGATCTCGGCGACCTGCGGGGCGTACTTCAGGAGCAGCACGTCGGCCTGCGGGTGGCCGGATCCCAGGACGGGCATCAGGCTGCCGCGCGGGCAGTGACGGCAGGACTGGATGTCCCGCGTCAGCGCGTTCATCTCGCGGATGGCGCGTTCGAGGTACTTCTCGCGGATCTCGTCGTCTGTGGCTGGCACGGGTGCACCGGGATTCGACGGTCCCCGTGCGTCTCCCTCGCCCTGCATCAGGGCTTGCGGGTCGCTCGCCGGACGCGCCGCTGCTTCACGGACCGGCGAGCCCCCTCGGGGGTCGCCTTCGTCTGCAGGAACTTCAGCGCCTGCACGTAGACGTAGTTCGTCGGAAGGGTCAGGATCTCCCCCCCGCGCAGCGACTCCAGGAACTCCTGGGGGCCGTCGAAGTCGTGCATCCGCACGCGCGCCGTGCCCAGCCCCTGCGCGACGTGCGCATCCGACCCCGCCCCCGCCGCGATCCGGTACTTGGCGGCGAAGCGCGCCGCCTCCTCGTTGAACGCGCTGAACGCGACGCGCGGGTTGAAGACCTCGATCGCGTCGACGTCCTCGATGATGCCGAGCAGGTGCTCGTAGTCCGGGACCGCGTGCATCCGGTCGAACGGATGCGGGACGTAGACCAGGCCGCCCTGCCGCTTGATCTCGGCCACGGTCTCCTGGAGCGTCATGCCGCGCGGGATCTTCTCGGTGATGAAGAGCCCGATCACCTCGCCCTGGCTCGCCGTCTTGACCTCCTCGGCGAGGATCACCTTCACGCCGTACTCCTCCGACAGCGCGGCGGCGGCCTGGGCGCCGGAGATCTCGTTGTGCTCGGTCACCGCGATCGCGCCGAGGCCCTTCTCGCGCGCCGTCGCCATCAGCACCTCGACCGGCGTGGCGCAGTCGTGGCTGTGGTCGGTGTGCATGTGCAGGTCGACGTCGATCAGCGGCCGCCCCGCGATCCGGCGGCGGATCCGCGGATCGCCCTCGGGGTCCTTGCGTCGCGCGGCGATCTCCGCGTAGAGCGCCTCCACGTCGTCGGCGACGGCGCTCCACGGTCGCGGGACGGCGGCGGCGCGCAGGCGCTCGCGCACGTCGGCGTCGCACAGGAGCCGCGTCAGCTGCGAGCCGAGCGCCTCGGGGTCCCGGGCCGGGAACAGCAGGCCGCGCTCGCCGTCGCCGACCACGTCGGCGTAGACCGGCAGTCCGCTCGCGAGCGGCACCGCGCCCGCGGCGCTCGCGCGCGCGACGAGGGCCGGTTGCGGCTCGCCGCCGGTGGACGCGGCGACGAGCACGTCGGCGTTCTGCAACAGCTCATCCTCGCTCGTCTCCTCGGCGGTGACGTAGCGCACGCGGTCGCGCAGGTCGGCGCGCAGCGGCGTCGAGGACGGGCCGCGTCGGCTGAGGACGACGAGCTCCCAGGGCAGCTCGGTCTCGACGTGGCGCAGCGCGCGCAGCAGGAGGCGCAGCGCCTGGCGCTCCTCCTCGTCGACGAACGCGACGCGCAGCGGTCCGCCGGCGGGGCGCGCGGCCCGCTCGAGCGCGGGCGCGCCGGGCGGGAGCGGCCGGTACGTGGCGGGGAAGTGGCGCGCCATGATCTCGGCGGTCGAGGGGTAGCTCGCCGTGCGCGCGTCGAGGCGCCCGAAGATCAGCTGGACGACCTTGCGGGCGACCTGCGTGGAGACGATCCGCTCGGTCGGGGCGTGGAACGAGCCGATGTTCAGCGCGCGGCTGGCGCGCAGCGCGGCACCCGCGACGCTCGGGGCGAACGGCTCGTGCACGTGGACGAGGTCGAGCGGGGCGTGCTCGAAGAGGTCGCCGAGGGTGCGGGTGACGTCCATCGGCAGCGCGGCGGCGCGGCGGCGGCCCGTGAGCGGCGTGTCGACGGCCTCGCCGACCGCGAGCAGCAGGGGCTCACCCTCGGCGCGGGCGAGCAGCCCGTCGGCGTCGGCGCGGACCAGGCGCCGGCCCTCGCGCACGAGCTGCGGCGAGGATGACGGCGCGACGATCAGGACCCGGTGCCCGCGCGCGGCGAGCTCGGCGCTGACCTCACGCACGTGGGTGTTCACCTCGTGCGTGCGCTCCCAGGCGTAGGGCGTGACCTGGGCGATGGAGAAGCGGTCGGACACGCGTCTCTCAGGATAGGGAGACGCGTGTCCGGGAACGGCTAGGCCTTCGTGGCCGTCCGCTTCGCGACGGCCTTCTTCGCCGCGGCCTTCTTCGCGACGGCCTTCTTCGGCGCGGTACGGCCCTTCGGCTTGGACTTCGGGCCGCCCTTGCCGCCGTACCTGGCGATGAACGTCTCCGTGTCCTTGCGCGCGTCGTCGTCCGGGCGCTGGTTCTTCGGCGACTTCATGAGGTACGAGCTGGGGCCGTCGAGCTGGCCGCCGATCCCGTGGTTCAGGCCGAGCTTGCAGAGGCGCACGGCGTCGATGACGATGCCGGCCGAGTTCGGCGAGTCCCAGACCTCGAGCTTCATCTCGAGGTTGAGCGGCACGTCGCCGAAGGCCTGGCCCTCGACGCGGATGTGCGCCCACTTGCGGTCGGTCAGCCACGGCACGTAGTCCGACGGGCCGATGTAGACGTCGTCCTTCGGCAGGTCGTGACCCATGATCGACGTGACGGCCTGCGTCTTGGAGATCTTCTTGGACTCCAGGCGCTCCCGCTCGAGCATGTTGTAGAAGTCCATGTTGCCGCCGACGTTCAGCTGCGAGGTGCGCAGCATCTTCACGCCGCGCTCGTGGAAGAGGCGGGCGAGCGTGCGGTGGACGATCGTCGCGCCGACCTGGCTCTTGATGTCGTCGCCGATGATCGGGACGCCCGCCTTCTTGAACTTCTTGTCCCAGTAGTCCGAGCTGGCGATGAAGACCGGGATGCAGTTGACGAACGCGCAGCCGGCCTCGAGCACCTGCTCGACGTACCAGCGGGTCGCGTCCTCGGAGCCGACCGGCAGGTAGGAGACGACGACGTCGGTGTTCGTCGCCTTGAGGATCGCCGCGATGTCGGCGGTCTCGCC
>DAIPYF010000011.1:0-6192 GCA_036782855.1 Solirubrobacteraceae bacterium
GGTCCACCCCGTCGAGGAGGTCGCCGATGCCGACGAACGACAGCGCGGCCTCGGAGTCGCGGGCCCCGTCGGCCAGGACGAGCCGGCCCTGGTTCCGGGCGAGGTCGCACCCGGCCTCCCAGAGCGTCGTCTTCCCCGCTCCGGCGGCGCCGGACAGCACGAGCGCGCCTGGGCCGCGGGCCGCGACGGCGACGAAGCGCCGCAGCGCCGCCAGTTCCCCGCTGCGCCCGACGACGCCCGCCGCCGGGTCGTTCCCCTCGCGCTCCACGGACATGGCCTAGCAGACCGGCCGCGCGAGGGCCAGCCGCCGGCCGCGCTTCAGCGCAGCCGCAGCGTCCTGGTGACCGTCGTGCCGCCCTGTGTGATGCGCAGCGTGAGCACGACGCCCTTCTTCAGCCGCTTGCGGTAGCGCTTGCCCTTCGCGTTGAGCTTCAGGCGCACCGTCACCCTGCCGCCGGCCTTGGGCGTCGCCGTGCCGGTCCCGATCACGACGGGCTTCCCCTTGCGGCCGAGAACCCGGGCGGCCACGGTCGCCGTGACGGTGACCTTTCCAGCCGCGGGGACCCGAACGGTCAGCGGCAGCCCGCCCGTCCCGAGCGCCTTGGCGGTCGGCTTCGGCGGCGGCGTGAAGCCGATCGAGGGTGCGGACGGGGCCGGCCCCGGCGCGGGGCCGGGTGCGGGAGCCGGCGCCGCGAGCTGCGGCAGGTCCGATCCGCCGATCGACGGGGACGAGCCGGTGGCGGAGATCAGGACGGGCGGCGAGGAGAGCGCGCACGGCTCCGTCGTCCCGGTGGGCGCGCCGGCGACCTTGACCCCCTGGCTGTCCTTCCAGGCGATGAACTTCCCGTCCTGTGACCACGAGGCGTTGCTCGCCTCCCCGACGGTCGGCAGGAAGCAGTCGAGCGAGGCGCCCACGGTCACCGGCGCCGTGACCGAGCTGAGCGACAGCGCGGCGATCTTGTCGTCGCCCGGCTCGAAGCCGAACTCGACCGCGGCGAGGGTGCCGGTCGCCGCGACGTCCGTGCGGCGCAGCGACGGGGAGCCCGCGACGGCCGCCGTACCGACCAGCCCGTCCCAGGTCCTCGTGTACGGACCCGCGCCGTCGGGAACCTGTGCGACGACGGTCGTGCCCTGCGCAGCGACGACGCGACTGCCGAACGCGGACGGCCAGGTGTAGCCGCTCTGTTCGAGCGTCAGGAAGCTCACGTCCGCGAGCAGCGTCTTGTTGTCGCTGCGCACGGCGAGGTGCCCCTGGTCGAACCCGGTGTAGCCGGGGCCGGAGAACCCGGAGTACCCGTAGACCGCGAAGAAGCCGTCCGACGTGAGGTCCAGCCCGAGGGGCGCGACGTAGGAGGTGGCCCAGCTCGTCCGCGCCGGCAGCGGTCCCTGCGAGATCAGCTGCCCGTTGGTCTCCCACAGCCGCATCCGCGCGTACTGGTAGAGCTTGCCCGCCTCGTTCTGCACGCCGAGGATCCGCCCGTTGTCGGCCGCGGCGACCTCGATGTAGTCGCCCTCGCCCGTGCTCAGGCGCGCCTTGCGGGCGCCGTCGAGCGTCGAGACCCACACCTCGTTGCCGTCCAGGTAGGTCAGGAAGGTCGCGCTCGCCGGCGCAGCGGCCACGGTCGCAGCCAGGAGCGCCGCCATGGCCGCGGCCGTGACGACGGCAAGAACGCGGCGGACGATCGCGGGCATGTCCGTCAGGCTACCGGCCGACCTGCGAGGCTTGGACGCGATGCGCTGCGACGTCGTCCTCCGCGGAGCCCCGATCACCGCGATCGGCGAGCAGGCCGGCCGCGTCGAGGCGCTCGGCTTCGACGGCGTCGGCGTCACCGAGACGAACGGCAATCCGTTCCTCGCCGCCGCGCAGGCGGCGCAGGGCACGTCGCGGATCCGGGTCGCGACCGCGATCGCGCTCGCGTTCCCGCGCACGCCGATGGACGTCGCCTACACGTCGTGGGACCTGCAGGCGCTGTCGGGCGGGCGCTTCGCACTCGGCCTCGGAACGCAGGTGCGAGCGCATGTCGAGCGCCGCTACGGCGCCGTCTGGTCGCAGCCCGCGGCGCGGATGCGCGAGTACGTGCTTGCACTGCACGCGATCTGGGATGCGTGGGAGACCGGCGGAGACCTGGCGTTCGAGGGCGAGATCTACCGCCACACGCTGATGCCGCCGAACTTCCGCCCGCCCCCGGCCGCGCATTCGCGCCCGCCGGTCCTGCTCGCGGCGGTGCGGGAGCGCATGACCGAGGTCGCCGGCGAGGTCGCCGACGGGCTGCTCGGGCACACCTTCTGCACGGCGGCGGTGCTGCGGGAGGTGACGATCCCGGCGCTCGAGCGCGGACTGGAGCGTGGTGGCCGTGCGCGCGGGGACGTCGAGGTGACGGCGTCGGTCTTCGTCGCGACCTCCGACGCCGAGTGGGAGGCGGGCCGGCGGCGCGTCGCCTTCTACGGCTCGACGCCCGGCTACCGGCACGTGCTCGACCATCACGGCCTCGGAGACCTGTTCGAGGCGCTGCACGAACGTTCGCGGGCCGGCGGCTGGGCCGAGATGCCCGAGCTGATCGACGACGACGTGCTCGCGCTGTTCGTCGCGCGCGGGAACGACGCTGCGGGCCTCGCCGCCGCGGTGCGCGAGCGCGTCGCGGGGCTCGCCGACCGCGTGTGCCTCGTCGCCGAGGACGGCGATCCCGCCGCCCTGGCACCCGTCGCGGCCGCGCTGTAGGACCGGCCGTCAGCGCTGTGGGAGTGCCTGCCCGCCGTCGCCCATGCGGTACCCGAACCCGCGCACCGTGCGCACGAAGCGGGGATTGCGCGGGTCGTCGCCGAGCTTGCGGCGCAGGTTCGACACGTGGACGTCGATGACGTGATCGTCGCCGAACCAGTTCGGTCCCCACACGCGCTCGAGCAGCTGGTCACGACTCAGGGAGATCCGGGCGTGCTCCGACAGGGCGCCGAGGATGTCGAACTCGAGCTTGCTCAGCTCGACGGGCGCGCCGTCGAGCAGCACCTCGCGCGCGCCGACGTCGATCGTGAGGTCGCCGAAGTGGCGGATGCCGTCATCCGCTGCGCCGCCGCCGCCCGCGGGCGCCCCGGCACGCGGCCGGCGCAGCATCGCCCGGATGCGCGCGACGAGCTCCTTCGGCGAGAACGGCTTCGTCACGTAGTCGTCCGCGCCGACCGCGAGCCCGATGAGGCGGTCCGTCTCCTCCGCGCGGCCGGTCAGCATGACGACGTAGGCGTCGCTGAACGTGCGCAGCCGCCGGCAGACCTCGATGCCGTCGATGCCCGGGAGCGTCACGTCGAGCACGACGACGTCCGGGACGCGATCGCGCGCCGCCGCCAGCCCGGCGTCGCCGTCGCCGCAGACCTCGACGTCGAAGGCCTCCTGCTCCAGCACGGTGCGCACGAGCTCGGCGATCTCGGGCGCATCCTCGATGATCAGTGCGCGAATGGGTGCCGTCGCCACCATGGTCCCGCCAGCATCGCCGATCGACAGGATGAACGTCGCTTGAGGAAAGCTTGAGGAAAGCTTGACGGTCGCCGGGGAGGCGGGTGCGATGGTGATCCCGTGCCCCCCGGACCGACCGACGAGCCCCTCGCCCAGTCCGGCGCCTCCGACCGCGCGCGGCTCGCCGCGCTCGTCGCCGACCTCGGCGCGGGCGTGCTCGTCGAGGACGAGCACCGGCGCATCGCGCTCGTGAACGAGGAGTTCTGCGCGATGTTCGGGGTCCCGGCGCCCCCCGCCGAGCTGGTCGGCACGGACTGTTCCGGCGCAGCCGACCAGTCCAAGGCGCTGTTCGCCGATCCCGCGGGCTTCCTGCACCGCGTCGGCGACGTGCTCGCCGCCGGCGTCCCGGCCCGCGGCGACATCCTCCCGCTCGCCGACGGCCGGGTCTTCGAGCGGGACTTCACCCCGCTCTCCGCGGACGGCGTCGGCCTCGGGAACGTCTGGGTCTACCGCGACGTCACCGAACGCGAACGCCAGGCCGCCGAGCTCGCGCGCAGCGACCGCACCGCGACCGAGCTGCTGGCGATCCTCGCCGCCCCGGACATCCCGCTGGCGCAGCGCCAGGACCGCCTGCTCGGCGCCTGCAGTGCACTGCTCGACCTCGAGATCGGCCTCATCTCCCGGTACGACGGCAACGTCGCCGAGGTGCTCGCGGCGCGTGACCCCGAGGGCACGATCACCGCGGGCCTGCGGGTGCCGCTCAGCGAGACGTTCGCCGGGCTGCGCGCGGGCAGCGTCGAGCCGGTCACCTTCCTGCGCGCCTCGGGCACGCCCCTCGAGGCGCTTCCGGCGCACCGCAACCACGGGCAGGAGGCGTACGTCGGCGTCCCGATCCTCGTCGAGGGTCGCCCGTCCGGCACGCTCGCGTTCTCGAGCCGCACACCGCGCGAGCTGCACTTCGACGAGCGCGCCGTGAACCTCGTGCGCCTCATGGCCCTGTGGATCGGGAGCGATCGCTCGCGCCGGCAGGCCGAGGACGACCTGCGCGCCAGTCAGGGCCGCGCGACCGCCACGATCCGGACGGCCCTCGACGCGATCATCACCATCGGCCTCGACGGGCGCGTGCTCGAGTTCAACCCCGCCGCCGAAGCGGTCTTCGGGTACTCCGAGAGCGAGGTGAGCGGACGCACGCTCAGCGAGCTGATCATCCCCGAGGAGCTCCGCGACGCGCATCAGAACGGCATCGCGCGGTACCTGCAGACGCACGAGCCGCGGGCGCTCAACCGGCGCCTGGAGCTGCCGGCGCTGCGCGCCGACGGCTCGCGCTTCCTCTGCGAGCTGTCGGCGACCGCCGTCGAGGTCGACGGCGAGCCGATCGCCTTCACCGCGTACATCCGCGACATCAGCGACCGCAAGCGCTTCGAGGAGGACCTCGCACGCGCCCGCGACGAGGCGCTCGAGGCGGGGCGGATGAAGTCCGAGTTCCTGGCCATGATCAGCCACGAGATCCGCACACCGATGAACGGGGTGATTGGAGCCGCGGACCTCCTGCGTGACACGCCGCTGCAGCCCGACCAGCGCGAACTGGTGCAGATGGTCCACCAGTCCTCGCACGCGCTGCTCGCGATCGTCGACGACGTGCTCGAGACCGCGAAGGTCGAGGCCGGCAAGCTCGACCTCGCGGAGGAGCCGTTCGACCTGCTCGACGTCGTCGAGTCGGCGGCGCAGGTCGCGGCCGGGGATGCGCGCGTGAAGGGACTCGTGCTCACCACGGCGATCGACGCGGACGTCCCGCCGGGCCTCATCGGCGACCCGGGGCGGCTGCGTCAGATCCTCGTGAACCTCGTCACGAACGCCGTGAAGTTCACCGAGACCGGGGAGATCGCCGTCGAGGCCCACGTGGCGGGCCGGGAGGCCGGGAGCGTCACGCTGCGCCTGGACGTCACCGACACCGGCGTCGGGATCCCCGCGGCCGCGCAGAAGCGCCTGTTCCAGCCGTTCAGCCAGGTCGACGCCACGACGACGCGCCGCCACGGCGGCACGGGTCTCGGGCTCGTCATCTCCGATCGCCTCGCGGCGCTCATGGGTGGCGGCATCGCGCTCGACAGCGAACCGGGGCGCGGCACCAGGATGACCGTGACGGTCGACGTCGCGCTCGATCCGGACGCGGGCGCGGCCTCCCGCCCGCTGGAGGGACGGCGGCTGCTGGTCGCCGGCCCCGCTCCGCGCGCGACGCGCGCGCTCAGCGCCACCCTCACCGCGCTCGGCGCCGAGGTCGGCGGCACGCCCGGCGCGGACCAGGCCTCGACGGGTGCGAGCGCGATCCCGCCCGCGCCGATCGCCTGCCCGGGCGCCCCCTCGAGGCGCTCGGCGCGCCCGCGCCCCGCGCGGAGCCGGGCCCGGAGCGGGCCGGGGCCCCGCCGCGCGCGCGCATCCTCGTCGCGGAGGACAGCGAGGTGAACCGCATGCTGATGCTGCGCCAGCTCGAGCGCCTGGGCATCGCCGCCGACGTGGTCGGCAACGGGCGTGAGGCGATCGCCGCCGTCGCCGGCCACGACTACCCGTTGATCCTCATGGACCTGCGCATGCCCGAGCTCGACGGGTTCGACGCAACCCGCGCCATCCGCGCCTCCGAGGACGGCCGGCGACGCGTCCCGATCGTCGCCGTGACCGCGAACGCGGCCCGCGCCGACCGGGAGGCATGCCTTGAGGCGGGCATGGACGACCACCTCGCCAAGCCCGTCACA
>DAIPYF010000011.1:6202-26637 GCA_036782855.1 Solirubrobacteraceae bacterium
GCAGCTCCTCGGTCAGCGGCTTGATGCGGATGCCCAGGAAGGGCGGCAGGGTGCCGGCGGCGTGGCCCTTGCCGGCCTCGCGCGCGGCCGACTCGGCGTGGCCGTCCTCCTCGGCGCTCGGGCGATTGCCATAGCCGTCCTCGAAGTCGATGCGGAAGTCCTCGACCGGCTCGCTGACGAGCTCGGCGGGCGCGACGCCGTGGCGCCGCTGATCCAGCGCTGGGACGACGAGCTCCCCGGTCGTCTGGCGGCGCTCGAGCAGGCTGCTGCGGCGGCGTCCGGCGAGGAGCTGCGCCGCATCGCCCACACACTGCGCGGCGGGACCTCGATCTTCGGCGGCACCCAGGTCGCCGGCGCCTGCACGGCGCTCGAGCTCGCCGCCGGGGACGACCTCACGCCGCCGCACGCGCAGGCCCTGGTGCAGGCCGTCGAGCGGGCGTGCGCGGACGCGCGCGCCGCCCTGCTGGGCTGGCTCGACGACGCCTGAGACCCTCCGGCGGCGACCGCCTCCGGAGCCCGGCGGCGTCCCGCGCGCGCCCAACGGAGGGCGCCGGTCGGCGATCCGTCCACGGGTCTGGACCCCAGTCGCACAGACGCCATCGTGTCGGCTCCATCGCGCTGGGAGACGACGTGAATCGACCGCTGGCATCGCTGCTCCATGACCGCCGCCGCACCCTCGTGGCCCTCACCTGCCTCGGGGCGCTCGCCGTGTCGCTCGCCGCGGCACCGCTCGCACGGGCCGGCGACCTGCTCGTGCTCGACAGCGAGCAGGCGACGATCTCCGGCGGCCAGAGCTTCGGCTTCGTCTACGTCGACGGCGAACTGCGCCTCACGGGCGACACGACGATCACGGCGGCCTCGATCTACTTCGGTCCCAACGCCTCGCTGCGCACGTGCTTCGTCGAGGGCTCGGGCAACGGCGGGTGCACGACCGGCCGCTCGCTGACGCTGCGCTCGGGCGGCCCGCTGACGATGGCCTCGGGGATCGACCTGCAGGCCGGGTCCGGCGCCGTGCGCAACGGCGGGACGCTCACCGTCCAGGGCGCGCAGGTCGCGATCGGCGGGGACGTCACCACGAACGGCAGCGGCGGGGGCACGTCGGGCGCGGTCTCGATCAGCTCCGGCGGCCCGCTGAGCGTGGGCGCCGTCTACGCCTACGGCGCGCCCGTCGGCCTGTCGGCGGCCGGCGCGATCGACGTCGGCGGCGACGTGCAGACGCAGGGCACCACCGGCATCGCGGCGACGGAGCCCGGCCGCGTGCAGCGCGGCGGCCCGGTCGTCATCGCCTCCAGCGGCGGCGACGTGCGGATCGCCGGCAACGTGGTCAGCTGGGGCCGGGACGCCCCCGGCGCCGCGGGCGCCGGCCTCGGCGGCGGCGCGGGCGCCGACGTGTCGATCACCGGCACGGACGTGCGCGTCGGCGCGGTCGACGCGACCGGCGGCTCGAGCGCGGACGCCACGGCCGGCCCCTCGGGCCAGATCGCGCTGAACGCGCGCGGAGCGCTGCACGCGCTCGGCCGCCTCGACGCGGGCGGCCAGAACAGCACGGCATCCCAGGCGACGCCGGGAGCGCGCATCAGCGCGGCCGCAGCGGGCCCCCTGGTCCTCGCGGGCGGGGCGTGGACCGGAGGCGGCCAGGGCTCCACCGGCGGCATGCCCGGCGGGCAGATCGTCCTGCAGGGCGCCGGCGTCACGACCGGGACGCTCTTCGCCGCCGGGGCGAACGGCGCGAACTCCGGCACCCCCGGCAACGGCGGCGCCGGCGGGTCGATCACCGTGTCGGGGAGCGCCAACGTGTCGATCAGCTCGCTGCAGGCCTATGGCGGCAACGGGCCGGGCGGCACCGCCCCCGGTCGCGGCGGCCCGATCTCCGTCACGAGCACCGGCGGGTCGATCGCGACCGGCCGCGTGACGACGCAGGGCGGGTACCCCGGCAGCGGCCCGGGCGCCGACGGCGGGCCCGTCGCGCTCTCCGCGCAGACGGACCTGACGGTCTCCGACGCGCTGACCGCGAACGCGAGCGGCGCCAACGGCGACGCGAACCCGGCGCGCTCCGGGGGCAACGCGGGCAACATCCTGCTGCGGGCCGCGACCGGCACGCTGACGCTCGGCGACACCGTCCGCGCCGAGGGCGGCAACGGCGCCGGCCACCCCGTCGCCGGGAGCTTCGGCGGCAGCGGCGGCCAGGGCGGACGGATCGACGTCGTCACCCGCGCGCTCGGCCCGATCGTCGCGCTGTCCACCCACGGCGGGTACGGCGGCGACTCCGGCGACGACCGCGGGCCCGGGGGCGCCGGCGGCGCGGTCCTCGCCTGGACCGACGCACCGCTGTTCGACGACCAGAAGGTCGTCGACACCGACGGCGGCGACGGCAACGCCCCGGGGGCCGCGGGAGCGAAGACCACCGAGCTCTCGCCGACCGCCCCGGCCGTCGACGCGGGGAGCGGCGTCCTGAGCTTCACCCCGCGCAGCCCCGACGCGACCGGCTTCCGGATCCTGCGCAGCGTCGCGGCCGGCCCCGCGGAGGCGGTCCTCGACACGACGCAGAGCACGAACATCAGGGCGCCCGCGCCCGTCTGCGTGACGGTGGCCTTCACGGTCGTCGCCGTGAACCCGCAGGTCGGCTGGGTCTCCGCACCGTCGGCGCCCGTCAGCTGGACCCGGCCCCCGTCGGCCACCCAGCAGTGCAGCGACGCTCCGACCCTCAAGGCCGCCAAGCGCCTGCGCTTCTCGCGCCGCGCGCTGCGCCGCGCGAAGTGGCGGGCGACCGTCGAGCTGCGCGCCAGCGGCATCGGGACCGTCCAGGGGACGCTGACACGCGCCGCGCAACGCGGCCGCAAGACGTCGACGAAGACGCTGGCGAAGGTCAGTGCGCGAATCACGCGTCCGGGCACCCAGAAGCTGTCGCTCACGCTGCCGCGCGCCGCCCAGCGGCGGGGCCGGTACGTCCTGAAGCTCGTCACCACCGCCCCGGACGGCAAGAGCCGCCGGGCGACCACGTTGAAGCTGGAGGTCAGACGATGAGAGCCACCTGGTGCGCGGCGCTCGCCGTGCTCGGAGCGCTCGCGCTCACCCCCGTCGCCCAGGCGGCGCCGTGCGTGCGCGTCGGCGTCTACCAGGACGACCCGGGGCGCGCGATGCCCAAGCTGCGCAAGCAGGTCGGGAGCCGCGTCACCGCGATCTCGACGTACATGACGGCCGGCCGGCCGCTCTCGCCGAGCCTCATCCGGGCAGCGAACCGCAACCGGTCGGTGCTCGTCGTGACGTGGCAGCCGGACGCGGGCCGCGACGGCTCCGAGCAGGCGAAGTTCCGGCTCAAGGCGACCGCCAAGGGCAAGTACGACCGCTCACTGCGGGCGCTCGCGCGCCAGCTGCGCGGCGTGCGCAAGGGCGCCGTCCTGCGGCCGATGCCGGAGATGAACACGCCGTGGTACCCGTGGTCGGGAACGGCGAACAAGAACGCCCCCGCCGACTACGCGAAGGCGTGGATCCGCGTGCGCCGGGCCGTCCGTGCGGCCCCCGGCGGCAAGCGCATCAAGCTCCTCTGGTCGCCGTACGCGCGGAGCATCCCGGACACGGGCGCGAACGCGATCCGCTCGTACTTCCCCGGGGCGTCGCAGGTCGACCTGGTCGGCGCGAGCGGCTACAACTTCGGCGCGCGGCCGCCGCTCCTGTGGAGTGAGCCGGGCGCGCTGTTCGGCTCGGCGTACACGGCGATCCAGGCGCTCGCGCCGAAGCCGTTCTGGCTCGCCGAGACGGGGTCGGGCGCGAACGGCGGCGACAAGGCCGGCTGGATCCGCACGCTGGCCACGATGCAGGCGACGACCATGCCGAAGCTGGCGGGCGTCCTCTGGTACGACGTCAAGGACCCGTTCGGCGACTTCCGCCTGCGCGGCTCCGCGGTCACGAGCGCGTTCGGCGCGCTGCTGAAGGGAGCCTGTCGATGAGCCCGCTCGTCTCCAAGCGCAAGCGCCGCGCGGCGCAGTCCGCCGGCAAGCCGCGCCGCCACCGGCTGCGGATGCCCGGGGCGCCGGGCGATGAGGGCATCGACATGTCCTCGATGAGCCCGGCCATGGTCGACCGGCTGTTCTGGCGCGCGGGCTTCGGGCCGACCGACAAGGACCGCGCGACCTGGACCGGCAAGCCGGTCAGCGAGGCCGCGGCCTGGATGCTGTCGACGGCGGGCGGCGTCGCGGGCTCGCCGGGCTCCCGCGAGGGCAAGCCGCTGGACCCGACCGGCGACGACACCGACCTCGTCCTCAGCTGGGTCGACCAGATGGTGCGCTGCACCAACCCGTTCGTCGAGCGCATGGCCTTCTTCTGGCACCGCCACTGGGCCAACTCGCGCGACTCCGTCTCCCCCCCGCAGCTGCTGCTCCGGCAGAACGGCGTCTTCCGCCGCTACGCGGAGTTCGGGCCGAACCCGGGCGCCTCGTTCCGCGAGCTCGCCTACGAGATGACCGTCGACCCGGCGATGCTCCGCTACCTCACGGGCGAGTACAACGTGAAGGGCGCGCCGAACGAGAACTACGCGCGCGAGCTGATGGAGCTGTTCGGCCTCGGCGTCGTCGACGCGAGCGGCGCGGCGAACTACTCCGAGAACGACGTGCGCCAGCTCGCGAAGGCGCTCTCCGGGTGGCAGATCAACGACAGCGACCCGGATGCCGCCAAGAGCTACTTCACGCCGGACCGGTGGTACAACGGCCCGAAGATCGTCTTCGGCAAGTTCGGCAACTACAAGCAGAACGAGGCGGTCGACCTGGTCCTGAGCCACCCGGCCCACGCCCGCTTCCTGGTCGAGAAGCTGTGGAGCGAGTTCGTCGCCGCGCCGCTCGACGCGGCGACCCGCGAGTCGCTCGTCTCCACGTACACCGGCAGCGGGATGAAGCTCAAGCCGGTGCTGGAGAAGATCCTCGGCAGCCCGGCGCTCTTCGCCTCGGTCAACGAGCCGACGATGGTGAAGCCGCCGATCGTGTTCGTCGTGAGCACGATGCGGACGCTCGGCGTGAGCGTCACGGACGGCGCGGCCGCCGACCATCTCGGCGCCATGGGCCAGGTCCCCTACTTCCCGCCGACGGTCGCGGGCTGGGAGGGCGGCCTGTCCTGGCTGAACACGAACACGGCGCTCGCGCGCTTCGCCTTCGTCGGCGAGGCGCTCAAGAGCGTGAAGATCGATGACGTGCCGGGCGAGACCGCGTCCGCCGCCTACGACCGCGCGTTCGCGGCCGTCGGGCGGCCGTGGCTGGCCCCGGGCACGCAGACGGCGATCCGCGACTACGCCGCGCGCGCCGGCTCCGCCAACCAGAAGCTCCGCAAGGAGCGCCAGCTCATGCTCCGCACGCTGATGCTGGCCGGCCCCGACGGACAGGTGATGTAGATGCTCGACGAGCCCCAGGACACGCCCACCCTCGCCCCGGACGGCGCCGACGTGCACGCCCTGCGCTGCGCGGACTGCGCGCGCTCCGACAGCCTCGTGACCGACCTCGCCCCGACCTCGGCGCTGCCGATCCCCGTCGAGGCGATGGACGGCTTCCAGGACGGCGTCCCGCATGCGCGGCGGACGGCCCGCGGGCTGGACCGCCGGGCGTTCCTGCGCAACGGGATGGTCGGCGTGGCGTCCGTGTACTCGGCGACCCGCCTGGACTGGGGGTCGATCTGGGAGGCCGCGATCGCCGAGGCCGCCGAGCCGATGCAGAAGAGCGTCGTCTGCATCTTCCTCAACGGCGGCAACGACGGCCTGAACACGATCGTCCCCGTCGAGACGAGCGAGTACGCCGCCTACCAGGCCAAGCGCGCGAACATCGCGCGCGTGATCGGGCCGTCAACGGGCGGCCAGGTCGGCACGACGGTGATGGGCGGCACCGGAGGCACGCTCGCCTTCGGCAACCCGGGTGTCTCGGGCACCGGCAACAACGGCGACACGCGCGGCTTCGACACGCTCTACGGCGACGGCAGCGGCGGCGCCGGGTCCGATCTCGCCGTCTTCCCCGCGGCCGACTACACGCCCGCCAACCGCTCGCACTTCGACAGCCGCGACTACTGGTTCGCCGGCGCGCTGCAGAAGATGCAGACGGGCTGGCTGGGCCGGTGGCTCGACGCCTACGGCTCGCAGGTCAACCCGCTGCAGGCGATCTCACTCGACTCGTCGCTGTCGAAGCAGATCCGCTCGGCACGCGCGCCCGTGTGCGCGATCCAGAACCTCGGCGGGGCGCGCTTCGCGGTCCCGAACGTCAGCGCCGACGCGAACGCGGAGATCGGCAAGCTCGCGGGCGTCGCCGCCGCCCCCGGGAACGACGGCCTCGCCCGCGCGCGGTCGATCTACGGGCTCACCGTCGACGTCTCCAACCGCCTCGGCGGGCTGCGCACGGTGCAGCCCGGCGGGGGCTACCCGCCGAACAGCGACCTGTCACGCAAGCTGCAGCTCGCGGCGACGCTGCTCGGAGCCGGCCTGGGCACGCGGGTCATCACCGTCGACTGGGGGTCGTTCGACACCCACGGCGGGCAGCTCACCTCGCAGGACCCGCAGCTCACGGTCCTCTCGCGCGCGCTCGGCGCCTTCAAGGCGGACCTCGCCGCGCGCGGGATCGAGGACAAGGTCGTGACGATGGTGTTCTCGGAGTTCGGCCGGCGGATCGCGTCGAACGACTCGCAGGGGACCGACCACGGCGCCGGCGGCATGATGCTCGTCAGCGGCTCCGCGGTGCGCGGCGGCCTGGCCGGAGAGCACCCGGGCGTCAAGGTCGAGGACGACGGCGACCTCGTGGTGAAGACCGACTTCCGCAGCGTCTACCAGTCGCTGATCGGCGAGTGGCTCGGCGGCGACCCGGCGGCCATCCTCCCCGGCGGCCCCTTCCCCGCCCTGCACCGCTACGACGGCGGCACGGCGCTGATGAAGTGATGCGCCGCGTCGCCGCGATCCTGCTGCTCGGCACGCTCGCCTCGGCGCTGACCTGGACCACCGCCGGCGCCGAGCGCCGGCACCGCCTGAAGCTGCCCGAGGCCGAGCTGCCGCGCGGGCTGACGGTCGACGAGTCCGAGTGGGCACTGCGCCCGTCGAAGCGCCTCGTCGCCGCGGGCACGGTCCGCATCCGCGTCTACAACCGCGGCGAGGACGACCACAACCTCGTCCTCCACGAGCGCGACGGCACGCCCCACGTCGTGTCGCTCAAGCCGAAGGAGAACGGGACGATCACCGCGCGCCTGGCTCCCGGGACCTACACGCTCGTCTGCTCGCTGTTCGCCGGCACGCCCGACTCGCACGAGCTGCGCGGGATGACGACGACCCTGCGGGTGCGGTGAGCTACGCGGGCGTGAGCCGGAAGATCTGGATCGTGCGACCGGCCCGGCCGGCGCGCGCGCGGTAGTCGGCGTAGCCCGGGTACACGCGGTCGGCCAGGCCCCAGAGCCGGTCGCGCTCGGCCTCGTCCGCCACGACCGCGGCGGTGAACGGCTCGTCGCCGAGGCGGCAGTCCGGGTGGGCCTTCAGGTTGTGCGACCACGCCGGGTCCTTCTCGCGCCCGAAGCTCGACGCGACGAGGATGACGTCGTCCCCGTCGTGGAAGTAGAGGACCGTGCAGGTGCGGGGCCGTCCCGACTTCGCGCCCTTCGCCTCCAGCACGGCGGTCGTGATCATCAGCCCCATCCCGACGCGGCCACCGGTGTGGCTCAGCAGCCACGGGTCCACCCGCGAGGCGACGTTGATGGCCGTCCACCGCCCCGGGGGCGTCCGGAAGAACGCGATGTAGCCACGCCGCACGATGCCGTGGGGTGTCGTGGGGTCGACGTGCCTGAGGGCCATGGCGCGAGCCTACCGCCACGATCGCGGCCGGCACGGCCGCCTCGCTAGGGTCCGAGGGGATGCCCGCCGACGACACCGCGGTCCTGGTCGAGGATCTCGTGCGCACCTACCCGGGCGGCCTGCGTGCCGTGGACGGCGTGAACCTCGAGGTCGCGACCGGCGAGATCTACGGCTTCCTCGGGCCGAACGGCGCGGGCAAGTCCACGACCGTGCGGATCCTCACCACGCTGCTGCGCCCGACGTCCGGGCGTGCGGTCGTCGCCGGCTTCGACGTCGTCACCCAGGCCGCGCAGGTGCGCCGGACGATCGGCGTCGCGCTCCAGGAGGCGGCGCTCGACCCGCTCATGACCGGCCGCGAGCTGCTGCGCCTGCAGGGCGCTCTCCACGGCCTGCGCCGCGCCGAGGCGCGCGAGCGCGGGGACGACCTCCTGCGCCGCGTCGAGCTCGTCGACGCGGGCGACCGGCGGCTCGGCACCTACTCCGGCGGCATGCGGCGGCGCCTGGACCTCGCGATGGCGCTCGTGCACCGCCCGCAGGTGCTGTTCCTCGACGAGCCGACGACCGGCCTTGACCCCGCGAGCCGCGCCGCGCTGTGGCGTGAGGTGCGGCTGCTGAACGACGACGGGACGACGGTCTTCCTCACGACGCAGTACCTCGAGGAGGCCGAGCAGCTCGCCGACCGCGTCGGGATCATCGACCGCGGCCGCATCGTCGCGGAGGGCACGCCCGACGACCTCAAGGACCGCGTCGGCGAGCCGCACCTGCACGTCGAGCTGATCGACCCTGCGCGCCGTGCCGAGGCGATGGCCGTGATCGCGGCCCACGGCCACTGCACCGAGCGCGACGGCGGCGGCCTGGTGCTCCGCACGCCCGAGGGCGCGCGCGCGATCGCCCCCGTGATCCGCGCGCTCGACGAGGCGGGCATCGAGGTGGACGCGGTCGAGGTCGAGGAGCCCACGCTCGACGACGTCTTCCTCGCGGTCACCGGGCACACGGCCGCCGAGTCCGAGGCGGAGGCGGCGCCCGCGCCGTGAGCCAGGCCGCGCTGGACCCCGGGACGGCCATGGGCACGGCGCGCGTGGTCGGCGCGCTCGCCGGCCGCGCGCTGCGCGTGCAGTTCCGCCGCGCGCAGTTCCTCATCCCGGCGTTCCTGCTGCCGCTCGTCCTGCTGACGGTGATCGCCAGCGGCACCTCGTCGGCGACGAACCTGCCGGGCTTCCCGTCCACCGGCGCCTATGTCGGGTTCGTGGTCGGCGGGACGCTCATGCAGGGCGCGCTGCTCGCCGGGATCACCGCGGGCATCGCGCTCGCGGTCGACATCGAGGGCGGGTTCTTCGACCGGCTGCTGAGCGCGCCGATCCAGCGCGTGAGCATCGTGCTGGGCCGCGTCACCGCGTCGGCCGGGCTCGGCGTCGTGCAGTCGGTGGTCTTCCTGGCGGTCGCCTGGGTCTTCGGCGCGACCTACCAGGGCGGCGTGCTCGGCGTGGCGTTCGCGATCCTGCTCGCCGCGCTGATGGCCGGCGGGATGGCCGCCCTCGCGGCGTCGATCGCGCTGCGCACCGGGTCGCTCTCGCTGCTGCAGAACCTGTTCCCGATCGTGTTCGTCCTGCTGTTCACCGCGCCCGCCTTCTTCCCGCGCGACCTGCTGGACCCGACGATGCGCACGATCTCCGAGTACAACCCGCTGACGTACGTCGTCGAGGCGATCCGCGCAGCGCTGCACGACGACCCCGCGCTCGGCGACCCGCTCCTGGGCCTGGCCGCCGCGCTCGGCGTGCTCGTCGGCGCGACGGCGCTCGCGGTCTGGGCGATGCGCGCGCGGATGAGGAACACGTGATGAGCGGCGCCGTGTACGCCGCGACGCTGAGCCGCGCGATGTGGCAGCGCTCGCTCAACGAGATCCTGCGGGTGCGCGGAGCGCTGCTGCCGACGACCGTCGCGCCGATGATCTTCCTGCTCGGCACCACCGGGCAGTTCGGGAAGCTCGCCGACCTGTCGGGCTTCCCGACGACGTCGTACCTCGCGTGGATCCTGCCGCTGAGCTGCCTGCAGGGCGCGGGCTTCGCCGGCGGCGCGGCCGGGGCCAACCTCGCGCGCGACATCGAGCAGGGCTGGTTCGACCGGCTCCTGACCTCACCTGCGCCGCGATTCCTCCTGCTCGCGGGTCCGGTGCTGGCGGCGATGACCCGCGCCGCGCTGCCGACGACCGTGATCCTCCTGACCGGCCTCGCGCTCGGCAGCGGGCTCAGCGGCGGCATCCTCGGCCTGATCGCGCTGTACGTCGCAGCGGTCTGGTTCTGCATGATCGCGTCGCTGTGGGGCTCGTCGATGGCGCTGCGCGCACGCACGCAGCAGGTCGGGCCGCTGATCCAGAACGGCGTCTTCCTCGTGGTGTTCCTCTCGACGGCCTACACGCCGATCGGCCTGCTCGACGGCTGGCTCGGCACGTTCGCGAAGTACAACCCCGTCACCTACGTGCTGGAGATGGCGCGTCAGGCGACGGTCGTCGGCATCCCGCCGAGCTGGGAGCACACGTGGCCGGGGCTGCTGTCCCTGACCGCGATGACGATCGTCTTCGGCGCGCTCGCGCTGCGCGAGCTGCGCCGGATGGGCGACTGACGCCGGTCAGCGACGGGCGCGCACGGTGCGCCGGACGAGCGCGGGCACCGTCGGCACGCTCGTCGTGCTGAAGCGCAGCTCGTAGACGCGCCCCTTCTCGGGCCGCGCGAGCGGGAGCTGCTTCGTGCGGACGGTGAGGGCGCCGCACGGCGCCGCCAGCTTCCCGAGCTTCAGCGTGCGGACCGTCACGGTCCTCCCGGCGGCGTTGCGGCGCGCGACGTGCAGGTACGCGGTGCCGAGCCCGAAGCCGCTGAGCCTCCATGTCACGAGCGCCGAGGAGCGTGCGCCGCGCGGCGCCATCGTCACGGCGGTCGCCGTGACGCGGTAGGTGACCTGGGCGGTCAGCACCGGTGAGGTGTTGGCGTCCGTCGCGATCAGCGTCTCCTCCACGTCGCCGCGGGCCGGCGACGCGAGCGGCGTGAACGGGGCCGACGCCCCGCCGTCGCCGTCGGGCTGCAGGTTCACCATCGGCTGTCCCTCGACGGTCGCGTCGACCGTCGACCCGCCGCGGAACCCGCCGACGGTCACCGTCCCCTCGTCGCCGGCGCGGTAGCACGCCTGGTCGGTCGTGACGGTCGCGGCGCCCGCTCCCGCCGGGAGCGCGAGCGTCGCCGTCACGACGATCAACGAGGACCTCAGAGCCGGACACCGCATGACGCGCGCGAGCGTACCGCAGCGACCATAGGATCGGGCGCAGTGCCGCGCACCCCTCCAGCCGCCCGCCGTGCCACGACAGCCGACGTCCCGGCGCTGTCGCGGGCGCTCGCGCGCGCCTTCCAGGACGACCCCGTGATGGTGTGGGCGTGCCCGAACGCGCGCCGGCGACCCGAGCACGGGCGGCGGTTCTTCGGCGCCCGCCTGCGCCAGCTGCTGCCGCACGCGGAGGTGTGGACGACGGACGCGCTCGACGGCGCGGCGCTGTGGGCGCCCGCGGGGGAGTGGCACGCCTCGCTGCGCGAGACGCTGGAGCTGCTGCCCGCGACGATCGCCGGCCGGTCCCTGCACCGGCTGCCGCTCGTCCTGCCCGGCCTCGCGCGCGTCGAGGCGCGCCACCCGCACGAGCCGCACGCGTATCTCGCGGTGCTCGGCGCCGACCCGGCCGCCCAGGGCCGCGGCGTCGGGTCGGCGCTGCTCGAACCGGTGCTGCGCACCTGCGACGAGGACGGCGTGGCGGCCTACCTGGAGAGCTCGAAGGAGCGCAACCTCGCCTACTACGCGCGGCACGGCTTCCGCGTGCGCGAGGAGCTCGACCTGCCCCGCGGCCCGCGCGTGTGGCTCATGTGGCGCGACCCGCGGTGACCGGGCGGCGCCTACCCTCACCCGGGCCATGACCGGCCCCGGCGATCACGACATCGGGCGCGCAGCCGCGATCCTCCGCGCCGGCGGCCTCGTCGCGTTCCCGACCGAGACGGTCTACGGCCTGGGCGCCGACGCGCGCGACGCGGCGGCGCTCGCGCGCCTCTACGCGGTCAAGGGCCGCCCGGCCGACCACCCCGTGATCGTGCACCTGGCGTCCGCGTTCGAGCTCGGGGCCTGGGCCGCCGACGTCCCGCCCGCCGCGCACGCGCTGTCCACGCGCTTCTGGCCCGGCCCGCTGACGATCGTGCTGCGCCGCGCGCCCGGCGTGCCGGACGCGGTGACCGGCGGACGCGACACCGTCGGCCTGCGCGTGCCGGACCAGCCGATCGCGATCGCGCTGCTGGAGGCGTTCGGCGACGGGATCGCCGCGCCGAGCGCCAATCGCTTCGGCGCGGTCTCGCCGACGACGGCGGCGCACGTCCGGGCGAGCCTCGGCGACGACGTCGACCTGATCCTCGACGGCGGCCCGTGCGCCGTCGGTGTCGAGTCGACGATCGTCGACCTGAGCGACCCAGGGCTGCCGCGCCTGCTGCGCAGCGGCGGGATCGGCGTGGAGGACCTGACGGCCGCCCTGGGCGCCGTCCCGGCCGCCGACACCGGTCCGGCGCGCGCCCCCGGCATGCTCGCCGCCCACTATGCGCCGCGCGCGCGCGTCGAGCTGTGCGCGGACGGGCCCGCTCTCGCCGCGCGCGCGCGGGCGCTCCCGCAGTCGACGGGCGTCATCGCCCCCGCGGACCTCGTGCTGGACCTGCCGGACCGCGTCGTGACGCTCGCGCGCCCGGCGGACGCGGGCACCTACGCACGCGAGCTGTACGGGCTGCTGCGCGAGGCCGACGCGCGCGGCCTGGAGGTCGTCCTCGCGGTCCCGCCGGATGCCGCCGGCGTCGGGCTGGCCGTGCGTGACCGGCTCGCCCGGGCGGCGGCCGCCGGGACCGCGACACCGGGCTGACGCCGCGCGCTACGTCGCGACGGTCGCCGCGTCGCCCTCGGCCTGCAGGCGCTCCTGCCCGCCGGGTGCCGACGGGTCCGGCGCGACCGGGGAGCGCACGCCCCACAGGCGCACCGTGTCGCTGCGCCCGCGGATCGCGAGGTCCTCGTGGAACTCGATGTCCGACGGCGTCTCGGCGAGGCCGTCCACCGTGGCCTGCGACATCAGCAGCCCGTAGGGCGTCCCCTTCGTCAGGCCCTCGATGCGCGCGGCGGTGTTCGTGATGTCGCCGATCACCGTGTACTCCAGCCGTCGCTCGGAGCCGACGTTGCCGGAGATGACCTCGCCCGTGTTGAGCCCGACGCCCATGCGGAACGGGTCCTGGCCGGCGAGCTCCGTCTGGTTGTAGCGGTCCAGGCGGTCCAGCATGTCGCGCCCCGCGCGCAGCGCGCGGTCACAGTGGTCGGCCTGGTCCAGCGGCGCACCGAAGACGGCCATGATCCCGTCGCCCATGTACGCGACGAGCGTTCCGCCCGCGTCGAGGATCGCGTCGGTCATCTCGCTCAGGTAGCCGTTGAGGATGTCGATGACGTCCGCCGGCGGGCGCGACTCGGAATACGTGGTGAACCCGCGCAGGTCACTGAAGAGGACGGTCGCCCGGCGCGACTCGCCGCCGAGCCGCAGCTCCTCGTCGGCATTGGCGACGACCTGGTCGACGACCTTCTCCGGGACGAACCGCGCGAACAGGTCGTGGATGCGGCGCTTGTCGGACGCCTCGACGATCAGCAGCGCCGCGAGCGTGAAGATCGCCGACAGCACGAGCGCCGTCAGCGGGAGCGCGACCGGGAGGACGCGCCCGCCGTTGAACGCGACCTGCGCGAGGACGAGATAGAGCCCGCCGAGGACCAGGGCGATGAGGAACCCGACGACCGGGGGGACGCGCACCCGCACGATCGGCAGGCGCCGCATCCCGAGCAGCGGCGGGATCAGCGCGAAGACCACCATCAGCACGATCGCCAGCCAGTCCGGCGTCTCCTTCAGCGGGAAGTCGTCGAGGATCGTCTGGATCGCTGCTGCCTGCAGCTCCGGCCCCGGCGTCAGGCCGGACCCGGACGTCGACGTCGCGGAGAGGTCCTGGAGGCTGGGGGCGACGGCGCCGACGACGACGACCTTGTCGTTGAACGTCCCGCGCTTGAAGCTGCCGGACGCGACGTCGGCGAACGAGTAGGTCGGGATCGTCCCCGGCGGGCCGGGGAAGTCGATCAGCGGGCCGCGGCCGGAGAACGCCGAGCGCGGAGGATTCCTGCCCTGGACCGAGCGGGCCGTCGCGACCGCGAACGAGCGCAGCCCGTCGTGCTCGTAGGGGACGCGGCGCACCACGCCGCCGGGGTCGCCCGGCATGATCGCGTTGCCGACGCCGGCGCCGACCGACCGGCGGGTCTCGTCGTCGCCGAAGACGGCGGTCGATCCGCCGGGGTCCACCTCGGTCGTGGCGAGGACCACCGGATACCCGGCTCGCGTGGCCTCGAAGACGGACTGGAACAGCCGCTCGTCGTCCGACTGCTCACCCGTCGGCGAGGGCTCGGTGAACTGCACGTCGTAGGCGATGACGCGCGCTCCGTCGCGGACCAGCTCGTCGACGACCTGCGCGTGCCGGCGACGGGCGAACGGCCACTGCTCCCCGATGCCGCCCTCCGCGCGCGAGCGGAACGTCTTCGCGTCGACGCCGACGACCACCACGTCGTCCGGCGCGCCCTGCGAGCCGCGCACGGCGAACCGCGTGTCGATCGACTGGAACTCCAGGCGGTCGACCGCGCCCGCGGCGTTCAGCGCGAGCGCCCCCGCGATCGCCGCGAGCGTGGCGACCGCCAGCAGGATGGACCTGCGGCGGCGGCGCGCCGCGACACTCAGCCGCGACGCCGCCATGCCCGCCCCCGGCCGCCGCGCGTCACAGGCGCGGCGGGGTCCTGTCGCTCACCCGCGGGGTGCAGGTGCGGTACTCGCGGTCGCCGCTCAGCGTCTCGCCGTTGGTGAGCCGCAGGTCGATGCGCACGCGGATCCGCTGCTTGGGGCGCCCGCGCAGGTCGACCCGCACCTTCGGCTTGGAGCCCTGGCGCACGCGGACGCGCTTGCCGTTGACCCGCACGGTCGCGTCGGCGACGCTCTGCCCGGGCGGCACCTGCAGCTTGATGTCGAAGTTGCGGCGGCTCGCGCAGGGCACGCGGGCGAGGTACTTCTCGCCGGCCTTGACCCTGACGGTGCTCGACTTGCCGAAGTCGCTGACGTCGACGATGCCCTCGCGGGTGCGGAAGTACGTGCCGTCGCAGCGATCCTGCGTGTACCAGTAGGTCCCGCGCACGGTGGCCGCGCCGTTGTTGCCGGTCGTGCGGAACTTGCCCTTGCCCTTGCCCCAGACGAACCGCGACTTCGTCTTGTCCTTCGACTTGGCCTTGGCCGACGCGCTCGCGCCGATCACGCAGTCCGGCTGATCGCCCGTGAGGATCACGTCGACGAGCGAGCCGCTCGAGGCCTGGAAGAAGCGGAACTCGCCGCCCCAGAACTCGGCCGACTGCGTGGGGCCGTAGGTCTCGACGTCCTCGGGGGCCGTCGCGAAGGTGACGCGCACGACGCCGCCGGAGACGTCGACCGTGGTGCCGACCGGCAGCTTGGACCGGCGGCGCAGCTCGGTGAAGCGGCTCTCGCCGGGGCGCTGGACGAGGACGCGGCCGGAGACCGGCTCGCCGACCCCGCTGGCGCCGAGCGTCGGCTCGGGCGATGCCTCGCTGATGCCGGCGACCTGGCTCTGCGGCTCGGGGCCCGGGTCGATCGCGGCGGCGGGCGGGGGCGGCGGCGTGGCGTCCACGCAGGGCGGCGCCAGCAGGCCCGCGTCGCCGAAGACGTGCACGCGCAGCGGCGAGCGGTCGGTGACGTAGACCGCGCCGCGGCAGTCGGTCGCGACGGCGGTCGGGCTGATCAGGCTCTCGCCCGGGACGACCGCCGGGGCGAAGCCGGTGCCGATCGTGCCGAGCGGCGCGCCGTCGGCCGTCGTGCGGCGGACGACGTTCGCGTGGTCGTCGGTGACGAGCACCGAGCCGTCGGGCGCGACCGCGACGCCGACGGCCGCCGGGGCGTCCCAGGTCTTCAGGACCGTGCCGCCGGGCGTGACCCGCGCGACGAAGCCCTCCTCGTTCTCGGCGACGAGGATCGAGCCGTCGGCGGCGATCGCGACGCCGCGCGGATCGTCGAGATCCAGGTCGCCGCGCTCGCCATGATCGCCGTGGCGGGAGCTGACGTGGTCGTCGCCGTAGGGGTCGGGCCCGCCGTGACCGTGGCTGACGACGACCCGCAGGAACGCGCCGTCCGCGCCGAAGGCCTGCACGCGGCGGTTCCAGCGGTCGGCGACGTAGACCGTGCCGTCGGCGGCGACCGCGACGCCGGTGGCGTAGCGCAGCTTGCCGGGGGCCGAGCCCCAGCCGCCGAACCGGGACTTGAAGGCGCCGTCGCGGGAGAAGCGCTGGACCGAGGTCGCGTCGGTCACGTACACGTCGCCGTCAGGGCCGATCGCGACGCGCGAGATGTTCGTGAAGCGGCCGGCCGCGCTGCCGGGGCCGCCGAAGGAGCGCAGCGGCGCGCCCTCGCGGGTGAAGACGTTGACGGTCGACGTGGCGGGCTCGGCGATGTACACGTCGCCGAGCGCGTCGACCGCGATGCCGCGGACGTCGTGCGACACGGTGCCCGAGTCGCCCCAGTTCGTGAGGATGTCGGCCTGCGCCGCGGCGGGTGCGAGCAGCGCCGTGACGACGATCGCCAGAACGGCGGCCCTGCGTGCGATGAACGTGATCCTCATGAGTCTGCTCCCCTGTTCGCGGCCTTCCCCGGCGCCTGCTGCGGTGCCGGCCACGAACCACAATTCCAGGCGTTCCATGCCCCCAGAACGAGAATCATCACACATCGGGTGCGACAGATGTCACAGATGGCGCGCTTGCCCCGCTCGGCGCGCAGGGCGTAGGGTGGCGACGGTCACCCCGACGGAGGTTCAGACGACGTGAACATGAGACGACTCGCCGAGCTCCCGCTGTTCTCCGGGCTCGATGCCGAGGCCCTGAAGGAGATCGGCAGCGCGGTCACCGAGGAGAGCGTCGAATCCGGGCGCGTGATCGTCCGCGAGGGCGACTACTCGCAGGACCTCACGATCATCGACGAGGGCACGGCACGCGTCGAGCGGGACGGCCAGGAGCTGGCCCGCCTCGGCCCCGGCGACACGTTCGGCGAGCAGGGGCTGCTCGCGAAGACCCAGCGCAACGCGACCGTGATCGCCGCCGAGGACATGCGGCTGATCCACATGACGAAGTTCGACCTCAACCGCATCAAGGGCGCCCACCCGGAGCTCGTCGAGCGGATCGACGAGATCGCGTCGGCGCGCTCGGGCGACTAGGCCGGAACGGGCCTCGCGCTCGGCTCGGTCTGCGCCGGCCGCCACCCGGCCGGCAGCGCGCACCCGCAACCGCAGCAGGCGACGAGGTCGCGTCCGGTGACGCGGCCCACCCCGGCACCGAGCACGTGCAGCCGCCGCCGTTCCCGCACGGCCGACCACGAGCCGGTGCGCCGGCAGCGCGGGCAGGTGCGGTCGGCGGCCTTCCCGGCGGCGATCCGCCGGATCTCCCAGGACACGAGGTGCAGGTTGGGCATGTTCCGAGGTTCGGCACGAACCCTGCCCGTCCGGTGAAGATCTCGTGAGCCGGACGTATGTCTCTTGTGAACGCGCGCGGGCGCTCAGGCGTCCGGGCGATCGCGCGGTGCCGTCCCGAACACGCGATCCCACCACGGTGCGCTGACGCCGTAGCCGCGCGTGTGGTCCTGGAAGTGGTGGCGCATGTGCAGCTCGCGCAGGCGCCGCCCGAGCGGGCCCTTGGGCCGGCGGTGGTGCACGTAGTAGTGCGTCATGTCGTACCCGAGATACCCGCCGAGGAAGCCGGCGGTGAGCGCCCAGGCGACGTCGGTCGGCAGCAGGAGCTGGAACAGGCCGACGAACAGGAGCGCGAGCGGGATCGACGCCGACGGCGGCATCACGAGCCGCAGCGGGTCGTTCGGGTGGTCGTGGTGGACGCCGTGGATGATCCAGTGCAGGCGCCGGCCGAACCCCTCCTCGGGCTCGAAGTGGAACACGATCCGGTGCAGCCAGTACTCGGTCAGCGTCCACACGCCGTACCCGGCGACGATCGTGAGCGCCACCTGCCACACGGCGAGGCCCTGGAGCGCGAGCGCGAGCGCGAGCAGGATCGCGGGCACGTAGATCGCGGGGACGACCCAGACCGGAACGCGGGTGAGGCGATCGACGATCCGCGACTCGAACATCGGCGGCGAGGCGCGCAGGTACTCCTGGCGGGGCATGCCCGACGGGTTGGGGCGCGGGGGGTCCTTCAGGGCTTCGATCATGCTCATCGGATGCCTATGGGATACCACACCGATCCGCCGCCGCGGAAGCGGAGATTTCCGCAGAGCGAACGCGCCGCGGTCAGCGGATGAGGATCGTCGTCCCGACCGGGACGAGCGGGTACAGGCGCTTGACGTCCGGGACGTGCATCCGGATGCAGCCGTGCGATGCGGCGGAGCCGATCGAGTAGTCGTCGCCCGTCCCGTGGATGCCCACGCCGTCGGTGATGCCCATCCAGCGCGCCTTGAGCGGATTGGCGGCCGAGCCGCCGGCGACGGTGCTGCCGCCGAGCTCGCCCGCCCAGGGGCTGTTCGGCACCGACCACACGGGGTCGACCTGCTTGTCCTGGATGCGGAAGCGGCCCTCCGGCGTCGGGTAGGCGGACTGCCCGACCGCGACGCCGAACGTGCGCCGGAGCTTCAGGTTCTTGAACAGGCGCAGCTTGAACTCGCGCTTGCTCACGGTGACGACCGTGCGGTACTGCGCGCGCAGGTCGTCGGCGTTGACGGGCGGGTAGACCTTGCGCGTGCGCTGCTGGACCAGGCGCGAGGTCGCGGGCGCGTCGAGCACGGCGTCCACCTTGGCCGCGAGCGCCGGGGCGTCGAGGCCGAGGCCGAGCTTCGCGCGGCGGATGGTCATGCGCTTGATGCCGATCCGCAGCGTCGCGTCGCGCGGCGCGCGGGCGACGCCGGCCGCCACCTTCGCGGCGAACGCGCGCACGGCGAGCTTCGAATGGCGGATCGCCAGCGGCACGTCCGCCCCGAACGCGGTGCCGCCCGCCTCGGGCGTCGTCGCCGGCCTGGCGGCCGCGAGCGCGCGTTTGGCGGTCGTGCGAGCGTCGAGCTTCACCTTCGCGTCGGCTGCCGGGAGCGTGAAGCGCCGGCCGGCGCTGCGCACGACGATCGGCTGCGCGAGGCGCGGCCCGAGCTGTGTGTCGAGCTTCGCCGCGGCCTGCTCGAGCGTCAGCCCGGACAGGTCCACGCCGCCCGCGCCCACGCTCTCGGCCACGCGCGGCGGCCCCTGTGCCGGCGCGGCGGCGACGGGCACGCAGAGGAGCGCGAGGAGGCCGGCGGCGGCGAGCCGGCCGAGGCGGCGGGAGCAGATCACGGGGATCGAGGATAGGAGGGGATTTGCATCGAGCGCGCAAGGTTGCGTTCAGGCGTGGGACGGCCGGCGGATCGTGATCGGGGAGTGGTCGGAACCCGGCTGGAGTGCGATGCGCGTCGGCCGCTGCGGGTTGTGACCGGGGAGTGGTCGGAACCCGGCTGGGGTGCGACGCGCGGCCGTCGCCGTTGCGGGTTGTGACCGGGGAGTGGTCGGAACCCGCTTTGAGAGCCATCAGACCGGCTTTGCCGGTCTGTCCTGCCGGGGGGCCGTGGCTAGGCGACGACGCGCAGCGGCGGCCTGGCGGGCCTGCCCGCCGTCGCCGCGGTGTCCGCGAAGAACTCGTCGATCCACGCCCAGGTCGTGCGGGCCGCCCCGCGACCGGTCAGCACGCCGAGATGCCCGCCGGGAGCGGTCTCGACCCGCACCTCGGGGGCGTTGGGCAGCAGCGATCCGAGGTGGTGCACCGCTGCCTTCGGCGCGAGCACGTCGGTCGCCCCGGCGACGGTCATCACCGGCACCCGGACGTCGGCGAGCCGGATCTCCCCCTCGCCGTCGCCCAGGTCGAGCGTTCCGTCGGCCAGGTCGTTGACCCGGAAGAAGCGGTGGTAGAGCTGCCCCATCGTCCGTCCCGGGTAGGCGTGCATGTGCGCCATGAAGTGGTCGACGGCCTCGATCTGCGCGAGGAAGTCGCGGTCGTCGAGGTGCGTCGCGATCGCCAGCGGCTTCGTGAGGTACTTGTCGATCGAGCTGAGCTGGAAGGCCCACTTGACGAGCGGAGCCGGGGCGCCGCCGAACGTGCGGTAGAGCGCGCTGCCGAGGAACCCGTTCGTGACGTTGCTCGCCGCGCGGATGGGCGCGGCGAGGCGGACCTGCGTGAAGTCGAACGGGCTGGCGACCGCCGCGACGGACGCGACCGGCAGGGTGTCGTCCCCGGCCACGGAGAGCAGCGCCATGATCCCGCCCAGGCACCAGCCGAGCAGCTGCACGGGCTTCCCGCCCGCGTCCTCGCTGACGGTGCGGATCGCGTTCGGGAGGACGTCGCGGACCCAGAACTCGAGACCGAGGTCGCGGTCGGAGAAGGCGATCGCGCCGTACTCGACGAGGTACGTCGGGTGGCCCATCGCGATGAAGTGCTCGGCCATCGAGCAGCCGCGGCGCAGGTCGAAGCTGATCGTCGGCGCCGCGAGCGG
>DAIPYF010000012.1:0-2560 GCA_036782855.1 Solirubrobacteraceae bacterium
CGTTCCCGTCCGACGTGCGGCGCAGCTTCGTGCGGACGAACGCCCCGCCCTTGCCGGGCTTGACGTGCTGGAACTCCATCACCTTGAAGATGACGCCGTCCACCTCGATGTGGTTGCCGTTCTTGAGCTGGTTGGTGCTGATCACGGAGATCAGGGTATCCCGGCGGGCTCGGCGACCACGCGCGTCTCGTAGTCCGAGACATCCAGGACCGCGGTTCGCCGCAGGTACTCCCCGGGCGGGCCCGGCCAGGTCGCCGTCACGCGGCCCTGGTCGTTGACGTACCAGCTGCCGCAGCCCGACGCCCAGACCGTCGAGCTCATCCGCTCGGCGAGCTCGGCCTGGAACGCGTCGTGCACCTCCGGGCGGACCTCGAGACGGTCCGCGCCGCCTCGGGCGAGGACGTCGAGCGCCTGTGCCGTGTACTCCGCCTGGGCCTCCAGCATGTCGATCGCCGACCCGGTGCCGTGCCCGGTGTTCGGCCCGTAGATCACGAACATGTTCGGGAACTTCGGCACCGTCAGGCCGTAGTACGCCTGTGCGCCGCCGGACCACGTCGCGCGCAGGCTCGTCCCGTCACGTCCGATGACCTCCAGCGGTGCGAGGAAGTCCGTCGCGGTGAACCCGGTGCCGAAGATGATGACGTCCGCCTCGTGCACGCGGCCGTCGGCGGTCTCGATGCCCTCGGGGACCACGCGGGTGATCGAGGACGTCACGAGCTCCACGTCGGGGCGGGCGAGCGTCGGGAGCCAGTCGTTCGTCACGAGGACCCGCTTGCACCCGATCGGGTAGTCCGGCCGCGTGGCGGCGCGCAGCGCGGGGTCGTGCGCGAGCTGGACGCGCCGCTGCAGGTCCGACAGGCCCGTCATGACGGCCGCGGTCGCGCGGGCGACGGCCGGCGGACGACCGGTGAACAGCGGCGCGAGGGTCTCCATGCCGGAGCGCCAGCCGGCGCGCACCGCCTCCTGCAGGCGGGGAGCCCGCTCGTAGAGCCGGCGAGCCACTCCCCGGTACGCCGTGTCGGGCTTGGGAAGCGTCCACGGCGCGGAGCGCTGGAACACCGTCAGGTGCTCGACCTCGTCGGCGATCGCGGGGACGAACTGGATGGCGCTCGCGCCCGTGCCCACGACGGCGACGCGCCGTCCGCGCAGGTCCAGGTCGTGGTCCCACCACGCGGAATGGAAGGCGTCGCCGCGGAAGTCGCCCATCCCCGGCAGGTCCGGGATCGATGGGCGCGTGAGCTGCCCGCACGCCGGCACGAGGACGTCGGCCTCGACGTCGGGACCGCCCTCGACCTCGAGGTGCCAGCGACCTGCGTCGTCGTCCCACGTCGCCCGCGTCACGTCCTGCCCGAGGCGCAGGAGGGGCTCGAGGCCGAAGTCGCGGGCGACGTCCTCGAGGTAGTCGCGGATCTCGCCCTGCGGCGAGAAGCGCCGGCTCCACCGCGGATTGGGGGCGAACGACAGCGAGTAGAAGTGCGAGGGCACGTCGCAGGCCGCACCGGGATAGGTGTTCGCCTCCCAGACACCGCCGACCCGCTCGGCACGATCGAGGATCACGATGTCCTCGATGCCGGCCCGGCGGGCCTCCACGGCGGCGGCGAGGCCGCCGAAGCCCGCTCCGATGATCGCGACTGACGGTGTGCGTGACATGCGCGCGCACCCTACAGCCCGTCCCGCAGAGGAGTAGCCTCCCGACGGGAGGTCCACATGGCCGCACCAGGCGGACAGGAGGCGGAGCGCCTGCGACGGCTCCGCGCGATCGGCAGGCTGCGCGAGGCGTACGCCGAGTCCGTGCTCGCGGGCGACGAGGGCGGCGCGGAACGCACGATCCGCGAGGCGATCGACGCGGGGCTCACGGAGGGCGTCATCGACGACGCGGTGATCGCTCCCAGCATGCGCCGCGTCGGCGACCTGTGGGCGGCGGGTGAGATCTCCGTCGCCGACGAGCATCTGGCGACCGGCATCACGATGCGCATGGTCGCGCTGCTGCGCGAGTACCTCCGCGTGGCCGGCGCGCGGCCCGAGCACCGCGTCCTCCTCGCGGGGATGGAGCACGAGCGCCACACCGTCGGCCTCGAGATGGCCGGCAGCGTGCTGATGCACGGCGGCTACGAGGTGCTCACGCTCGGCCCGGACGTGCCCGTCGACGCGCTCGCCGCTGCGGTGGAGCGCCACCGCCCCTCGCTCGTCGGGCTCTCCGCAACGCTCTCCGCGACCGCGAAGCTCCTTCCGGCCGCGATCTACGGGATCCGCGCCGCGGAGCCCGGCGTCGGCATCCTCATCGGGGGGCCCGCCGCGTCGCTGCGGATGGAGGCGACCCCGGGCATCGCCGTCTGCACGCACGTGACCGACGCGCTCGAACTCGCCGACGGCCTCGTCCAGCGGGCCGCGCTGAACTGAATCGCGTTCAGGCGAGCGCGATCCACGTCGCGCGCGCCACGCCGAGCAGCGTGCCGCCGGGCGTCAGGAGCGCGGAGGCGCCCCAGCGCTTGCGCCCGTCGTGTCCCAGCGGCCACGCGACCACCAGCACCTCGCCGCCGACGGGCAGGGGCCCGTCGAC
>DAIPYF010000012.1:2570-23989 GCA_036782855.1 Solirubrobacteraceae bacterium
ATGCGGGCATGACGGTCTCCGTGCGAAGAGGTGGTGGGGCGGCGAGCCGGGCGGCACCGCGGCCGCGCCGCTCGGGCAGTCGAGCGCCGCCCAGACCGCCGTGGGCGCCAGCACGGCCCCGGGGCCCTGTGGCAGCCCGGGCCCGGGCGTCCACGAGGTTGCGAGGACCCCGTCACCGACGGGGCCCGGCAGCAGCGCGACGGCCGACGCCCGGTCGCGCGCGGGGCCGCATCCGAAGCAGCCGGGAAACGGGTGCGCGGCGACGAGCGCGGGATCGGGGACCGCCGACCGGGCCGCCCGCGGCGCGACGGACGGGATGACGCCGACCTCGGGGTCCTCGGCGACGTGGGCGATCGCCAGCGGCTCGCCGCCGGCGGCCAGCACGATGGCGCCCGCACCGTCGTCCGCGACCTGGAGCGGCACGCCCACCGGCACCGGCCGCCGCAGCGTCACCGTCACGGGCCGGCGCTCGGGGAGACGCTCCGCCAGCAGCCCGCACACGACGCCGCCGTTCGCCACACCGGGAGGCCCTTCGAAGCGCGGATCGACGACGACGGAGCTCAATCCACGACCTGCAGCGTCTTCGGGAGCGTGTTCAGGACCTCCGCACCGTCCGCCGTGACGACGGCGAGATCCTCGATCCGCACGCCGCACAGGCCCGGGACGTAGACCCCGGGCTCGACGGTGACGACCATGCCGGGCGCGAGCGCCGTCGTTCCCAGCCGCGAGAGGCGCGGGCCCTCGTGAACCTCGAGCCCGACACCGTGGCCCAGGCCGTGCCCGAAGTGCTCGGCATGGCCGGCCGCGTCGATGATGCCGCGGGCGACCGCGTCGATCTCGTTCCCGCTGGGCCCGGGACGGACGGCGGCGAGCGCCGCCTCCTGCGCCCGCAGCACGAGGTCGTAGACGCCGCGCTCCTGCTCGGCCGGCTCGCCGCCGACCGCGAAGGTGCGCGTGCAGTCCGAGCAGTACCCGTCGAGCCGTGCGCCCCAGTCGATCGTCACCAGGACGCCGGGCTCGATGACGCTCGCGCGCGGCACCGCGTGCGGCAGCGCCCCGTGCGACCCGCTCGCGACGATCGGGGCGAAGCTGATCGCCTCGGCGCCGTGCCGGCGCATCGTGATCTCCAGATCGAGAGCGACCTGCGCCTCCGTGCGGCCCGCAAGCCCGCGTCCGACGACCTCCGTGAGCGCGTGGTCGGCGAGGTGCGCGGCCTCGCGGATACGGCTGACCTCGGTGTCCTCCTTGACCTCCCGCAGCCGCTCGACGAGGCCCGCGGCCGGGACGAGGTCGACGCGATCGCCGATCGCCTCGCGGACGCGCTCCAGTTCGGCGACGGTCACGCCGGCGTCGTCGAAGCCCACGCGCGGGCGCTCGGCACCGTCCCAGGCGGGGAAGTGCTCGCCGAGCGCCGGGCCCAGGAGCTCCTGCGTCGCCTGCCGGCGGTCCCAGAGCGGCGCCACCTGGTCGGCGGCCTGCGTCACGTACCGGAAGTCGGTCAGGAAGACGCCCGCCGACCCGGCGTGCCCGGTGCCGAGGATCGCGAGCCCGTTGGAGCCGGTGAACCCGGTCAGCCAGCGGACGTTGGCCGCGCCCGACACGAGCAGCAGATCGAGCCCCCGCTCACGCGCCGCGGCGGCCAGCCGGCCCGCGCGCTCGCTCACGTGCCCCCCGCGCGCGCGGTGAGCTCCTCGTGGAGGCGCGCGAGCGCGACCGCGTACCCGTCGGGCCCCTGGCCGCTGACGGTCGCCAGGCACAGGTCGGAGATCACCGACCGGCGGCGGAACTCCTCGCGCGCCTGCACGTCCGACAGGTGGACCTCGACCGTCGGCAGCGCGGCGATCTCGAGCGCGTCGCGGATCGCGTACGAGTAGTGCGTCCAGGCGCCCGGATTGACGATCAGGCCGTCCGCGAGGCTCTCGAGCCGGTGCAGGTGCTCCACGAAGTCGCCTTCGTGGTTGGCGTGGAAGAAGCGGCACTGCAGGCCGACGGCGTGCGCCTGCTCGCCGATGCGCTGCTCGAGCTGGTCGAACGTCAGGCCTCCGTAGTGGCCGGCATCACGGCGGCCGAGCTGGTCGAGGTTGACGCCGTGCATCACCTCGATGCGATTGTGACCGAGCACGCCGCGAGTCTTACAGGTGGCGAGGATGCGCCATCGGGGCGAAACCGCGCCGCCCGGGCGCGCCGGGCGCGGACCGTCAACCCGCGGCGCCCGTCTGCCGATACCTCATTCGTGCCCCGGCATGCCGAACGCTGGCCGCTCGCGCTGCTGCTCATCGCCGCAGCGGTGCTGCTGACCCTGTCCAACACCGCCACCGGCGACTACGCGGTGGAACTGCGCCCGTCGGTGGACGTGCTGCTGGCGGGCGACCTGCACGGGTTCCTGGCGACGGCGCCGATCTACGGACCGTCGGTGCTGCCGCGCATCCCGTTCCTCTTCGGGGCCGACGCGCTCGGCGCCGACTGGGTCGGCGTGTACCTCGCCGGCTCGATCGCCTGCATGCTCGCCGTCAGCGCGATCGCGTACGTGCTCGACGGGCGCCTGGTGGCGCTCGGGCGCTCGCGCGGCGTGCGCAGCGCCGTGATCCTGACGTGCCTGCTCGCCCCCGTCTTCACCCGCGCCTCGCCGATGGGCCATCCGGAGGAGGCGCTCGCCGGCGCCCTCTGCGCACTGGCGCTGCTCGCCTGCCTGACCGGGCGCCCCGGCTGGGGCGGCGTCGCGCTCGGCGCGGCGGTGGCGGCGAAGCCGTGGGCCGTCCTGGCGATCCTGCCGGCGCTCGTCGCGACCGAGGACGGGCGCTGGCGGCTGCTGTTCGCCGCCGCGGCGACCGGTGCCGCCGCCGAGCTCCCGTTCCTGCTGTCGACCCCGCGCGGAGCGGGCGGCACGCTCAGCACGCTCCACGCCGCGCCCCACTCCTTCCATCCCACGCAGCTGTTCTGGCCGCTGCGCGAGGTCCTCGTCGACCCGGTGACCGGCGCGACCGGCTACCGCGGCCCCGAGCCGATCCACCGCCTCTCCCACGGCGGGATCGTGCTGCTGGCCCTCCCCCTCTCCGCGATCTTCGCCGTGCGGCTGCGGCACGGACGGGTCGGGCGCGCCGACGCCCTCGCCCTGCTCGCGCTGCTGCTCTTCCTGCGGGGGCTGCTCGACCCCTGGAACAGCATCTACTACGTCCTTCCCGCGATCCTCGTGCTCGTGTCGTGGGAGGCGCTGTCGCGCCCGGGCCTGCCGGTCGGCGCGATGGCCCTCGGCTCGCTCACCTGGCTGACGTTCGTCGCCGCGCCGGACCATCTCGGCCCCGACGGCCTGGCGGCGCTGTACCTCGCGTGGGCGCTGCCGGCCGCCGTGCTGCTGGGCCGGGCCGCCTTCTTCGGCGCGCCGGAGCCCCGCGCGGCCGCTCAGCCGGCGATCTCGGCGACGGCGGCGCGCACGTCGCCCGGCGCGATCTGAGCGCCGTGGCGCACGTCCCCGGGCGTCAGGCACACCACGAACGGGACCTCCTCGCCCACGCGCTTCTTGTCGCGGTGGGTCGCCGCGACGACCGCGTCGACGTCGACGTCCGCCACGAACGTCGGCAGGCCGGCGGCCTCGAGGAGCCCGGCGACCTGCTCGCGCAGGTCGCCCGCGCCCGAGAGGCGCAGCGCCGCGAGCATGCCCAGCCCGACCGCCTCGCCGTGCCGCAGGCGCGCGTAGCCGGTGACGGTCTCGATCGCGTGCCCGATCGTGTGGCCGAGATTCAGCACCTGGCGCCGGCCGCCGTCGCGCTCGTCCTCGGCGACGACGGCGAGCTTCGTGCGCGCACAGGCGAGGATCACGTCCTCGTCGACGACGCAGCCCGATCCGACGGCTTCCCACAGCGGCCCCCCGGCGATCAGGGCGGTCTTGACGACCTCGGCGTAGCCGGCGGCGAACTCCTCCGGCGGCAGCGTGGACAGCACCTCGGGATCGACGAGCACCGCTGCCGGCTGGTGGTAGGCGCCGACGTAGTTCTTGGCCTCCGGCAGGTCCACGCCGGTCTTGCCGCCGTAGGCTGAGTCGACCTGCGCGACGAGCGTCGTCGGGACCTGCACGACCGGGATGCCGCGCTGGTAGGTCGCAGCGCAGAAGCCCGCGACGTCGCCCACGACGCCGCCGCCCACCGCGACGACGTGGTCTGCGCGCGTCACGCCCTGCTCGACGAGCGCGCGCCAGACGGCCTCGGCCGTCGCGAGCGTCTTGTGCTCCTCGCCCGCGGCGATCTCGACCAGGCCCGCGAGGAGCGGAACGCGGCCGGCGTGGAGCTCGGCGACGTTGGCGTCGCTGACGACGATCCTGCGGGACGGGGGCGCCAACGGCCAGGGTGCGCCGATCGCGCCCGCTCCGATCCAGACCGGGTAGTCGCCGGACGCGCTCGTGGCCCACAGCAGGCGCAGCCCGTCGGCCTGGCGGCTCGCAAGCGCGACGAGCGACGGGAGCGCTCCGCGCACGATGTCGATGCCGGAACGCGGGAGCGTGGCGCGGGCGGCCGCCCGGTAGCCGGATTCCCGCTCGGCGTACAGGACGTCGAACGCCGCGCGGTCCTGCGCGAGCGGGCGTGTCGTTCCCGCGACCCGCGACCAGGCCGTCTCGAGCCCCACCTCGACGAGGACGACGACGTGCTCGGCGAGCGCCTCGCGCACACGGGCCGACCCGAGCGCGCCGCCCCCGAGCGACACGACCCCGGGCGGGCCCGCCAGGGCCTCCAGCACGACCTGCTCCTCACGCTCGCGGAAGGCGGCCTCGCCCTCACGCGCCCACAGGTCCTCGATCGGCTCGCCGAGCGCCGCGGTGAGCTGCTCGTCGGTGTCCCGCAGCGGGACGCCGAGCAGGCGCGCGGCTTCGCCGGCGCACGTCGTCTTGCCGGCTCCCATGAAGCCCGCGAAGACGAGGGAGCGCTCTAGCCGCGCGCCCTCCACCCGATCCGTTCCGCGTACCGCGCCACAGCGGCCCGCGTGTCGTCCACATGGTCGCCGCCGAACTTCTCGCGGTAGGCGTCCGCCACCACGAACGCCACCATCGCCTCGGCGACGACGCCCGCCGCGGGCACCGTGCTCGAGTCGGTCCGCTCGCGCAGGGCCTGCGCGGGCTCGCGCGTGGCGATGTCCACGGAGCGCAACGGTTGCGTCAGCGTCGGCAGCGGCTTCATCGCGCCACGGACCAGCAGCGGCTCACCCGTCGTCATGCCGCCCTCGAGGCCGCCCGCGCGGTTCGTCTCGCGGAAGTACCCGCGCTCGTCGCTGTGGAAGATCTCGTCGTGCGCCTCGCTCCCGGGCTTGGCGGCGATCTCGAACGCCTCGCCGAGCGTGACCCCCTTCACCGCCTGGATCGAGCAGATCGCCTGCGCCAGACGGCCGTCGAGGCGCTCCTCCCAGGACACGTGGGAGCCCAGGCCCGGCACCACGCCGAACACGATCACCTCGAACACACCGCCGATCGACTCGTTCGCCTTGCGCTGCACGTTGATGTGCTCGACCATCGCGCGGCTCGCGTCCGGGTCCAGGCAGCGCACCGGGTCCGCGTCGACGGCGTCGAAGTCGGCGACCGTCAGCGGCGCGTCGCGCTCGGCGGCCCGCTCCGTGCCGATCTGCACGACGTGGGAACGGATCTCGACGCCGAGGGCCGCGAGGTACGCGCGGCACACCGCCCCACCGGCGACGCGGGCGGCCGTCTCACGGGCGCTCGCGCGTTCGAGGACGTTGCGCACGTCGCTGAAGCCGTACTTCCACGCGCCCACCAGGTCGGCGTGCCCGGGCCGCGGCAGATGGACCTCCGGCACGTCGGCATCGACGGGCCACGGATTCATCCGCTCTTCCCAGTTGGTGTAGTCGCGGTTGGCGACCTGCAGCGCGATCGGGCCGCCGAGCGTGCGGCCGTGGCGCCCCCCCGCGGGGAGGAGGGCGCGGCCGGTCTCGATCTCCCCCCCCCCGCCGCGCCCGTGCCCGAGCTGGCGACGGGCCATGTCGCGGTCGATGGCCTGCGGGTCGAGCTCGAGGCCCGCGGGGAGGCCTTCGACGATGCAGGTGAGTCCTGGGCCGTGCGACTCGCCGGCGGTGATGAGCTTGAGGGCCATGTGCGGAGCGCAGGGTATCCGCCCCGCCCCGCGACCGGCCTGCCCGGGAGCTTCAGTCCGCGGCGATGCCCGTGAACGGCGCAGCGTCCTCGGGGGCGCCGGTCGTCCTGGACGGCCGGTCGTCCTCCCACGCGGGCACGTGCACGAGCACGCCCCGCCGGGAGTCCCAGCGATAGGCGCCCATCAGGTGATCGGCGCGTCCGGCGAGGACCTTGCGCAGCAGCCGGCGATCGGACTTCGACGCGCGGGCGCGGGCCGACTTCGCGGCCTTGCCGGACGAGCTCGACGACGTCGAGCCGGACTTCGTGATCTTCACGATGTCCATCTGGTACTGCTGCACGCCGTCGGTCGTGGTCAGGTCGAAGAACTCGGTGTCACCCGACTGCAGCTCGATCGTCTCGCAGTCCTTGGCGCTCGGCCTGCAGGTGCCGTCCCCGGTGGCCTTGGCGTCGGACGAGACGAGGAAGACGAGCGTCTTCCCGTCCTTCTTGGCGCCGAGGTACACGAAGAAGGGGCTCTGCGCGGAGGGAAGCGGGGTGAGGCGCGCGACGTTGCGCAGCGTCTTCATCGAGTCGGCCTGGCCGAAGCGCAGCGTCACGGTGTAGGTCGGCGCGGTGCTCTTCGGCTTGGAGGACTTGGTCTCGTCCTTCGCCGGGGCATCGTCGGCCGGCGCGGGCGCCGCGTCGCCGCCGCCGCCACCACCACCGCCGCCACCGCCCTCGTCGGCCGTGCCGGACTCGAGCGCCTGGGCCTTCTCGGGCGTCGAGCCCTTCGGCTGGACGAACGGATCCTGGCCGCGGCCGGCGTGCCGGCGGACGCCGGGAGCGACGTCCAGCGTGACGATCTCCGTCTCGTCCTCGACCGTCGCCGACGCGAGGACGGCGCCGGACGTGGGCGTCGGGACCGCTTCGTCGCCGCCCTTGGCGAGCACGACGGGCACGGCGAGCAGGCCCGCGGCGAGCAGCACCGCGACCGGCCAGAGGCGCTTCTCGACGAGATCGGACCAGATGTTGCGCAGCGTGGTCATCGACGTCCTCCACTCATGAGGCCGATTGCGGCGGTCGGCGCCGCGGGGGCGGAGCTCGAGCCGGTGTCGGCCGGTGCGCCTCCGCCGGTGGCCTGCGCCTCGCCGGCGGGCCCCTGCGCGGTCGCGCCCGCGGTCAGGCCCTGGCCGGGCGGCAGCACGTACGCCGTGGCACGGACGCTCGCGGCGATCTTCGGGAAGCCGCTCGGCGCGGCCTTGAGCTCGAAGCTGTCGACGGACAGGAGCCGGCCGCGGACGAGGAGGTCGCCGCCTGCACGGACCTTGGTGAGGCCGTTGACGCGGTGCAGGAAGTCCTCCAGACGGAAGAAGCTCCCGGTGAACTCGAACGTGAACGGCATGGTCGGGAAGCCTGCGGTGCCGACGCTCGCGCCCGGGGGCAGCGTCGCGGCGGCGGCCTGGGTGGCGGGAGCGGGCGCGGCCGGCGCGGCCGGCGCGGCACCCGCGTCCGCCGTGGACCCCTTCTCGGTGCCCTGCGCCGGCTCGGGCGCCGAGGCCGCGGCCGCGGGTGCGGGCGCGGCGACCGGCGCCGCGGGTGCCGACGGCTGCGAGGCGCTGCCCGACGCGTCGAGGGCGAGCGAGCGGAACGACACGCCCTCGCGCTCGGCGGCGCGATCGACCTGGACGATGAGGGACGGGACGTCGTCGTCCGCGGGCACCGCCTGGCCGAGCGCGGCGACGGCCGCATAGTCGGCGTCGTAGCGCGCCTTGGCCTGCTCCGCGGCGGCGGCCTGACCACGGGCGGCGGCCAGGCGCTGCTCCTGCTTGGCGACCTCGCCGCGCAGGGCGGTCGCCTCCTCGCGCTTGGGCGCGAGTGCGAGGAACCAGAACCCGCCGAGCAGCAGGGCCGCGGCGATGACGATGACGACGAGGCGGTCGCGGCCGGTCACTGGGATGCCCCCGATGCGGTGCTCGAGGGCGCGCCGCCCGACGACGGGGTCGCCGGGGCCGATGCCGGAGCCGTGGCGGCCACCGGCGCCTCGAGGAAGATGGTCATCGTGAACTGCGTGCGGTCGGACGTCCCGCCGCGGCAGTCGCCCGTCGACGAGCTGGAGTCGGTCTCGTTGCCCTTCTGGGAGCTGTCGAGGCTGACGCGCACGACGCCGTCCATGCGCCGCAGCGACGACATGAGCGTCGCGACGGCGGGATGCGAGGTCGTGCAGCCGGCGAGGGTGATCGCGGGGCCCGGGATCGAGGCGCGCACGCCGCTGGCTGCGCCGCCCGAGCCGCCCGAGGCGAGCGAGCCGGCGATCTGCGTCAGCCACACGCGCCGGGGAAGGACGCGCGAGAGCTCGCCGAGCGCATGCGCCCAGTCGAACCGGGTCGTCGCCAGGCTCGTGACGGTCTGGATGCGCGCGGTGCGCAGCGCCGAGAAGTCGGCGAAGGACGTCAGTTGCTGCGACGCCGCCTCGGCTGCGTCGGCTTCGGCCGAGATCGTGTCGACCTGGGCCTGTTCGGTCTTCACGTTGTTGGACGCCATGACGTACGACGTGGCGAGCACGAGCATGAGCGCCATGAAGCCGAGGGCGACGTAGACGAGGCCGCCGCTGCGCCCGGCCGTTCCGGTGGCGCGGCGCTCGTCCGCAGGAAGGAGGTTGACCCCGGGCGTGCCCGGGGCGGCGAGGCCGGCCGCGACCGTGACGTCGCCGGTGCGCACGCCCGCCACCTCGCCGGCGACCGCGCCGGCGGTGGCCGGCAGGCCGATGTCGGCGCCGACGGCGTCGGCGAACCCCGGGATCGCGAGCACCGGGCCCGTGATGACGGCGCTCGTGACCGTCGCCCCGCCCGACTGCATGTGGTGGAAGTCGAGCGACTGGCGGATCTCGCCCGAGATGCGGCGCACGCCATCGGTGAGGACGGCGCGCGCGTCGGAGACGATCTCGCGGTCGCCCTCGACCTGCTCGACGGGGAGCGTGAGGCCGACGTGCTGCAGCCATGCGCGCGAATGCTCGAGTGTGAGTCCGCGGCGCTCGGCGAGCTCGACGGCGAGGCCCTCGATGCCTCCGCCCGAAGCCCGCGCGAAGAGGCACTGCGGTCCCTGCGCGACGGCGATGTTGGTGATCCCGGAGATCTCGGCGTAGAGCACGGCGTCCTCGCCGGCCGCCTCGTCGCGCAGCGCGCGGATCATCGCGAACGCGGCCAGGTCGATGCCCTCGACGCGCAGGCCGGCGCCGCGGGCGGCGGCGAGCACCGGCTCGATCATGTCGCGCCGGGCCGCGGCGATCAGCACGCGCTGGCGCGGGCCGTTCTCGGTGTCGACGACCGTGAGGGTCTGCCAGTCCAGGACGGCCTGGTCGAGCGGCATCGGCAGCGCGTCCTGGGCCTGGAAGCGCACGGCCGCATCGAGCTCCTTGCCCTCGGCGCCGAGGGGCAGCTCGATCGTGCGGACGACGACCTTCTGGTTTGCCACGCCGAGCCGGACGCGGCGGTCCAGGCCCTTGTGCTGCGACCACGCCTCGTGCAGGACCTCGCTCAGTGCCGGAACGTCGACGACCTCGCCGTCGCGGACGATGCCGGGCTCGAGCGGCGCCGTGAAGGCCTGCTCGAGGCGCATGCCGTCGCCCACGACCACGCGGGCCACGGCGATGCCGGCTGGATCGATGTCGAGGCCGACGATCGGCTTCTGTCGCTTTGCCATGTGTGGGGAAGGGCGGTGGGGGTGGACGCGATCGTGGGGAGGCGTCCGGTTCCGGCATCGGCAGGTCCCACCGGAACCTCAACCCCCGCAAGGGCGGATCCGCCATTCGTCCAGCGCGGCGATCAGAAGCGGTCGACGTAGGCGTCGACGAGGTCGTCGCCCACGAAGAAGGCGACGATGCCGCCCAGTGCGAGGAACGGCCCGAACGGGACCGCGGTCTTGCGGCCGGCCGCCTGGCCGACGCGCGCGATGATCACGACGCCGACGACGACGCCCGTGATGAGGGCGATGAAGATCGCCGGGGCGACCGCCCGGCCGAGGTACAGGCCGAGGACGCCCGCGAGCTTGACGTCCCCCATACCCATCCCACGCGGGTACAGCGAGGCGGCGATGAAGAAGAACGCGAACGCCGCGGCCCCCGCGATCAGCTGCTCGGGGACGACGTCGATGTCGAGCGCGAGCCCCGCCGCAAGCGCGGCGATCGCCGACGGAAGCGTGATGGCGTTCGGGATGCGGCGCGTGTCGAGGTCGATCAGGGTGACCGGGACCAGCGTCGTCACGAGCAGCAGGCCGAGGACGATCCGGATGGTCTCATCCTGGGTCGCGGCCACGAGGCCGAAGAGCAGTCCGGTCGCGAGCTCGACGGCGGGATAGCGCCACGAGATGGACTCGCCGCAGGAGCGGCAGCGGCCCCGCAACAGGAGCCAGCCGAGGACCGGGAGGTTGTCGTACCAGCGGATCGGGGTGTCGCACTTGGGGCAGTGCGACGGCGGCGAGATCAGCGACTCCCCGCGCGGCAGCCGATGGGCGACCACGTTGAGGAACGAGCCGATCGCCAGGCCGGCGAGAAAGATCAGGGCGACGACGGGAAGGGGCACGGGCGCTGCTGGTGGTTCGCCGAGCGGGGCGGAAACCCTCTCGGAACGGCGCGAGGCGGGCCCGGGGGCCCGCCTCGCGTGTATCCGTGAGGGTCTGCGCTGCTACCAGGTGCCGCCGGCCTTGCAGCCGCCGTCCGAGGGCGTGCCGCAGGTGCGGGTGTAGCCGCCGCCCGCGGTGCGGTTGATGGCGAAGGTGTGGCTGTTGTTCTGCGAGACCGCGGTCACCGTGAAGGTGTCCACGCCGGCAGCGGTCACGGAGACCTCGCCGGGGTTGGTGCCGTACGACAGACCCGTCGTGCCCAGCGCCGAGGCGGTGTTGCACGAAGCGTAGGTCTGCGTGTCCGCAAAGCACGCCTCGACCTGCGAGACGAGGTTACGGGCATCGGACTTGGCCGACGCATCCTGGCCCTTCTTCTGCTGACCGAGGAACGTCGGGAGGGCGATCGCGGCGAGAATGCCGATGATCAGGATGACGACCAGAAGCTCGATGAGCGTGAAGCCCTCGTCGTCGCGCTTGAGGCGGCTGAGCATGGTGGTGTGACTCCTACGGTGGGGGGTGTGGTAGCCGACAGAGGCCCTGTCGGCGATCTGCGGTGGCTATCGGCGGCGGCGTGCGGGTCCTTGAGCGCTGTTCACCACACCCCCTTCGAACGTCGAGAGGCGGGCCCGGGGGCCCGCCTCTCGCTGTCCATCTGTGCTCGCTTGGCGCAGCGAGCGGGGAGTGCTACCAGGTGCCGCCTGCCTTGCAGCCGCCATCCGAAGGCGAGCCGCAGGTGCGGGTGTAGCCGCCGCCCGCAACGCGGTTGACCGCGAAGGTGTGGCTGTTGTTCTGCGAGACCGCGGTCACCGTGAAGGTGTCCACGCCGGCAGCGGTCACGGAGACCTCGCCGGGGTTGGTGCCGTACGACAGACCCGTCGTGCCCAGCGCCGAGGCGGTGTTGCACGAAGCGTAGGTCTGCGTGTCCGCAAAGCACGCCTCGACCTGCGAGACGAGGTTACGGGCATCGGACTTGGCCGACGCATCCTGGCCCTTCTTCTGCTGACCGAGGAACGTCGGGAGGGCGATCGCGGCGAGAATGCCGATGATCAGGATGACGACCAGGAGTTCGATGAGCGTGAAGCCCTCGTCGTCGCGCTTGAGGCGGTTGAGCATGGTGGTGTGATCCTCCGTTTGGATCGATTTGACCGCGCCAGCTCCCCTGTCCACCTCGGTGGCAACCCGGCTGCCTCCGCTCTGTGAGCGGAGCCCCGTGGCTTTGCGACCCGCCCTCACGAGCGGTGTGCCCTTGGCGTCCGAGGGGGACTGGCCCTCTTGACGGGAGGTCTATCGGCAGGATGGGGTCCAGACCTGAGTCCCGGGGGCGGCCGGTCTAGGGGCGGGGCCCCGGGGGGCGCCGCCAAGCGCCCGCGGACTACCAGTCGCCGCCGGCGCGGCAGCCGCCGAACGCGGCCTGCGAACAGGTCCTCAGCGGGGGCGTGCCGACGCTGGTGCGCACGATCCGGAAGTCCGTCCCGGACCGGGAGCGGGCGACGATCGTGTAGCCGGTGGCGGAGGCGATCGTCACGGACACCTGGCCCGCGCCGGCGCCCCAGTCCAGGTTCACCGGCCCCAGCTCGGAGACGGTGTCGCACTCGTCGTAGGCGCTCGTCTCGACCGCGCAGGCCTCCACGTGCGTGAGCAGCTCGCGCGCGTTCGCTTTCGCCTCGGAGTCCTGGCCCTTGCGCTGCTGCCCGAGAAACGCCGGGAGCGCGATCGCGGCGAGGATGCCGATCACGAGAATGACGACCAGCAGCTCCACGAGCGTGAAGCCGTGCTCGCCGTCACCTGGACGCGGGCGCACCATGACGTGGTTGTCGACCGCCGGGGTCCCGTGGCCGATCGCCCCGGCGCGAAGTGGACGGGTGTTCGAACGGTCACGGCGCCGGTGCGCGCGGGCTCTGCCAGGATCGGCGGCATGCGATCCCGGCGCCCGGCGCTCATCCTGCTCGTGGCGGTCATCATCCTGGCCGGTGCCATCAGCGCCGCCGACCGCGACCGGCGCGCGACGGGGACGTCCACGACGACGACCTCCATCCCGCCCGCCGAGGGCACCCCGTCAGAGGACGTGACCGCGACCCTGCCTTCCTCCAAGCCGGTGCGCGCCCGGACCGGCGAGACGGTCGTGCTGCGGGTGCGCAGCGAGACGCCCGACATCGCGAAGATCCTGGCCGTCGGCGTGCGGACGTCGGTGGGGCCGGGCATTCCGGGCGAGCTGCGATTCATCGCCCCCACCGCGGGTGACCTGCCGGTCAAGCTCGAGGTCGCCGGCACGACGGCGGGCGTCGTCCGGGTCACCGACCCGCAGGACTGACCGGCGGTCAGCGGAGCATCACGGCGCGCTTGAGCGTCGCCGTCGCGCCGGCGGTGTCCGTCGCGGTGCCCTGGACGACGACGACGATCCGCTTGCGCGAGCGCTTCAGCGCACGACGGGCCCGCGGGGTCAGCTTGAGGGTGACCGCCTTGGAGCCCGGGGTCGCGGTGCTCGCACGCCCGCGGGCGATCCGGACCGGCTTGCGCGCGCGCTTGCCCTTCGCCAGGCGCAGTCGGCGCGCGTCGCGCCCGCTGACGACGAGCTCGAGGACGCAGGTCGCGCCGCGATCCACCTTGCAGGTGACGCCGACACCGCGCCGGACGACGCTCCTGAGCGCCTGGATGCTCGATCCGCTGAGGCTCGCGGTGAACGCCGTCGGCGTGTCGCCGCCCGGGGCGCCGGCGCCGGGGCCGCCGCCGTCCCCGCCGCCGCCCGCGCCGCCGCCGCCGGGCTGGCCGCCGCCGGGCCCGGGGGGCGTGATCGCGGGGTCGACGGCCAGCGCACCGGCCGCGATCGCCGTCGCGCCGTCGCCGTCGGTCACGCGCACCTTGACGGTGACGCGCATGCGGTTCGGGAAGCTGCGTACCACGGTCGCCGTCGTGCCGGAGTTCGTCTCGAACGTCCCGTTGCCGTCGAGGTCCCACTCGTACTTGGCGATCGGCCCGTCGGCATCGAGCGAGCCGTCGGCCGACAGCGTGACGGGCACGCCCGTGAGGGCGGTGGCGGGCGAGATCGACAGCGCCGCCGTCGGCGGGTCGTTGTGCACGTCGATGACGACCGTCGCGCTCGTGGCCGCGCCCTGGTCGTCGGTCACGGTGACCCGCGCGGTGTACTGACCGAAGTCGGTGTAGCTGTGGACGACGGGCGCGCCCGTCGCGCTGGTCTGGTCGATCGTGCCGTCACCGTCGAAGTCCCAGCCGTAGCTCACGATGCTCCCGGTGGGGTCGGGGTCGGAGGATCCCGCCGGATCGAACGTCACGGGGACGCCGGGGCGGGTGACGAGCGGCGTCGCGCCGAGCACCGCCACCGGCGCCTGCGTGGCGACGACGTCCTCGCTGAGGGTCGTGGACTCGCCCCGGTTGTCGGTGATGCGCAGGCCGACCGCGTAGGTGCCGGAGGCCGGGAAGATGTGCTCGATGGTGGGCGATCCGCCACCCTGGGTCTCGTAGGTCCCGTCGTCGTCGAAATCCCACTCGTAGTCGGCGACGGTGCCGTCGAGGTCGTAGCTCGCGCCGGCGTCGATCGTCGCCGGCGCGCCGACGATCGCCGGAGGCGCAACGGGCCCGAAGTCCGCGATCGGCGCGCGGTTCTGGACGTCGACCACCGTCGAGGTCGCGGTCGTCGCGCCGCTGTCGTCGGTCACCAGGAGCCCGACCGTCCGCGGGCCGGAGGTGCCGAACAGGCGCTGGATCGCGGAGATGTTGCCCGCGTCGACCTCGTAGGTGCCGTTGCCGTCGAGGTCCCACTCGTAGCGGACGATCGTGCCGTCGGAGTCCGTCGAGTCCGAGGCGTCGAGCGTGACGTTCACGAGCGAGAGCGGCGATGACGGCGTCACGGTCATCACCGCGACGGGCTTCGCGGTGACCGCGATCGCCTGTGTCCGCTGATCGCTGAACCCGCCGGTGTCGGTGACCTTGACGGTCGCGGCGTAGGTGCCCTTGACCGCATAGACGGTGCTCGTGGTCGGCGTCGAACCGGTGTCGGTCTCGAACGTCCCGTCGCCGTCGAGGTCCCACTCGTAGTGGACGATCGCCGCGCCCGACGCGCCGACGGACGCGGAGGCGTCGAGGTTGACGGTGCTGCCGGGTGACACCGGGTTGGGCGCCGCGGTGAACGAGGCCAGCGGCTGCTCCTCGCAGGACTCGGGCGTGATCTCGATGGTCCAGCCGGTGAGCGTGCCCGTGGCGCCGCCCGCCGCGTCGGTGATCTCCAGCTGCCAGTCCCCCGCGATCGCCTCGCCGTACAGCTGGGCGAGCCATTCCTGCGGGGCGAACGTCCCGAAGTACGGGGGCAGCCCGACGAAGATGCTGGGGGCCGCGTCACTGAACGTGGTGGACGTCATGTTCGCGCCGGCCAGCGCGTTGGCGAGCAGGACGAGCGAGCCGTCCGGTGTCCGCAGACGCAGCGTCAGGTCCGCGAGGTTCGTGTGGGTGACGCTGATGTTCTTCACCTTGACCGTGCGGACGATGCCCGTGTCGGTCAGGGTGATCTTGGAGACGGCCGTGGCGCCGTCGACGGTCGCCTTGGGCACGTCGGTCGACGGGACGGTGATGATCTCGGTCGATGCGCGGTTGTGCCCGAACGCGCTGCGATTGTCGATCGGCGTGCAGTCGCCCGCCGCGGCGGCGACGGAGACGGGAAGCGCGCCGGCGGCCACGAGTGTGGCCGCGGCGGCGAGAAGGCGCAGGGTCGGGCGCATGATCCTTCGCGCATCGGCAGCACACGCGTCCGATTGAGGCGGGACCACGACGCGTCGACCGTTCGTCCACGGCAGATCGGCTATTCGTCCGGTCACGCGGACCCGGCTCAACGCCCGGGCGCTCGAGCACGACACCGTCGTTGCGGCGTCGCAGCACCCGCTCGGCTCCCAGCGGCCGACCACGCCGGGTCGCCTCCGGGACTGCGGCGCCGCCTTCTTCGCGAACGCGGTCAGTCGACCTCGGCGGCGACGCGGCCGTTCTCCGGCGCGTCCCCGCGCCGTGCGGCCTGCGCGTCATGGCCGGGAATCCGCACCCCGGTGCCCTCGCACCACGGGCACGGCACCTCGTGCGGCGTCCCACCGGACCCGGAGATCAGCGTCCCGGACCCGCTGCACGGGTTGCAGGGCGGCGGTGCGGACGCGTCGGTGGGCTCCGGGGCGGGCGTTTCGGCCATGAGGCGCGCAATGTAGTGGGTCGCACCGCGACCGCCCTATCCTGACCGCGTGGCCGACCTGCTCGTCCCCTGCGGCGCGGCGCCCGCTCACGCCGACGGGCGCTTCGCTCCCAGCCCCACCGGCACGCTGCATCTCGGGAACCTGCGGACCGCCCTGCTCGCGTGGCTCTTCGCCCGCGCCGCGGACGCGCGGTTCCTGGTGCGGATCGAGGACCTCGACAGCGGTCGCGTCCGCGCGTCGTTCGTCGCCGAGCAGCTCGCCGACCTGGCGGCTCTCGGGCTCGACCACGACGACGAGATCGTGCGCCAGTCCGAGCGAACGTCCCGCTACGAGGCCGCGCTCGAGCGGCTGCGCGACGCGGGGCTCGTCTACCCGTGCTGGTGCACGCGAGCGGAGATCCGCGACGCCGCGTCCGCCCCGCACGACGGCCTCCCCGACGGCGCGTACCCCGGGACCTGCCGTGACCTGCCCGCCGCGGAGGCCGAGCGGCGCGCGGCCTCCGGCCGGCCTCCGGCACTGCGGGTGCGGGCCGCCGGCGCCGTCGAGCGGTTCACCGACCGGCTGTGCGGGCCCGTGAGCGGCGCCGTGGACGACTTCGTCATCCGGCGCAACGACGGCGCGTTCGCCTACAACCTCGCCGTCGTCGTCGACGACGGCGATCAGGGGATCGGGGAGGTCGTGCGCGGCGCGGACCTCCTGGACTCGACGCCGCGCCAGCGCTGGCTTCAGCGCCGCCTGGGCCTCCCGCATCCCGGCTACGCGCACGTCCCGCTGCTGCTCGGCGAGGGCGGCCGGCGACTCGCCAAGCGCGATGGCGCGATCACGCTCGCGGAGCGGCGCGCCCTCGGCCAGACGGCCGCGCAGCTGCGCGGGGAGCTCGCCGCATCCGTCGGGCTGGCGCGGGCGGGAGAGGCGCCCGCGCTCGGGGATCTCGTCGCGCGCACTCGCGATCTGCTCCACTCTGGGGTGCCCGCATGAGTTCCCGGCCCCCACAGCCCCCGCCACGGACCCGTCCACGGCAGACGCCGACGCAGCGTTTCGTGCGCGTCTGGCTGCCGCTGCTGATCATCGCCTCGGGCATCCTGCTCGCGGTGATCGTCGGCACCGACGCGGCCTATGAGGGCGGCGCGCTGCTCGTCAGCGCGGGCGCGTCGGTCTGGCTGCTGAACGTCTTCTTCCGGATCGGCGTGCGGGGCGACACCGAGCGCGAGGACGAGCGGCAGGCGCGCGCCGAGTTCGAGCGCACCGGTCGCTGGCCGGACGAGAAGTCCGAGTGACGGGTGCCGCGATAGCCGCCTCGCTCGCCGACCGCGCCCGGGAGACCGGCGCGCTCGCGATCGACACGGAGTTCATGGGCGAGGGCCGCTACCGCGCGCTCCTGTGCCTGATCCAGGTGGCGGTCGCCGACGGAGACGGCCCGAGCCGCGTCGAGGTCCTCGACCCGCTCGACGCGGGACTCGACTGCTCCCCCCTCGCCGCCGTGCTCGCCGACCCGGAGATCGAGATCGTGCTCCACGCCGGCCGCCAGGACGTGGCGCTGCTGCGCCGCGTCTGGGGCACCGAGGTCCGCAACGTGTTCGACACGCAGGTCGCCGCCGGATTCGCCGGCATGCGCGCCCAGATCGGCTACGAGTCGCTCCTGAACGAGCTGCTCGACCTGCGCGTGCGCAAGAGCGCGAGCTTCACGCGCTGGGACGCCCGGCCGCTGAGCGACGAGCAGGTCGAGTACGCCCGCGAGGACGTGCTGCACCTCCTGGAGGCCGCCGACGCCCTCAAGGCGCGTCTGGACCGCCTGGGGCGCCTGGAGTGGGCGCAGGAGGAGTGCCGCGTGCTCGAGGACGCGAGCGACGCGCGCGAGATCGAGACCGTCTTCGGCCGGCTGCCGCGGGTGAACTCGCTGGACCCCGGCCAGCGTGCCGTCGCCCGCGCACTCGCCCAGTGGCGCGAGGACGTCGCCTCGACCGAGGACCGGCCGGTCCAGACGGTGCTCCAGGATGCCGCGCTGATCGAGATCGCCAAGCGGCGCCCCAAGGACGTCGAGCGCCTGCGCCAGATCCGCGGCCTGCACGAGGGCGTCGTGCGCCGCCGCGGCAAGGCGATCCTCGACGAGGTCGCGCGCGGGCGTGAGCTGCCGCCGATCGCCGTCGAGGGCAGCAAGCCGCCCCCGACCCATCCCGACGACGCCGGGCTGATCGTGCTCGCCGAGGCGCTCGTCCGCGCCCGGGCCGAGCCGGCGGAGGTCGCGTACGAACTGCTCGCCGCGCGCGCCGACCTGCAGCGCATCATCACCGCCGTGCGCCTGGGCCTCGAGGAGCCCGACGTGCGAACGCTGAAGGGCTGGCGGCGCGAGGTCGTCGGCGCGGAGCTGCTGGAGCTCCTGGACGGCCGCCGCGGGCTGTCAGTGGGCGACGGGCTGCGGATCGTCGTCGACGAGCGCTGACCGCGCGGCCCGGGCGCCCGCCGCGATCGCGGCGCGCACGCGGTCGCGCTCGACCTGCAGCCGGCCGACGAGCGGCGTGCCCGGAGGCGGCGCGAGCTGCGTCACCCGCCCCGCGAGCGGCCCGGCTCCGGCGGCCGCCGCGGCGAGGGCGTCCGCCTCGGCGTCGTAGCGCGCGGGGCGCTCCCGGATGAGGCGGCGCAGGTCGCCCGGGAGCCGCGCGGCGACCGCATCCTCGGCGATGCCGTAGAGGCGTCCGCGACTGCCCTTGCGGTACACGGCGTCGCGCGAGCGCAGCGCGATCACGTGCGTCGCCCCCTCGGCGAGCGGCGTCGTCACGGGGATCGACTCGATGAGCCCGCCGTCGGAGTACGTCTCGCCGCGATAGTCGACGGCCGGCCCCGACCAGACGGGAATCGCCATGCTCGCCCGGATCGCCGCAAGGGCGTCCTCGTCCTCGGTCAGCGGCCCGAGCGTCCGCAGGTCGCCGCCGTGCACCCGGGCTGCGAGGACGCGCAGCTCGGGCCGACCGGGAACACCGATCCGCGGCGGTCGCCCGCGCACGACGCCCATGAGGTGGTCGATCGACACCACGGGCGCGCGGCCGAGCCGGGCGAAGCTCACGAACTGCGGCGTGCACACGTCCTCCAGCACACGCTCCGCGTCGTCGGTCGCGCCCGCCGCGACGTAGGCGGCCATCAGCGAGCCGGACGAGGTGCCGTAGACGACGTCCAGCCACGACGTCAGGCCCAGGCGCTCCAGCTCCCCGGCCATCCCGCACGCCATCGCGACCGCCAGGCCGCCCCCCTCGATCCCGAGCGCGATCCGCGCTCCGTCGTCGCGCGTGCCGGCGCGGGCGCGGCGCAGCAGCGCCGCGAGCGGCGTGGGCAGCGTCTCGGGATCTCGCAGCGGCGGGGCCACGACCGACATCCCGCGGAGTATCGCGGGCTACCATCCGGGTGTCAGCGCAGGTGCAACGTCCGATGAACGAGCAGCCCACCCCACGCCGCACGGTCTCCCAGGCCGAGCACCACCGTCGCCGCCGGCGCGCCGCGCTCGCGGGACTCTGCGTCGGCGCGCTGCTGCTCGCCATCGTGGTCGCGACGAGCGCCGGGAGCGGCGGGACGTGGAACCCGACGGCGCTGCGTGACGGCGCGATCACCGAGCTCCCCCGGCTGCGGCTCGAGGAGCAGGCGCAGCGCGCGTCGATCGCGCTCGCCCGGCAGAAGCGTGCCCGCACCCAGGAGAACGCGGCGATCTCGCGCACCCTGCGCGAGAGCCCCTACGTCCGCGTGGCGGGCGACCAGACGCGCAGCGTGGCGCTGACGTTCGACGACGGGCCCAGCCCGTACACCCAGCGGATCCTCGATGCACTCCGCCGCGAGAAGGCGAAGGGGACGTTCTTCACGCTCGGCAACCAGCTCGCCGAATTCCCCCTGCCGCTCCAGCGCGCCGTCGCCGAAGGCCACGCGATCGGCGACCACACGTGGAACCACGCGGATCTGACGCGCCTGGCGCCCGCGGACGTGAAGTCCGAGATCACCGACCACGCGGCCGGCCTCCAGAAGGCCGGGATCCCGCGCCCGCGGCTGTTCCGCCCGCCCTACGGGGCCTACAACGACGAGACCCTGCGGATCGCCCGCCGCACCGGGATGCTCACGGTGCTGTGGACGATCGACTCCAACGACTACAAGGCCGCCGACCCCAAGGCGATGGCGGACGCCGTGCTCGCCGAGGCCCGGCCCGGGGCGATCATCCTCCTGCACGACGGGGGCGGCGACCGCACCGTGACGTCCCGGGCGCTGCCCCTGATCGTGCGCGGACTGCGCGAGCGGAAGTTCAAGATGGTCACCGTCCCGCAGCTGCTGATCACGAATCCCGCGCCCGTCACGCAGGACGCCGTGACGCGCACGCCCGTCGCCTGACCGCGGAACGACGACGGGCGGACGCCGCTGCGTCCGCCCGCCCGTGTCGATGCGCTGTCGTATGTGGGTGCCGTCGCGCGAGCGTCCGCTACGCGACCGGTGCCGGCTCGTCCTCCTGGGGTCGGACGAGCCGGTGGATGCCGGCGGCCATGGCGGCGGTGACGGAGAACAGCAGCGTCACGGCCACCACGAGCGACACCGCCGTGGTCTCGTGAGCGAGGAGCGCGAGGCCGCCGACGACCAGCAGGACCCCCGCGGTGAACCATGTCGCAAGCTGGTCACCGGCGAGTCGGGCGATGTGGTGCGGTCGAGTGGCGGGCGATGCGGACGTCATTCTCGGGAGTCGCTTCCTCGTTGAGGGTTGACGAGATGCCGACCAAACTACGGCTATGGGTTTCGTGAATCTAAATCCCGTCGTTGCGACCTGGTGGCCGGTCACGGTCCGCTGGGCACGGAACGACGAAGGCCGGCCCTCGGGGCCGGCCTTCAGACGAATCGTCCGCCCTCGAAGGGGGCGGGGCGGCACTGCTCGGCGCCGCACGAAGGATCCTGCGAAATCTGGGTGTCAAGCCCTGCGGTCCGGCGGACTGGTCTCGGTCATACGAGTTGTCCTTCCATCGCGGTGGTCGCGTGTGCGACCCGTGCCAGGCCACCGTACCACCGGGATGGGCTCGTGGCCAGCGGTCGCTGGACGGGAGGCGCGGGGCCTACCGGATCGAGTCGTAGACCTTGAACAGCGGCAGGTACATCGAGATGACGATGAACCCGACCATGCCGCCGACGGCGACGAGCATGAGCGGCTCGAGGATCGACGTCAGCGACTTGACGGCGGCGTCGACCTGGTCCTCGTAGAAGTCCGCGATCTTCGTGAGCATCTGGTCCAGCGCGCCCGTCTCCTCGCCGACCGCGACCATCGCGACGACCATGCCCGGGAACACGGGCGCCGAGCGCAGCGGCTCCGCGATCGTTCCGCCCTGCTTGACGGAGTCGATGACCGACGCCATGACGTCCTCGACGACGCGGTTGCCCGCGGTCCGTGCGGTGATGTCGAGCGCCTGCATCAGCGGCACGCCGGCGCTGACGAGCGCCGACAGCGTGCGCGACCAGCGCGCGAGCGCGACCTTCTGGACGATGTCGCCGATCTTCGCGGGGATCCGCAGGCGGAACGCGTCCCACTGCCCGCG
>DAIPYF010000013.1:0-23913 GCA_036782855.1 Solirubrobacteraceae bacterium
GCAGCGGAATCATAATCCGCGTGTCGGGGGTTCGAGTCCCTCCTCCGGCATCCTGAGCGGCCCGCGGGCCGCTCGGACGGCTACTTCTTCTTCTTGGCCTTCACCTTCAGGACGATGTTGATCTTGAAGCCGGCGCCGAGCTTCACCTCGGGCGCGACGCTCTGCGAGCGCACCACGAGCTTGGCCTTCTTGGCGACCTTCCTGGGCTTGGAGACCTTCCCGAGCGCGCAGCCGGAGCTCTTGAGCTTCGTCGTCGCGGTCGCGAGCGACAGGCCGCTGAGCTTCGGGACGACGCACGGGATCGGCGGGCCGCCGACCGTGAGGAGGGCTTCGGCGAAGGCCGTGGGCGGCGAAGTGTCGTTCGACTGGCCGATCTCGAGATAGGCGCAGAACCTGTAGACGCCGCGCTCGGCGAACGTGATCGTCGAGGTGAGGCTGAACGGCGCGGGGCTCTCGACGAACTGGTCGCCGTCGAACCTGGAGTCGGGCCGGGCGCGCTGCTCGGCCGACGTCGGCGAGCAGCTCGTGCCGCTGCCCTTCAGGTAGAACGTCCTCAGCGTCATGTTCTGGCCGCTGCCGGTGATCTCCACCGTGCCCGCGGCGTCGGCCATGCCCGAGTAGACGACGTTCGTCGGCTTGTCGATCTCGGCGTTGGCGGGGACCTGCACCGACACGGTCGCCGCCCCCGCGGGGACGGCGGCCAGCAGGGTGGCCGCGACCGCGGCGCACGCTGCGCTGATGATTCGACGTCGCACGTTCATGCAGATTCTCCCAATGGCTCCGACCAGCTGCGCCGCTACACGCTACGACCATCGAACCCGCGTCCCGTCACGAAGTTGCGGCGCGTGGAGATTTCCAGTGGTCCGCGGGCGTCCGGCGGCCGTTCTAGCGTTGCGCGGGCGCAGTTCCCCGACCGACGGAGGTTGATGTCCCATGGAGTCCGGTGGCCCGTCCGTTCCCCCCGCAGGCCCCGCGGCCGGCGAGTATCCCCCGCCTCCGGGCGCCTATCCGCCCGCCAAGCCCCGGCCCGGCGGCGGCTGGTGGGCCGGCGCGGCGGCGCTCGTCGTGCTCGCCCTCGCCGGCGGGTTCCTGTTCGGCAAGAGCCAGGGTGAGAGCTCGAAGGCCGACGAGTACAAGGCCGGCGCCTCCGGCTACGACGCGATCTACCAGGACGGCTTCGCCGCCGGCAAGACGGAGGGCGAGCAGGCCGGGACCGCGGCCGGCGAGTCCGCCGGGGAGGCGGCCGGCAAGAAGGAGGGCGCGAAGGCCGGGTTCGAGAAGGGCAAGGCGCAGGGCGAGGCCGAGGGCACCGCGGCCGGCGCCACCGCGGCGCTCGGCGGCCTGACGAGCTGGGACACCACCGCTCACTACATCGTGCGCGTCGCGGGCGGGCCGTCCGACGAGGTGCCGTACGTGATCTCCACCCGGACGCAGATGCAGGGCGGCGACTCGTACGCGCTGTGTCAGAGCGACCCGACGGTCGTCTGCGTCAAGCCCGAGAGCGGCTCGACGGGCGAGTAGCGGCCGCGGCGGGGCGTCGCCGGCGACGGCGGCGCCCTACCGCCCGCGACCGCTGAGGAAGCGCCCCGCCCGGGACTCCAGCGGCCCGATCAGCGTCCGCACCTCGGACAGGCCCGCGCGCAGCTCCGGGTCGCCCACCTCGACCGGTGCGAGCGAGTCCTGGAGGTCGGCGAGCGTCTGGTCGGCGTCGAGGGTCGCCTCGACGGCGGCCTCGACGAAGCCCTGGGTCCCGTGTGAGGGCGCCCCCTCGGGCGCCGGGGCGAACTCGCGGCCCGGAAGCCCGCTGCGCTCCGCGAAGGCGGCATGGGTGCGCCGCGCGCGCCCGTAGGCGATCTGGACGGGCCGGAACAGCTCCTCCTCGAGCAGGTCGGCGTTCTGGTCGTCCAGCAGCTCGTAGGCGCCGCCGAGCGCGGCGAGCGCCACGGCCAGATCATCGATCGCCGCGGCGATCGTGTCGAGCAGGTTCTGCCGCGCCTCGGCGACGTCATAGGTCATCGCGAGCAGCCTAGTCACCGGGGCGCCGGGCGCCCCCGCCGCGATCCAGGCAGGATGCGGGCCGGATGAGCGCCGTGGCCCGCAACCTCGTCAACCTCAAGACGGTCGACAAGGGCTACGGCAGCCGCTCGGTCCTGCGCGACGTCACGCTCGGGATCGCCGCGGGCGACCGCATCGGCGTGGTCGGGCGCAACGGGGACGGCAAGTCCACGCTGCTGCGGCTGATCGCCGGGACCGAGGACGCGGACGCCGGGCTGGTCACCCGCTCCGGCGACGTCGAGATCGCGGCGCTCGGACAGGGCGACGACCTGGACCCCGGGCGCACGATCCGCGAGGAGCTGGTCGGCGCGCGCGCCGACCACGAGTGGGCCGGCGACGCCCGGTTCCGGGGTGTCCTCGACGGGCTGCTCGGCGGCGTGGACCTCGGCCGCTTCACGGACGGCATCGACACGCCCATCGCGCCGCTCTCCGGCGGAGAGCGGCGCCGCATCGCGCTCGCCCGCATGCTGCTGGGCAGCCCCGAGCTGCTGCTGCTCGACGAGCCGACCAACCACCTCGACGTGGAGGGCGTGGACTGGCTCGCGCGCCACCTCGCGTCCCGGCGCGGCTCCCTCGTCGTGATCACCCACGACCGCTGGTTCCTCGACGCGGTCTGCACGGCGACGTGGGAGGTCGCCGACGGCGCCGTCCACCAGTACGAGGGCGGCTATGCCGCGTACGTCCTGGCACGCGCCGAGCGCGACCGCCAGGCGGCCGCGAGCGATGCGCGCCGCATGCAGCTGCTGCGCAAGGAGCTCGCGTGGCTGCGGCGAGGCCCCCCGGCGCGCACGGCGAAGCCGAAGTTCCGCATCGAGGCGGCGAATGCGCTGATCGCCGACGAGCCCGAACCGCGCGACCGCGCCGAGCTGCTGCGATTCGCCTCCGCGCGCCTGGGCGACAAGGTCCTCGAGGCCGAGCACGTGTCCGTCTCGTTCGGCGCCCAGGAGGTCCTGCGCGACGTGACCTGGCGGCTGGGCCCCGGAGACCGGGTCGCGCTGGTCGGCGTCAACGGGTCCGGCAAGTCGACGCTCGTGAAGGTCCTCAGCGGGGAGCTCGTGCCATCGTCCGGCACGGTCGACCGCGGCGCCACCGTGCGCCTCGCCCATCTCTCGCAGGACACGGCGGAGATCCCCGGACATCTGCGCGTGCTGGAGTCGCTCGAGGCCGTGAAGGGCGCGGCGACGCTCAGCGACGGCGTCGAGATCACGGCCGGGCTGCTCTGTGACCGGTTCGGCTTCCGCGGCGACCGCGCCCGCACGCTCGTCCGCGACCTCTCGGGCGGCGAGCGGCGGCGCCTGCAGCTCATGCGGCTGCTCATGGACGGGCCCAACGTCCTGCTGCTCGACGAGCCCACGAACGACCTCGACGTGGACACGCTCACCGCGCTCGAGGACCTGCTCGACGGCTGGCCCGGCACGCTCGTCGTCGTCAGCCACGATCGGTACTTCGTCGAGCGCGTCTGCGACGACGTCCACGCCCTCACCGGGCGTGGCGCGATCCGCCATCTGCCCGGCGGGATCGAGCAGTACCTCGAGGAGCGCCACGCCGCCGCGGACGCGCCCCCGGCCCCCGGCGCGCCGCGAACGAGCGCTCCGCGGGCCCCCGGCGCGCTCGCCCGGGCCGCGCGCAAGGACGTCCAGCGGATCGAGCGCGCCCTGCAGAAGCTCGAGGAGCGCGAGGCGCTCCTGCACGAGCAGATGCTCGCGGCCGCGACCGACCACGCGCGCCTGGGCGAGCTGCAGGGCGACGTGGACGCGCTGGTGGCCGAGCGCGAGGACCTCGAAGGGCGCTGGCTGGAGGCTTCGGAACTCGTCGGGGATTGACGCCGCGGGCGCGGCTAGGAGGCCATCCGCAGTGCGGGCTCGCCGCCCAGGTCGGCCTCGAGGTCGATCGCCGGCGCGGGGCGGGCGAACAGATACCCCTGCCCGTAGGTGCAGCCCAGCCCACGCAGCGTCTCGGCCTGGTGGTCGTGCTCGATGCCCTCGGCGACGACGGGGACGCCGAGCGCGCTGGCGAGCGCCAGCACGGCGCCGGTGATCGCGTCCTCGCTGCCCCCGTGCCCGATGCCCGCGGTGAAGCTGCGGTCGAGCTTGATCTCGTCGAGCGCGAAGCGCTGGAGGTAGGACAGCGACGAGTAGCCGGTCCCGAAGTCGTCGAGGGCGAGGCGCACGCCGTGGCGCCGCAGCGCTGCGAGCGTCTCGGCCGGGCCCGCGTCCTCGTCCATCAGGGTGCTCTCCGTCAGTTCGAGCGTGAGCCGCGACGGGGCGATCCGTGCGCGCCGCAGCGCGGTCTCGATGTTCGCCAGCAGCTCCGGGTGGGGCAGCTGGCGGGCGGACAGGTTGACGCTGAGCGAGATGCCCGCCAGCGGCCCTCCCGAGGCGTCCCACGCAGCGATCTGCACACAGGCGCGCTCGAGGACCATCCGCCCGATCGGGACGATGAGGCCGGTCTCCTCCGCGACGGGGATGAACTCGCCGGGCGAGACGAGCCCGCGCACGGGGTGGCGCCAGCGGATCAGCGCCTCGACCCCGACGATGCGCTGGCTCTCCAGCGAGACGATCGGCTGGTAGTGCACCTCGAGCTGGTCGCGCTCGAGCGCGGGACGCAGTTCGTTCTCGACGTTCAGTCGCTCGACCATGCGCTTGCGCAGCGTCTGGCCGAACAGCTCGCAGCGCGCGCGCCCGCGGGCCTTGGCGGCGTACATCGCCGCGTCCGCGTCGCGGACGAGCGTGCCGCTGTCCGCATCGGTGCCGCCGGACAGCGCGACGCCGACGCTCGCGGACACCCGCAGCTCGTGCTCGCCGATCTGAAAGCCCGTGTGCAGCGCCTCGTTGATCCGGCGCCCGATCGCGAGCGCGTCGTCCTCGTGGTCGACGTCCCGGCACAGGAGGGCGAACTCGTCGCCGCCGAACCGTGCGGTGAGGTCCTCCGGCCGCGCGATGACCTGCAGGCGGTCGGCGACCGCCTCGAGCAGCGCGTCGCCGACCTGATGGCCGAGCGAGTCGTTGACGTACTTGAAGCCGTCGAGGTCGAGGAACAGCACGGCGACCGAGCCGGCCCGCTGATCCTCCCGCGCGCGCTCGAGCGCCTCGTCGAGCGCGGTGAAGTAGAGCCGGCGATTCGCCCGTCCGGTGAGGGGGTCGTGCAGCGAGCGGTGGCGCAGCGCCCCGGTGAGGAAGCGCACGAGCAGGCCGGCGGCGACCGTCGTGCCGATCGTCAGCAGCCAGCGCGCGACCTCCTCCTGCCAGATGTCGCGCTGGACGACGAGCACCGCGCCGAACGCGACACCGACGAGCGCGGTCTGCAGCAGCGCCTGACGCAGCGAGAAGAAGGCGAACGCGTAGACCGTCGCCCACACGTAGAACAGGACGTAGACGCTGCCGTTCTCGTGGTTGGCGAGCAGCGCGCCCGTGATGACGAGCGTCGCGGCGGTCACCGAGCCCTTGAGCACGGCCATCGGGAGGCGGTCGAAGCCGACGAAGAGCACGATGCCGACGAAATACCCGCCGACCGTCACCGCCACGATGCCCGAGTCGACGGCGTTCGCCTCGTGCGGGAGCATCAGCCACACGACCGACAGCGACGCGCCGGCGAGGAACAGCAGGGCCAGGGCGCGGGCGATCAGCGCGCGGTCCTCCGCGGGGTCCTCCGGGGCCCGGCTGGCAGGGGCCGCCACGCCGAGCCGTCGGCCCAGCCACACCGGAAGCCACTCGTGCGCCCGCAGGACGCCTGCGCTCGGCCGTTCAGCCATCGATTCCGTATCGGCCACGGCGGGGTGTGCGCTTGAACGCGGTGCTGCGGCGATGGACGGCCCGCGGGCGCCGCGGGGCGCCCTACGCTCAGGCGGTGGACGTCCCGGAGGCTCTCGCCATCCTCGCCGCGGGGCTCGCCGCCGGAACCATCAACACCGTGGTCGGCAGCGGCTCGCTCATCACCTTTCCGGTGCTGCTCGCGTTCGGCTACGCCCCGGTGACGGCGAACGTCTCGAACAACGTCGGACTCGTTCCCGGGTCGATCTCGGGCTCGATCGGGTATCGGCGCGAGCTGCGCGGCCAGCGCGGCCGCGCGCTGTGGCTCGGCCGCGCGTCGCTCGTCGGCGGGCTGCTCGGCGCCGGCCTGCTGCTCGCCCTGCCGACCTCGTGGTTCGAGGCGATCGTGCCGGTCTTCATCGCGCTGGCCCTGCTGCTCGTCGTGCTGCAGCCGCGGCTGGCCGCGGCGCTGGCGCGGCGGCAGGGCGAGCCGCACGAGCACGGCGGCCGTCTGGGACTGGCGGGAGTGTTCGGGGCCGGGGTGTACGGCGGCTACTTCGGTGCCGCGCAGGGCATCCTGCTGCTCGCGATCCTCGGCCTCACCGTCGACGACGACCTCCAGCGCATCAACGGCCTCAAGAACGTGCTGGCGGTGATCGTCAACGGCGTCGCGGCGGTCGTGTTCCTGCTCGTCGCCGACGTCGCCTGGGCGCCCGCGGCGCTGATCGCGGTGGGGTCGATCGCCGGCGGCCAACTCGGGGCGCGGTACGGGCGGCGCCTGCCGCCCGCCGCCCTGCGCGCCGTCATCGTCGCGGTCGGGCTGACCGCCATCGTCGTCCTGCTGACCGGGTGAGCAGACCGCGGTCTCAGCGCGCGGCGCGGCGCCGCGCGACGGCGGCGGGGTCCAGCAGGATCGCGGGGATCCGCGGGAACGCTCCGGCGTCCGCTCCGGCGCGCGCCGCGCGCGCTCCGGAGCCCGCGGCGTATGCGACCGGACGACCGCCGAGCGTGCCCGAGGCCGCCCTCGTCGACCGCAGGACGAGGCTGCCGGACACCCGTCCGCGAACGGTGATGCGGCCGCGGACGCGCGGGCCGTCGACGGTCAGGCGACCGCTGACCCGCACACCCGGGACGTAGCTGTAATCGCGCAGCGTCAGCGTGCCGGCGAAGGCGTCGGTCGCCGCGAAGCTGCCGCCCCGCAGGCCGCCGCCGCGCGGCTGCCACCCGCTGTAGACGGCCTCCAGGCCGGTGAAGCGCGCATCCTCGACCGAGCGCAGCGCCGCGAGCAGCGTGCGCCCACGGTCGCCGGGGACGGCCGCGGGGGCGCGGATCTCCGCGAGCGCACGCGGCGCACGCGCGATCGGCGGCAACAGGTTCGACGTGCCCTTGCACGGCTGGCCGACCGGCCTGCGGGCGGTGAACCGCTCGAGCGCCTTCGCGACGCAGCCGGTGCCGTCGCTGTCGACCTGGTCGTGCCCGTTGCCGGGGACGGTGACGAGCTCCGAGCGCGGCAGCAGCGCCTTCACCTTCACGGCGTCCTCGACGGGGGTCCGCATGTCCAGGCGCCCGGCGAGGAGCAGCGAGCGCACGTCCGGGAGCCCGCCGCGCGAGCGCGGCGCGCGGGCGTCGCGTGGCCAGAAGAGACAGTCGTCGGCGTAGCTGGTGTTCTTCACCGTCTCCGTCGACCACGGCGCGTAGGAGGCAGGCGGGATCGCGGCGAGCGCGCTGTCGGCGAGCGACGAGCGCGCCGCGGTGTCAGCGGCGAGCGAGAACGGGAGCTGGGCGTCCAGGCAGCCCGTCGCGACGGTGAGGCCCCAGCTGAACTCACGCACCTTGGACGGCGGACCGTCGCCCATGCGCTTGAGCCGCAGCAGCGGCCCCGGGTCCCCGCGCACGGCGGAGTTCACCGCGCCGGGCATCCGGGCCTGCATGAACGGGTTGAGGTCGCCCGACGTGACGAGGAAGAAGAACTGGCTCTGCGCCGTGTACGCGACCTTGCGCGCGCGGCCGGCGGCGTCGTACGTCGTGCCGCGCAGGGGCCGTTCGGCGAGCCTGCGGACGACGCGCCCGACGTCGCCCGTGAAGTCGTTCGTCGCGCTCCGGCAGCGCTTCCGGGCGCACAGCTCGTCGAACACACGGGGCAGGCGCGCGTACCCGTCGATCGCGTAGGCGTCCTGCGGCTCCGGCCCGACGATCGAGTCGAGGACGAGGCTCTCGGTCCGGCGCGGATAGGTGCGCGCGTACTCCTGCGCGACCCACGTGCCGTAGCTGATGCCCATGACGACGACCTTCGGGGCGCCGAACGCCTTGCGCAGGTCCTCGAGGTCCTCGACCGTGTCGGCGGTCCGGTAGAAGCCGCGCCGCGGGCCGATCTGCGTCGCGCAGCGCTTGACGGACTGCGGGGTGAACTCGTCGAGGCCCTTGACGTTCTGCAGCACCGGGCAGTTGAGCGCGCCGGACAGGCCGGTCCCGCGCTGGTCGAGGACGACGAGGCGGTACTTGCGCAGCATCGGCTCGAGGCTGATCGCGAACGACCCCGCAGCGTCGACCGAGCTCTGGCCCGGCCCGCCGGAGAGCGCGATCAGCAGGCCCGCGTCCTTCGGGTAGCGGCGCTGCGCCGCCACCGCGATGCTCACGGTCCCCGGCGTGCGGCCGGTGTGATCGAGCGGGACGCGCAGCGAGCCGCAGCCGAAGCTCCCCTCGGCCTTGCACGGCGTCAGTCTCAGTGCCGTCGCGCCGGACGGGAGCGCGAGCAGCGCGGCGCCGGCGAGCAGCGCGGACAGGGCCAGACGCGTGGACCGGGCTCCCGGTGCACGCGACCACCGGGAGGGTGCACCGGACTCGCCCATCCCCCGGGACGGTACCTGCTGGGGCGCACGCGTGCGCCCGTTACCCTGCCCGGCGATGCACCCCGAGATCCCCGGCTCGCCGGATGAACCGACCACGCCCGAGCGCCCGCCCGGGCCGACCCGGTTCCCGTCTCGCAAGGGCGCGCTGCTCGCGGTCGGGGTCGCCGCCGTCGTCCTGCTCGGCGTCGTCCTCGTCGGCGCGGGCAGCGACCCCAGCCCCGTGAGCACGGACCCGGCATGGTCGGCGTGGGAGCCATCCGCGGACGGACCGGCGGGCGCGGAGCAGATCGCCGCGCACGTCGGGCCGCAATACCGCGGGCCGGACGGCAGGCAGCTCGTGCGCGTGGAGGGCGGAGCGCTCGAGGTCTCCGGACTCCCGGTGACGGTGGCGATGCGGGGCTCGGGGGCCTCCGGCGGTGACATCGAGCGGTTTGAGGATGAAGGCGTGCTCTTCCGGCTGTGCGGTCCGGGGAAGGACTGCCCGAGCGTGAACGGCAGGCCGTCGATCCAGCGTCATCTGCTGCTGCGACGCGAGGCGCTCGAGCTCGCGCTGTACAGCCTGCGCCATCTCGATGACGTCAAGGAGGTCGTGGTCCTCATGCCACCCAGGGTCGGCGAGCAGCCCGACCAGGCGCTGTTCTTCCGCCGCGACCTGGTGAGCGGCGAACTGGAGAAGCCACTGGAGGCGACGCTGGTGGCGCGCACCCCGACGATCGCGACGGTGACGAAGTCGCCCGATGCTCTGCTCGTGGAGCAGCTGACGATCCCGACGCTGTTCCGCTTCAGCCTCACCCGGGACGATCAGGACGACCGGACGCTCCTCGTGCTCGCCCCGTTGGGCTCGCCGGCGCCCGAGTCGGCCCCGAGACTCGTCCCCCCGGGCAGCGGGTCGAGTCGCTCGAACGCCTCGGTCACGCGTGTCTGTCGCGAGGCTCCGTCCCGCGCCGCGGCGTGAGCCCCGGGCACGCCGCCACCGGGACCCGTGGGTACTTGGGGTAGCGGTCATCGGCCAGCGCCCGCTCGCACAGCGAGAACAGGGTGCCGCGCCCGGATCGCACAAGCCGCTGATGCGCGCAGGAGTCGCAGAGTCCGAAGCCGTGCCCCATCACGGATCAGTATTCCGTGCGGACCCCGGTTGCCGTCCACCGTGCAGCGCTCATGTTCGCGTGTGATGGCGCCGTTGCCCGTCGAGATGGCCCGTTCCCCGGTCCTCCGCATCGTCGTGCTGGGCACCTTCGCCTGGGTGCTCGGCGTCCCCGTGCCCGCACCGGCACAGGCGCCGCCGCCCGCCCCCCCGACGGAGCGGGCCGAGCAGGTCGAGCAGTTGTGGGCGTTCGTCGACCGCCGCGCGGCGGAGCTCGACGGTCAGTGGCGGCCCCGCCTCGGGGGGTACGTGACCCGCGGCGGCTCGTTCAGCACGCGCCTGAACGCGTACATCACTGCCGGCCCCGCGCTGGCGGCGTACGCCCGGCACCCCTGGCCCGCCGGGGGGGGTGCGTGCCCCGGGGGGGCTCGTTCAGCACGCGCATGAACGGGAACATCACGGCCGCCCCCGCGCGGGGGGCGACCGCGGGGCACGCCGGTCCCGCCCGCCGCGACGAGCGGATCGCGCCGATGGTCGATGCGCTGACGCGCGCGCCCGCGTTCCTGGACGTCGCCAAGCGCCCGGCGCGGGCGACCGCGCACTTCCACGTCCCGGGATGGACGCCCGACGCCGGCAGCTACCTGCCGTTGCGCGAGCACGTCTCGCTCGATCCGCAGGCCGCCGAGGGCCTCGCGCTCGCCGTGCGGGCGCGGGACATCGTCGGCCTCCCCGCGGCGCTCGTGGAGCGCGTGCAGAAGGCGGTCCGCTCGACCGCCAACAGCGCGTTCTACACATGGCCGCGCCAGAAGCTCAACCAGTTCAACTGGCCCGCGGACATGGCGCTCGCCGACGCGAACGTCTCCGGCGACGCGACGCTCCTGCGCCGCGACTTCCCGCAGTACCTCAACCACTTCCTCGACCACGCGCACAAGCGTGGTCGCAACCGCTCGCCGAACCTCAACGACGGCATGGGCTTCCTGTATCTCCCGAACGTCCGCCCGAGCGCCGCCGGCAACCGCGTCGGCACGTCGGAGTACGCCAACATCGTCTTTCACGCCCTCGACGACTACGCGCCGGCCGTCGCGGCCGGCATGCCGCCGCTCGACGCGAAGCGCATGTGGGTCCTGCGCTCGTGGGCGCGACGGATCCTCGCCGGCGACTGGACGCACGCCGGGTACCTCAACTGGGACACCGGCCTCGCCTACCGCCGCTGGCACCTCACCCGCTACTGGGTCTTCGCGCTCGGAGGGCTGAGCACCCTCGCCGAGGCGCCCGTGCTGGAGGAGCAGGAGCGCCGCTGGGCGCGGTGGATGTTCGACCGCGCCCTCGGCTACTACGAGCGGCTGCAGGCGGGCCGCAAGAAGCCGGCCATCCCCTCGACGCTTCACGGCATCCGGTCCCCCGAGTCCGATCCCGAATCCGACCCGCAGTTCGTGGCGGCCCGCATCGCGGGGCTCGTCGCCCATCAGGCGCTCGCCCGCGCGGTCGACGCCCCGGCCGAGCAGCCACCACCGCTGTTCGCCTACGACCCGGGCAGCCGGCGCCTGGCGGTCACGACCCCGAACTACAGCGCCGCGGTGCTCGACCAGACGATCCGCCTGGGCTACGGCGGCGTCGACCTCGCCCGGTTGTACGACAGCCGCGGCAGGCCGCTCGGGAGCACGGGCAGCCACGACAGCACCGGGTTCGGCGTCGCCATCACGCGCAGGAACGGTCGCCGCCTGCTCGAGACCCAGGGCGGGCACCGCGCGGGCCATAGCTTCCGTGCCGGCAAGCCGCTGCGTGGGGCGTTCACGTCGCGCACCATGCGAGCGACCGTGCGGGGCCGGCGCCGCACCTCCGTCAGGGTCCGCCGGACGTTCCTGGCCGACCGGATCGTGACGACGTACGTCCTGCGCGGCCCGCGGACCGCCGTCGCCCGCATCCGCCTCCCCGTCTGGGATCGCCTGACCCGCGCGCCCCGCCCCGTGGTGACGAAGCCCGGACGCGGCAGCCTCGCCGTCCGCGTCCGCCAGCCCGCCGGGAGCTACCGCGCGATCGTGCGCACCCGCAGCCGCCTGACCACCCGCTGGCGCGTCATCCGGCGCCCACCGCGCTCGTCGCCGGGCACCCGCGGCGTCCTCGAGGTGCGCCTGCGCCTGGCCCACCGCCGGGCCGTCGTGAGCGTCACGCTCATCCCCGGCACGCGCTGAGCGACGGCGCCAGACCGCGGTCGGCGGCCCGGTGGGCCGTGGGCCGGCGCGAGCGCGGACCCCCACTACACTTTCTGAAGTGAAGACGTTCGCGCGACTTCTGGGCTTTCTGCGTCCCTACCGGCGCAGCGTCGTGCTGTCGCTGGTCCTCGCGACCGCCGCCATGGCGATGACGGTGGCCATCCCGGCGCTGACCGGCCGCGCGATCGACCAGATCAACGAGGGCGACAAGGCCGGGCTGCAGGTGCTCGCCATCGCCGTCCTGGTCGCCGGCGTCCTGCGCCTCGCGCTGACCACCGTGCGGCGGCTGGTCGCGGGCCGGGTGTCGCTCGGTGTCGAACGCGACCTGCGCGGCGGCATGTACGAGCACTTCCAGGCGCTGGAGCTGGCGTTCTTCGACAACCAGCAGACCGGGCAGCTCATGTCGCGCGCGACCGTCGACCTGCAGTCGGTGCGCTTCTTCCTCGGCTACGGGCTGATCTTCATGATCCAGTCGGCGCTGACGATCATCCTGTCCGCGATCGCGATGTTCATCGTGAACCCGCCGCTCGCCGCGATCAGCCTTGCTCCCGTGCCGTTCGTCGTCTTCGTCGCGGCACGCTACGGGCGCCGCTCGCGGCCGGCGCTGCAGGAGGTCCAGCAGCGGCTGGCCGAGCTCACCGCGGAGGTCGAGGAGAACGTCTCCGGCGTGCGCGTCGTGAAGGCGTTCGCAGCCGAGGACCGCCAGCGCCGGCGATTCGAGCACCAGATCACGCGCGTGTTCGACCAGTCGATGGTCTCGACGCGGATCCAGGCCTTCTACGGCCCGTTCATCGGCTTCCTCCCCCAGATCGGCCTCGCCGCCGTGCTGTTCCTCGGCGGGCGTCAGGTGATCGACGGGACGATCACGCTCGGCCAGTTCAGCGCGTTCTACACGTACCTGCTGATGCTCATCGGCCCGATGCGCACGCTCGGGATCTCGCTCGGCATGGCGCAGCGCGCGACGGCATCCGGCGCGCGTCTCTTCCAGATCCTCGACCGGGAGCCGCAGATCACCGCGCGCCCGGGTGCGGGCCCGCTCCCCGCCGGCCAGGGGCGGGTCGAGTTCCGCGACGCGACGCTGCGCTACGACGGGGCCACGCGCGCCGCGGTCAGCGACGTCACGCTCGACGTGCGCGCGGGCATCACCGTCGCGGTCGTCGGCGCGACCGGCTCCGGCAAGACGACGCTCGTGCAGCTCGTTCCCCGTCTCTACGACGTGAACTCCGGCGCCGTGCTCGTCGACGGCGTGGACGTGCGCGACGTCGACCCGGCGGCGCTGCGCTCCCAGATCGCCGTCGTCACCGACGACCCCTTCCTCTTCTCCGCGACCGTGCGCGAGAACATCGCCTACGCGCGTCCCGACGCCACCGACGAGGAGGTCGAGGCCGCAGCCCGCCGCGCGCAGGCGTCCGGGTTCATCGAGCGGCTGCCCGACGGCTACGAGACCCGGGTGGGTGAGCGCGGGCTCACGCTCTCCGGCGGCCAGCGCCAGCGCCTGGCGATCGCCCGCGCGCTGCTGGCCGATCCGCGGATCCTGATCCTCGACGACGCCACGTCGAGCGTCGACGCGTCCACCGAGCAGCAGATCAAGGAGGCGCTGCGCGAGGTGATGACCGGCCGCACGACGTTCGTCATCGCCCACCGGCTGTCCACCATCTCGCTTGCAGACGAGATCGTCGTCCTCGAGGACGGCCGGCTGATCGCCCACGGCACCCACGACGAACTGCTCCACGAGTCCGAGCTGTACCGGGAGATCGTCGAGAAGGGCCTCCCCGACCAGGTCTTCCTCACCCGCAAGCCGCTCGAGCCGGAAGTCGCGGGTCTCTGATGGCGCACTCGCACGGACCCGCCCACTGGGGGCCGCCCGTCGACGACCGCCCCCCGGTCGCGCCCGAGGACGCCGGCTTCCGCGAGCGCCTGCGCCTGCTCTGGGATGACTCGCGCCGGCGCCTGCGCGGCACCGGCGACCGCGGTCGCAAGGTCCGCGGCCTCGCCGCGCTGCTGCGCCCCTACCGCACCCGCACCGTCCTCTCGTTCGTCGCGATCACCGTCGGCGTCGCCGCCTCGCTCGCGCCGGCGCCGCTGGCCGCCGCCGCGATCGACAGGGGCATCGTCCCGGGGAACGTCACGGCGCTGAACATCGTCGTCGCGCTCTATGTCCTCAGCGTCCTGGTGGTCTGGGGCACGTCCTTCGTCCAGACCTGGCTGACCGGGTGGGTCGGGCAGCGCGCCCTGGCGGACCTGCGCAAGCGCATCTTCGCCCACCTGCAGGCGATGCCCGTCTCGTTCTACGAGCGACGACCCGCCGGCGTGCTGATCAGCCGCATGACGAACGACGTCGAGGCGCTGAACTCGCTCGTGACCGACACGATCGTCACGCTCGTTCAGGCGACGCTGACGCTCGTCGGGTCGATCGTGATCCTCCTGCTGCTCGACTGGCAGCTGGCCCTGCTGGTCTTCCTCATCTTCCCGATCATGGCGCTCGGGTCGCTGATCTTCCGCATCGTCAGCGCCGACGCCTACCGGCGCACGCGCGAGACGATCGGCTCGATCACCGCCGACCTGCAGGAGACCCTGTCGGGCATCCGCGTCGTGCGCTCGTTCGCGCGCGAGCCGTTCCACCGCGACCGCTTCGCCGAGCTCAACGAGCGCAACCGCGAAGCGAACATGAAGACGGTCCACCTCAACGCGGCGTACTTCCCCGCCGTCGAGTTCGTCGGCTCGCTCGCGACCGTGCTCGTGATCGTCTTCGGCGGGCTGCAGGCGATCGACGGCAACATCGAGATCGGCGTCCTCGTCGGCTTCGTCGCCGCCCTCAACGGGTTCTTCGACCCGATCGGCCAGCTGAGCCAGGTCTACACGACCTACCAGTCCGGCATGGCAGCGCTCGACAAGATCTTCGAGCTGCTCGACACCGAGCCCGACCTCGTCGACGCCCCCGGCGCACGGCCGCTCCCGCCGATCCGCGGCGAGATCGAGCTGCGCGACGTGTCGTTCCGCTACCGCCGGCACGGTGAGGAGTCCGCCACGAAGCTCGCGCTCGACGACGTCTCGCTCGTCATCCCGCCCGGGCAGACGGTCGCGCTCGTCGGGGCGACCGGCGCGGGCAAGTCCACGATGGCCAAGCTCGTCGCGCGGTTCTACGACCCCGCGAGCGGCACGGTCCTCGTGGACGGTCACGACCTGCGCTCGATCACGATGGCCTCCCTGCGGTCGCAGATGGGGATCGTGCCGCAGGAGGCGTTCCTGTTCAGCGGCACCGTCGCGGACAACCTCTCGTTCGGCAAGGAGGGCGCCGCCCGCGAGACCCTCGAGGACGCGGCGCGGGCCATCGGCGCGTGGGACTTCATCCGCACCCTCCCCGACGGGCTCGACACCGAGATCGGCGAGCGCGGCGTCCAGCTCTCCGCCGGCCAGCGCCAGCTGATCGCGTTCGCCCGCGCGCTCGTGGCCGACCCGCGGATCCTGATCCTCGACGAGGCGACGTCGAACGTCGACCTCCACACCGAGGGGACGATCGAGCAGGGGCTCCGGCGCCTGCTCGCCGGCCGCACCGCGATCGTCATCGCGCACCGGCTGAGCACGATCCGCCAGGCCGGGCGCATCATCGTGCTCGACCAGGGCCGCATCGCCGAGCAGGGCACCCATGAGGAGCTCATCGCGGCGGGCGGCGCCTACGCCGCGCTCTACCGCGACTGGGCCGAGCACGCCGCGGCCTGAGACGGTTAGGGTCGCAGGATGCCCACCGCCTCAGAGACCGTCGATCGCTGCCCGCTGTTCTCCACGCTGTCTCCGAAGGCCCGCTCGAAGGTCGCGGCCGACCTGCGCGAGCGCCGCTACGCCGCAGGCGACGCGATGACGAGCGAGGACCAGGGCGGCGTCGGCTTCTTCCTGATCGGCGAGGGAACGGCGAGCGTGAGCGTCGGCGACGACCGGGACGCCGGGACGCTCGGTCCCGGTGACGCGTTCGGTGAGATGGCTCTCATCACCGGCCAGACCCGCAGCGCGCGGATCACCGCGCAGACCGACGTGCAGTGCTGGGTCATGTCCCAGTGGCACTTCAAGCCACTCGTCCTCGAGAACCCGCCCCTCGCCTGGGCCCTGCTCGAGACGCTCGCTCTGCGCGTACGCGAGACGCAGGTTCGCGGCACGCGTTCCTGAGGGATTCAAGGATCGGCGCCCGCCCGCCGACACGGTTGGGGACCCGCCCGAAGGGTGGCGTCGTTTCCCTCGTCCCCTCTCATCAGGAGCAGTTGTGAACACCACCCGCAAGGTTCTGCTGTCCGCGCTCGTCGTGGGCGCGATCGGCAGCGTCGTCGCGCTGGGCGCCTTCTCGGCGTTCTCGAGCACGACCTCCAACTCCGGCAACACCTTCACCGCCGGCACCGTCAGCATCAGCGACAACGACGGCGGCGCCACGGCGCTCTACCAGCTCACGAACCAGAAGCCCGGCATCACCACCGACCGCTGCATCAAGGTCACGTACACCGGGAGCCTCGACTCCGACGTCAAGCTCTACTCGTCGGCGATCGCCGGCGCCGGCGCCGGGTTCGTCAACCTGACGGTCACGCCGGGCACTCAGGGCGGCGCTCCGGCGTTCCCGTCCTGCACCGGCTTCGTCGCGGACGCAGGCGCCCCGCTCTACAACGGCGTCGCGTCGGGCTTCCCGACCACCTACGCGACCGGCATCGCGGACAACCCCGGGACCGTCGCCACGAAGTGGGCCACGGGCGACTCCGTCGTCTACCGCTTCAGCACGAGCGTCCAGGACAACAACCTCGCCCAGGGCGCAACCACCGGCACCCACTCCTTCACGTGGGAGGCACAGAACCAGTAGCCCCGCCCGAGAGCGGACGTCGCGCATCGGTGGAGCGGGGATCCCCGTCCCCGCTCCACCTGCGCCCGTCCTCCGATCGAGCACCGTGCCCTCCACCACCATCACGAAGGTCGCCGGGCTGGTGCTCGGGGCCGTGGCGTGCGCGGCCCTGCTCGTGTCGCCGCGGATCTCGCGTCCCGCGGGCGTCGTCGACGCGGCGCTGACCATCACCGCGTCGCCCACCGGCGAGCTGGCGGTCACGCCGATCGGCACGGTCCTCGACTCCGGGCGGCTCGCCCCCGCCGCCCCCGCCGCACGCGGAACGATGGTGGTCCGCAACCAGACGGGGATCCCGCTGGCAGTGCGCCTGCGCGCCAAGCCCGTCACCGGCGACCTCGACGACGTGGTCCGCCTGCGGATCCGCGACGCGGACCACACCCTCTTCGACGGCTCCCTGGCCCGCCTGCGGTCCGGCACCCGTCCCATCGGCCTCGCCCCCGGGGCCGGACGGCGCCTGCGCATCGCCGCGACGCTGCGCGCACACGCTCCGGCCGGCTTCGAGGGGCGCACCGACGAGGTCGCGCTCGAGCTGACGTCGACGACGACCGGCGGGCTTCCGTGAGCCGGCGGCGTCCGGTCCTGCGCTCGCTCGTCGTGCTCGGCCTCGTCGCGGCGTGCGTTGCGACGGGAACCTTCGCGGCGTTCTCGGCGAGCACGACGAGCACGAACAACACGCTCGCCGCGGGCACCGTGACGCTTGCCGACAACGACGCGGGCGCCGCGGTCGTCGCGCTGCCCGCGGCCGCGCCCGGCCAGTCCAGCACCGGCTGCATCGCCGTCACGTACGGCGGCTCTCTGGATGCGAGCGTCCGCCTGTACGCGACGCTCAGCGGCAGCCTCGCGCCGCACCTCACCCTCACCGTCACACGCGGTACGCAGGCCGCGCCCGCGTTCAGCTCGTGCGCCGGGTTCACCGCCGACGCCGCGAACTACCTGGGGCTCGGCGCGGGCGTCCTGTATTCGGGCGCGCTCTCGGCCTTCCCGACCACGTACGCCGCGGGGATCGTCGACCCGCTCCCGGGCAGCCCCGAAACCTGGACGCCGGGCGAGAACCACGTCTACCGCTTCGTCGTCACGCTCGCGAACACGAACGCCGCGCAGGGACTCACGCAGACCGCCGGCTTCACGTGGGAGGCGCGGAACCTGTGAGACGCCACCTCGTCGCCTTCGCCTGCTGGCTCGTCGTCGGCGCTGTCACGGCCGCGCTGCTCTCGATCACGGTCCCCTACGCGACCGGCGGGCGCAGCTACACCGTCATGTCGGGGGGGCTGGAGCCGCGGATCCACACCGGCGACGTGGTCGGCGAGGAGCGCATCGTCCCCGCGCAGATGCGCAGCGGCGACATCGTCACGTTCCAGGATCCCGACGAGAAGGGCCGGATGATCACCCATCGCGTGCGCAGTGTCCGCGAGCGGGCCGGCGTCTACAGCGTCGTCACCAAGGGCGACGCGAACAACACGGTCGAGCGCTGGACGATCGCCGCGGACGGCCAGCTCGGGCGCGTGCGCTACCGCGTCGCGCACGTCGGCCACCTGCTCGTGTTCACGCGCGGCCCGTTCGGGATCATGTCGCTGGTCGTCCTGCCGGCGCTGCTCCTCGGCGCCCTCGAGCTGCGGCGGATCTGGTCGCGCCCGGAGGCGGTGCGCACGTGAGCCCGCGCCGCCTGCTGCTCGTCGTCGCCGCGCTCGCGATCAGCATCGGAGCCGGACGTGCTGCCGGAACGACGTTCGGCGCCTTCAGCGCGACGACGTCGAACACGAGCACCATGTCCGCGAAGGCCGTCTTCCCCGCGGTGCGCGCGTGGTCCGCCTGGGATCTGCGCGACGCCTCCGGTGGCGGCGCGGAGGTCAACGCTTCCGACGCCGAGGCGTTCGTCGGGACGACGACGACCACAGGGAACTGGGCCACGACGTGGAGCACCGCGCGCTATCTCACGTTCGACATGAACGCGCCCCTCCCGGCCGGCGTCGGGACGAGCGGCGTGAGCTTCGACTTCGACTTCGCCGACGATCGCAACAACGCCGGCGACCAGGTGTGCTTCTACTTCCAGGTCATCCGCCGGTCGACGAACACGGTGATCGGCACGCACGGCAGCACGGCCGCCCCCATCGCCTGCCAGGCCACGAGGACGGTGATCCAGACGTCCACGCCCCTGCCCGAGGTCACGAACTCGGATATCGCCAACGATCTGCGGATCAGGCTCTACGGCCAGCACACCGGCTCGGCGCGCGCGATGCGGGTCGATCGCGCTGTCGTCTCCGGCGACACGACCGTGGCACCGTTCGAGCTCTACGAGACGACGTACACCGATGCCGCGGACACGACCCCGGCGACCGTGCCGTGGCCGATCGCGACGGCCGACGCCGTCGCCCGCCAGACCAGCGCGAACTGGGCGACGGCCTTCAGCACCGCGCGCTACCTCAAGGCCACGTTCCCGTCCTACCTCCCCGCGAGCGCGACCGTCACCTCCGCACAGCTCGTCCACGTGTTCCGCCCGACGACGGCCACGGCGACCGCGTGCTTCTACCTGGACGTCCTCCAGGGCGCGACCGTCCTGGCGACGTACGGCAGCGCGGCGAGCCCGTTCTGCGCCACCGGCGCCGCGTACACGACGAACACGATTGCGCTGCCTGCGCTGAACACGGCCGCGCGCGTGAACGGCGCGATCGTGCGCATGTACGTCCGCACCACGAACGGCGGCAGCACGCAGCACGACCAGTTCCGGCTGGACGTGGGGTACGCCGTTGACTAGCCGGCGCGTCGTCGCCCCACTCGGGATCGCGCTGATCGCGCTCGCGGTCTGCTCCGCCGTCGCGTTCGCCGTCCACGAGGGGCTCCCGTTCCGCTCCCAGCAGCCGGCACGGGCCCAGGCGGCCGCCGTCACCGGCTCGCTCACGCAGTCGAACTCCCGGGACGGCGCCGCGATCCTCGGCGCGAGCGCCATGCGCCCGGGCGACAGCGTCGCCGGGGAGGTCACGATCGCCAACACCGGCGACATCCCGGGAGCGTTCAGGCTCGGGCAGGCCCCGATCGCCGAGCAGCCGGGGACCAGCGGCGGGCGACTCTCGGCCAAGCTCCTGCTGCAGGTCCTCGACGTCACGAACCCCGCCGCGCCGACGACCGTCTGGTCGGGTGGCCTGGGGATGCTCGGCAGTCGCGACCTGGGCACCTTCCCCGCGGGCCACGCGCGGACCTACCGCTTCGTCGCCACGTTCCCGGACGAGGGGCCCGCGGCGGACAACGCGTTCGCAGGGGCGTCGTCGACGGTGGAGTTCCTGTGGACGGCCGCGAGCATCGACGCGCCGGCGGCAGGAGCCGGGACGCCCACGGCCGACACGCCCCCGGCGGCCCCCACGCCGAGTGCCTCGCGCACGACCTCGGTCGCGACGTCCGGCGCGCTGATCCGGCTCACCCTGCCGGGCGCCTGCGTCCCCCGGGGAGGCGTGTTCCGCGCGCGGCTGTCGTGGAGCAGGATCAAGCGCAAGGGCAACGTCTTCGTGAAGATCAGCCGAACGGACTTCTACGTCAACGCGACACGCATCCGGATCGACCGCAAGGCCCCGTTCGTCACGAACTTCCGCGTGCCGATGAGCGCCGCGGCGGGAGCGACGCTGACCGTGCGCGCACGAGCCCACATCAAGGTCAGGAAGGGCCGCGCGCCGAAGAAGTCGATCCACGCCTCCGTGCGCGTCTGCCGCTGAACGCCCCGGAACGCCGAACGCCCCCGGCCTGGAACTCGGGGGCGCTCGTGCGGAAAGGTCATCCGCGGACACATCAAGGGACGTCCTGGCAGGGGTACGGCACTGACGTGCCCGCGGTATCAGTTCCAACCCAGGACGTCCGGGAAAGTCGCGGTCGGTCACGAGAACTTGCGCGGGGGCCTCGAGGGGACGTATGGTCGCCCCCGGGCCACTGGGGCCCGCGGAGGGAGGGGCATGTTCCAGCGACCACTGATCGCGCCGTCGATGATCGTGGCGATCATCGCGCTCGTCGTCGCCCTGGGCGGGGTCGGGTACACCGCGGTGAAGCTGCCGAAGAACAGCGTCGGACGCGACCAGTTGCGCACCGGCGCGGTCACGCAGTCCAAGCTCGCGCGCAACGCCGTCACCGGGGCCAAGGTCAAGGACCGCTCGCTCACGGGCGCCGACATCGACCCCGCCTCGCTGGCGAAGGTGCCCGCGTCCGCCACCGCCGACCGGGCGAAGATCGCCGACGAGGTCGCGGGCCAGCGCGTCGCGGGGGTCTCGTCGACGATCCCGCTCGGCGGGTCCGCCCGCGTCGTCGGCGGCGACCCGGGCCTCGAGGTGCACGCGACGTGCAGCCTGTCGGGGTCGCTGCTGGTCGTCGCCCGCTCGACGACCGACGACGCGCTGCTGCGGGCGAGCGTCGTCAGCGCGTCGACGCCGCCCGCGACCGCATCGGTGGTGGACGACGCGGACATGGGCCCCGGCGAGGATCTGACCGTCTTCCAGTCCCCCGGGCGCGGGACCGCGCAGATCGTGTACCTCGCCGCGGATGGCCACGTGACGACCGCGGTGCTCGGCTTCGGCGACCTCACCGGCACGCAGACGTGCAGCGTCGCCGGGACCGTCCTGCGGACGTGATCGGAACGGTTGGCGCATCCGCGCTCAGCTGCCCGTACAATCCGCCGCAGAGGTGCCGTCCCGTCCATGGAAGTACCCCTGCCGGACGGGGCGGCACTTTGTTGTTCCCGGTCCGCTCCCGCCGAGCGCCGCTCCGCGTGGCGCCTACGGATGCCGCTGTGCGCCGTCGCTGCGAGAATCCGGGTGGCGATCCAACGACGGGAGTCGAGATGGGCATGCAGTTCGCGGTAGTCAGCTTCCCCCACGACGACGGTGCCGACTCGGCGTTCGCCGCGGCCCGCGGCCGCGAGCCCGACGCCGCCTGGACGCGCGAGGCGGCGCTCCTCACACACCACCACAACGACCGGATCACTCTCAACGGGACGGTGCTCGGGCGCTACGTCTCGGCCGACGAGCAGGACCACATCTCACAGCCGGGCGCCGCGGTCGGCGGCATCATGGGCGGGCTGCTCGGTCTCGCGCTCGGACCGCCCGCGAGCGCCGTCGGAATCGTGGTCGGCGGCGCGCTCGGCGCAAAGGTGGGATCCGCCGACGAGACCGAGGCCGAGCCCGACGTCCTGATGGCGGACCTCCGCGCGGCAGTCCCCAAGGGGGCGTCGGCGATCGTCCTGATCGCCGAGGCGCCACACGTCGACGCGATGCTCGCCGCGCTCCCCGGCGGCGGGGGAACCGTCAGCCGGCGCGACCTCGCCCCCGATGAGCTCGGGAAGATCACCGAGGCCGTCCGGTCCGCCCCGGCCGCGTCGGCGGGCCCCCGGCTGGAGGGCGACGCGCCGGCCGTGGAGTCGTCCTGACGGCCCGAGACCCCGCGGTCCAGCGGGGTCTCGGCGTGGTACTGCGGGACTAGGACTCGAACCTAGAATCCCTGCTCCAGAGGCAGGTGTGTTGCCGATTACACCATCCCGCACCGGCGACGACGCCGCAGTATAGGAGGTCGCCGCGGGCGCGCGATCACGGCGTCCCGGGCGCCGCGACCGTGGTCGCCGGGCCCGGTGGCGCGAGCCCCGCGTCGGCGTAGAGCGCGGCGATCAGCGGCTCCAGGCGCCCGGCCTCGAGGTCGCCGATCGGGTCCTTCGTGAACGGGCGCAGATCGCCCCAGTCCATGCCGAACGCGGCACGCATCGCCAGCAGCCGCCGGCGTTCCTCGCTGACCGGCCCCCCGAGCGCGTGGTGAGCGTTCGTGAGCCTGCGGATCTGCCTGCCGCGCAGCGGGACGAAGAACGCCAGCAGGACGAGCGTCGGGAGCGTGAACGTCACCCAGCCGAGCACGGTGGCGGTGTCGTTGACCGCCGTCTCCCCCGCGTTCGCGGCACTGACGACGTTGCCGCCCGTGGCGCCGCCGGTCGTCTTGAGGCTGTCGGCGAGCGCGCCGCCCACCAGCGGGATGGCATCGACGGCGCCCGCGACGTTCGCGAAGCCGTCCTGGACCGAGGTGCCCGCGTCGCGGACGCCGGCGGTGATCGCCGTCAGCTCGTTGACCGTGTCGTGGACCTTCATGCCCGACCAGACGAAGAGGACCAGCAGGGCGACGACGATGATGTCGCCCGCGATCGTTCGGGTCCGGTCGGCGGGGAGCGTTGGGTAGAGGCGCATACGCCCTTCTACCGCGCCGCGCGGCGGCGGCGCCCGCTCAGCCGGTGAAGAGCGGCGTCACCTCGTCCTCGAGGCCCGGGTCCAGGCAGACGAGCACCTCGTCGCCCGGCTCGATCACCGTGTCGGCCTTCGGGACGAAGCCGCCGTCCTCGCGCAGGACCGAGATGACGAGGCTGCCCTCGGGCATCGCGATGTCCTGCACGGCGCTGCCGGCCGCGGGCGCCCCCGGGACGACCTCCATCTCGATGATCTCGAGCTTCTCGCCCGGGAGGTCGAGCAGGTGGACCGTGCCGTACTGGGGCACCTCGTGCTCGATCAGGCGCAGGATCAGGTCGGTCGCGGACACCGAGGGCTGAATCCCCAGCAGGTCGAAGTACTGACGGTTACGCGGGTTGTTGACCCGGGCGATGATCCTGTCCACGAGGTACTTCTCGCGCGCGATCTGACAGACGAGCAGGTTGTCCTCGTCGTCACCGGTGACCGCGACGAGCAGGTCGGCGCGCTGGATGCCGGCGCGCTCGAGCACCCACAGCTCGGTGCCGTCCCCGTACTGGGCCACGTACTCGAGTTCGGCCTCGATCGCGTTGAAGCGGTCGCGCCGCTGCTCGATCAGCGTGACCTCGGCGCCCTTGTTCAGGAGCTCGCGCGTGAGGTTCAGCCCGACCTTGCCTCCGCCGACGACGATCGCGTACATCAGCGCGGGACCTCGAGCTGCGCGAGGCGCTCCTCGAACATCGTGACGGCGAAGCTCGTCGGGCAGATCGTCTGCAGGCCCTGCGCCTCGTACCACTCGGCGCGCGCCGGGTCCATCACGCGGACCAGGACGTGCTGCACCTCGAACATGCGCTGGGCGATCTGCGCGATCGTGAGGTTCGTGTTGTCGCCGTCGG
>DAIPYF010000014.1:0-22427 GCA_036782855.1 Solirubrobacteraceae bacterium
CATCGTCCACGAGCTGTGGATCGAGAAGGCCTCGGACATCGAGGACGAGTACTACACCTCGATCCTGCTCGACCGCTCGGCGAAGGCCCCGCTGCTGATCTTCAGCAAGGAGGGCGGCGTCGACATCGAGGAGGTCGCGGAGAAGACCCCCGAGAAGCTCGTGCGCCACCACATCGACGCGCTCGACGGCCTGTCGCGCGACGAGGCGCTGAAGATCGCCGCGGACGGCGGCGTCGACGCGGACCTCGCCGACGGCGTCGCGGACATCCTCGTCAGCCTCTACGAGGTCTGGACGCAGGAGGACGCGACGCTCACGGAGATCAACCCGCTGATCGTGACCCCCGACCGCAAGGTCAAGGCGCTCGACGCGAAGGTCACGCTCGACAACAACGCGCTCTACCGCCACCCGGAGAACGCGGCACTCACCGTCGAGGGCGCGGTCGACCCGATCGAGGAGAAGGCGAAGGCGCTCGGCCTGCAGTACGTCGCGCTCGACGGCGACATCGGGATCCTCGGCAACGGCGCCGGGCTCGCGATGAGCACGCTCGACGTCGTCGCCCAGGCGGGCGGCGAGCCGGCGAACTTCCTCGACGCGGCCGGCGGCTCCAACGCGGAGGTCATCACGACCGCCGTCGAGGTGCTGCTCTCCAACCCGCGCGTGAAGGCGGTGCTGTTCAACATCTTCGGCGGCATCACCCGCTGCGACGAGGTCGCCCGCGGCCTGCTCGACGCGTTCGCGCGCTTCGACACCGACATCCCGTTCGTCGTCCGCCTGGACGGCACGAACGACGTCGAGGGCCGCCGCCTCCTCGAGGAGGCCGCGATCCCGAACGTCCACCCGGCGAAGACGATGAACGAGGCGGCCGAGAAGGTCGTCGCACTCGCGAAGGAGCGCAGCTGATGGCCATCCTGGTCACCGAGGAGACCCGCCTGGCCGTCGCCGGGATCACCGGCCGCGAGGGCTCGTTCCACACCCTCAACAACCGCGCGTACGGCACGAACGTCGTCGGCGGCGTCACGCCCGGCAAGGGCGGGCAGGACGTCGAGGGCATCCCCGTCTTCAACTCGTGGGCGGAGTGCGCGGAGGGCGCGCAGCCGAACGCGGCGATGATCTTCGTCCCGCCGCGCTTCGCCGCCGACTCGATCCTCGAGGCGGCCGCCGCGGGCGTGTCGCTGATCGTCGCGATCACCGAGGGCATCCCGGCGCACGACGAGCTGCGCGTCTACAACACGCTCAAGCGGGACTTCCCGGGCACGCGGCTCGTGGGCCCGAACTGCCCCGGCATCCTGTCCCCCGGCAAGGCGAACATCGGGATCATCCCGGCGTCGTTCTTCAAGGAGGGCAACGTCGGCGTGGTCTCGCGCTCGGGGACGCTGACCTACCAGATCGGCAACGAGATCGCCCAGCGCGGCTTCGGCAACTCGTCGATCGTCGGCATCGGCGGCGACCCGGTCCCGGGCTCGTCGTTCGTGGACATCATCGAGCTGTTCCAGGCCGACGACCAGACCGAGCTGATCGTCCTGTCCGGTGAGATCGGCGGCTCGGCCGAGGAGGAGGCCGCGGAGTACATCGCCGCGAACGTGACGAAGCCGGTCATCGGCTACATCGCGGGCTTCACCGCGCCCCCCGGCAAGCAGATGGGCCACGCGGGCGCGATCGTCTCCGGCTCCTCCGGCACCGCCGCCGCGAAGGCCGAGGCGCTCGAGGCCAAGGGCGTGCGGGTCGGCCGCACCCCGACCGAGGTCGCCGAGATCGCGGTCGAGATCCTCGGCGGCTGAGCGGGCGCGGCGCCACGCGGCGTGGCGGATTCTGCACGTCCTTCGTGCACGATCCGCCACACCGGCCGGTGACGTCACGCCCAACGGTCGTCCGTGGCGGATCCTGCCCGAGCATCGTGCACGGGCCGCCACGCACGGGATGACCGTGGGCGCCCGCGCGGTGCCCTCTGACCCGCCGGGTACCGTTCGCCGATCATGACCGGCGACGGGGAGCAGCGCGACGTCCGCGAGTCGCTCGGGGACCTCGAGCGACGTCTGCTGGACCTCGAACGCGAGTTGCGGACGGACGCGTCGGAGGACGCGACCGTCGCCGCCGGCGCGCCCGCCCCGACGACCAAGGGCAAGGGCAAGCGCGCCGAGCGCGCGGCTCCCGCGCCCGAGGAGGGCGGCGGAGGCGTCGCCGCGCCCCCGGCGCCACCGCCCGACATCGACCTCTTCGCCCAGGACGCGCGGGCGAAGGTCGCGGCGCTGCGCGACACGCTCGACGGCCTGAGCACCGCGACCGACCGCCTGCGTGAGACCGCGCAGACCGTCGTCGAGGACCACGGCCGCGCGCTCGTGCGCCTGGAGCGCGCGACCGGCGCGCCGGCCGCGATCGTGATCCCGGCGGCGACGCCCGCGCCGCCGGCCGCTCCGGTGGAGCCGCCCAAGCCCCCCGAGCCGCCCGAGCCGCCCGCCGAGGCGCCCGTGGCCGCCGAGCCCGGGCCCGCGGCGCCCGAGCCCGAGCCCGAGCCGGAGCCCGACGCCTCCACCCCCACCCTGCCGCCCCGCCCCGAGCTGCCGCAGCTCCCGCCGCTGCCGTGGCGCCGGATCCTCGCCGCGCTCGTCGCGATCGCGATCCTCGGCCTCGGGTACGCGCTGCTGTTCGGCGGCGGCGGCGAGCCCAAGGCGCCGCCCGGCCCGTCCGGGATCGCCGCCACGGACGCCGCGATCACCGCGGCCGGGGGCGGGATCGGCGCGATCCCCGACCTGCGCACGGGCGTCGAGGGCGACGTGCGCAGCGACCTGTGCTCCGGCAGGACCGCCGCGGCGATCGACGTCGTCACCCCGGGCGGCGCCGTGTGGAAGTGTCCCGGCATCCGGCAGGTCGCCGCCCCCGTGCTCGTCGCCAGCGGGTTCGCCCGGCAGACGGCCCGCGGACGCACCTGCGTGAGCGTCCCCAGCGCCCCGGGCCTCGACCAGCGCCGTCGCGACGCCCGCCTGACGGCCCGCCGCGACGAGGCGGTCCGCCGCGCCGCGCGCAAGCAGGCGTACGCCGCGGGCGCCGCGTTCGACCGGCGCAACGGGCTCACGCTCCTCGACGGCGCCCCCGCCCCGGGCGAGCCGTGCATCGCCGCGACGCCGAGGAACCTCAGGACCGGCAGCTACCCGCTCTCCACCCGCCTGATCCTGTACGCCCTGGCCGACTCGGCCGAGAGCGCCGAGGTCCGCCAGGCGGCGGCGCGGCTGCGCTCCTACTTCTCTGGCACGCCGCCGCTCTACGCGATCGTCCTGACGAAGTAGACGCCGGGCGCGGCCCGCTAGGTTTGATGCATGGCCGAGATGATCTCCTTCGCCCGCGGCGCACCGTCCCTGGACATCGTCGATGTCGAGGGCCTGAAGGTCGCGGCGGAGAACGCGTTCACCAGCGACGCCGCCGGCACCACGGCGTACGGCACGTCGATCGGATACGTCCCGCTGCGCCGCTGGATCGCCGAGCAGCACGGCGTCAGCGAGTCGCGCGTGCTCGTGACGAACGGCTCGATGCAGGCCGACGCCTTCCTGTTCGACGCGCTCGTGGAGCGCGGTGACGCGGTCGTCGTCGAGAAGCCGACGTACGACCGCACCCTGCTCGGGCTGAAGCACCGCGGGGCCGAGATCCACATGGTCGACCTGCAGGCCGACGGCATCGACGTCGCCGCGCTGCGCACCCTGCTCGAGGGGGGCGTGCGGCCGAAGCTCGCGCACATCATCCCGAACTTCCAGAACCCGGCCGGCTACACGCTCACCCGCGAGAAGCGCGTCGAGCTGCTGAAGCTCGCGGAGGAATTCGGCTTCACGATCTTCGAGGACGACCCGTACATCGAGATCCGCTTCACCGGGCACCCGCTGCCGACGATGCTCTCGCTCGAGGGCGGCGACGACCCGCGCGTCGTGTACGCCTCCTCGTTCTCCAAGACGGTCTGCCCGGGCATCCGGGTCGGCTACCTGATCGGCCCCGAGGAGCTCATCGCGACGATCGCCCGCAACGCGACGAACACGTACATCTCGCCGAACATGGTCGCGCAGTCGATCGTCTACCAGTTCTGCGCGAGCGGCCGGATCCACGACGCCGTGAAGACGGTGAGCGCGGCGCTCGCGGCCCGGGTGGACGCGCTGACGGCCGCGCTCGCCGAGCATCTGCCCGACGCGCGCTTCCAGGCGCCCGAGGGCGGGTACTTCATGTGGGTCGAGCTGCCGGAGGGCACGGACGTGCACGTGCTGTTCGACCGCGCGGCCGAGCACGACGTGACGTTCGTCAAGGGCACCGACTTCCTGCTGGAGGGCGGCGAGAACACGCTGCGCCTGGCCTACTCGGGCGTGACGCCCGAGCAGATCGGCGAGGGCATCCGCCGGCTCGCTGCGGCGTACGCCGAGCTCTGACGTCAGCGCCCGTAGCGGTCGGTGGCGATGACGAGCTGCTCGGGCAGCGCCGTGCGCGCCGGGGGCGACGGGTCGGCGGCCACGCTGACCGTCTCCGCGACGCTGGCGGTCAGCGCGACGCGTGCGCCGCCGTCCGCGGCGACGACGATCTCCTCGCCCGTGCGCTCGGCCAGCGTGCCGGTCATCCCCGGCTCGATGCCGGACGCCTTGAGGTAGTGCAGGAGGTCCTCGGCCTCGTTCTCGAAGCGCAGCACGCGGACGCTCGCGCCGACCTCCACGTCGGCGAGCGGCACGCCCTCGTGGCGCTGGCCGACCTCGATCGGGTGGCCGTGCGGGCACGTCGTCGCGTCGCCGATGGCGGCCATCATCCGCTCCTCGAGGACCGGGCTCATCGCATGCTCGAGCCGCTCGGCCTCCTCGTGCACCTCGTCCCACGGGATCCCGAGGACGTCGGTCAGGAACCGCTCGATCAGGCGGTGACGGCGGACGATGCCCTCCGCGTGCTCACGGCCGCTGTCGGTGAACGAGATGAGCTTGTCCTCCCCGCGCGTGATGTACCCGTCCCGCTCCAGGCGGCGGAGCATCTCGTGCACCGTCGGCGGGGAGAGCTGCATCGCGCGCGCCACGTTCGCCGCGCTCATCGGCAGCCCGGCCTCGTGGAGCCAGAAGATGGTCTGGAGGTATTCCTCCTCGGCGACGGTGGCGTGCTCTTGCGACATGGGCGCGATCGTACCGGTGGCCGCAGGTAGGGTCCCGCCCGTGCAGATCACTCCTGGCACCCGCGCGTTCGTCACCGGCGCCTCGCGCGGGATCGGCGCCTCCCTGAGCCGCGCGCTCGCCGACCGCGGCGCGGTCGTCGGGCTCGCGGCCCGCTCGACCGACGAGTCCTCCGCGCTCGCCGCGCAGCTCCCGGGCGCGCATCACGTCATCGCCTGCGACGTCGCCGACACGGAGTCCGTGCGCGAGGCGATCGCGACGTTCGCCGATCTCGCCGGGGGGATCGACCTGCTCGTCGTGAACGCCGGGATCACGCACTACGGCCCGTACCGCCGCCAGTCGCTCGAGGACCAGCTGCAGATGAGCGAGGTCAACTGGCACGGCACGCTGCGGACGGTCCATTTCGGCCTGCCGCACCTGCTCGACCGGGCGAACGGGCATGTCGTCGTCGTCTCCTCCGGCGCGGCGCTGCGCTCGTTCCCGTGGGCCGCCGTCTACGGCGGGACGAAGGCGGCGCAGCGGATGTTCGCCGAGGCGCTGCGCCACGAGCTGAGCGGCACCGGCGTGTCGCTCACGACCGTCTATCCGGGCGAGGTCGCGACGAACCTGCACGACCACGAGAAGGACCGCATGCCGGACTGGTACCGCGGGGGGCCCGGCGCGGCGAGCGCCGACGACCTGGCCCGGTGCGTGATCGCCGCCGTCGAGGCCGACCGGCGCGCGGTCTGGTTCCCACCGATCGTGCGGCTGCTCGGCGTGCTCCACAACATCGACTCGCGCGCGGCGGACGCACTGCTGCGGCGGTTGCGGGGCGGGACCGCGGCGCCGCGAAGCGACTAGCTGGGAAGGCGCTTCCTCGGCGCCTTCGCCAGCTCGGCGGCCGTCAGCCGCAGGCGCTCCTCCACGAGCTCCACCATCACGCGCGCGGCGGGCGACAACGGCGCGTCGCGGCGGGTGACGAACGCGAGCGTGATCATGATCGGGTCCGCGAACGGGACCCACCCGATCCGCTTGGACATCCCGCCGCCGCGGGCGACCAGGAGGCCGCGCTCGAGGATCGTGTCGCCGACGCCCGCCGCGACGAGGTCGAGCACGGTCGCGACGGTCTCGACGTCCACGACCGGCTCGAGCGTCACGCCCGCGCGCTGGGCCAGCTCGGCGACATGCCGGCGCGTGGGGTCCTGCAGGCGGTAGCTCGCGTCGCCCATGACGACGGGCAGCTCGCTGAGGCGCTCGATCGTCATCGGCCGCCGCAGGTGGCTCGCGTGGATGCTCGCGAAGTACAGCTCGTCGTCGGCGACCGGCCGCACGTCGAGGCCGTCGTCGTCCACGGGCAGCGCCACGATCGCCGCCTCCAGGCGCCCGTCGCGCACGTCCTGCGCGGCCTCGGCGGAGTTCAGGCCGAGGATCCGCACCCGCACGTTCGGGTGGCGGCGGCGGAACTCGGTGACGAGGTCGGAGCCGAGGTAGTCGCGTGCGGTGGAGAACGTGCCGAAGCTCACCGTCCCCCCGCGGACCTCCCGGACCGCGACGACGGACTCGCGCGCCTCCCGGACCTCGTCGAGCACCGCCTCGGCGTGCGGGCGCAGCGTGCGCCCCGCCTCCGTGAGCGCCAGGCCGCGTCCGACCCGCGCGAAGAGGGCCACGCCCAGCTCGGCCTCCAGGCGGCGGACCTGCTCGCTGACCGACGGCTGCGCAAGGTGCAGGGCCTCGGCGGCGGCGCTGAACGATCCGCGCTCGGCGGAGGCCAGGAAGTACTCGAGCTGCTGCAGATTCATCTCAAGGCTCTGCCTTCAGATCATAGAGGGAAGTCACCCCCCAACCTTCGGCTCATCGCTTCTACATTGGATGCAGCAGGTTTCACTCCAGCATTTCCAGAAGGGCCACACCATGATTCTCGGACTCGTCTCCATCGCCACCGCCGCCGCCGTCTACGGCTTGTTCGGCTACGCCGCCGTCCACTACGGCGTCGACTCCCGCCACCTCGACGGCCGTCGCAACTGGTAGCCGCGTCGTGACGCCGGCCCAGCACGGGCGCGACCACTCGGTCGGCGTCGCACTCACCCTCCTCTCGGCCGTCACCTTCGGCGCCTCCGGCGTGCTCGCGAAAGTCGCCTACGCGGGCGGCTCGGGCGTCGTGACGCTGCTCGCCGGCCGCTTCGTCCTCGCCGCGCTCGTGCTCTGGGCGCTCGTCGCCTGGCGCCGACCCGCGCTGCCCCCGCTCTCCGTCGCCCTCGGCGCGCTCGCCCTCGGCGGGATCGGCTACGCCGGCGAGGCCACGCTCTACTTCTCCGCGCTCGAGCGCCTCGACGCCTCGCTCGTCGCGATGCTGCTCGCGACCTACCCGGTGCTCGTCGTCGCCGCGGCCGTCGCGCTCGGCCGCGAGCGCCCGGACCGCCGCCGCGCGATCGCCCTGGCGACCGCCATCGCCGGCGCCGCCCTCGTCCTCGGCGGCGCGCAGGTCGGCGCCCTCAGCGGCCCCGGCCTGATGTTTGCCGGCTCGGCCACCGTCGCGTACGCGAGCTACGTCCTGCTCGCCGACCGCTTCACCGCGCGCGTCGACGGCCTGCTGCTCGCGACGCTCGTCGTCACCGGCGCGGCGATCGGCACCGTGACGTTCGGCGCGTCCACGTCGTCGATCACGACCGCGGCGCTCGCCCCGTCCGGCTGGGTCTCGATCGCCGCGCTCGCCCTCGTCTGCACGGTCGTCCCGATCGCGTCGTTCCTGTTCGCGCTCCCGCGCGTGGGCCCCGGCACCGCGAGCATCCTCTCGACGTTCGAGACGGTCGTCGGCGTCGGGCTGGCGGCCGTGCTGCTCGGCGAGTCGCTCGACCTCGTCCAGGCGCTGGGCGCCGCACTCGTCGTCGGCGCGGTCGTCGCACTCCAGCTCGGCGCGCCGACTAGGGTCCACCTGGATGACGCTGCCGCTGGCCCCGCCGCTCCTTCCGCAGCTCGCGCGCTCGCGGAGCAGCCTGCCTGACGACCCGGGCTGGGCGTTCGAGCCCAAGTGGGACGGGTTCCGCGCCGTCGTCTTCGTCGACGGGGACGAGGCGGAGATCCGCTCGCGCAACGACCGCCCCCTGACGCGCTACTTCCCGGAGCTCGCGTTCCCGCCGGGGCGCTACGTCATCGACGGCGAGGTCGTCGTCCGCGACGCGCGCGGGCGCGAGGACTTCGACGCGCTCGGGCAGCGCATCCACCCGGCGGCATCGCGGATCGCGCGCCTGAGCGAGGAGACGCCCGCGGTGTTCGTCGCCTTCGACCTGCTCGCGCGCGACGACGAGGTGTTGCTGGAGCGGCCGTACGAGGAACGCCGCGCCGCGCTCGAGGCGCTCGTCGCGCCGCCGGTCGAGCTGACGCCGATGGTGCGCACGGCCGCCGCGGCCGAACGCTGGCTGCACGAGGCCGAGGGCGTGATGGCGAAGGAGCTGGCCGCGCCCTACCGGCCCGGCAAGCGCGACGGGATGGTGAAGATCAAGCGCGTGCGGACGATCGACGCGGTCGTCATGGGCTGGCGGCCCGGGAAGGCCGAGGGCACCGTCGGGGCGCTGATCCTCGGCCTGTACGAGCCGGACGGACGGCTGCGCGAGGTCGGGCATTCCAGCGGCTTCACCGCGAAGGAGAAGCGCGAGCTCGTCGAGACGCTGCGCCCGTACGAGACGGGCGAGCGCGGCAGCGCGGAGCCCTCGCGCTGGACCGCGGGGCGCGACCTTCAGTGGGTCGCGCTGCGGCCGGAGCTCGTCGTGGAGATCACGTTCGACCACACGAGCGCCGGGCGGATCCGGCACGGGGCGAAGGTGCGGCGCTGGCGCGAGGACAAGCCGCCGGCGACGTGCCTCGTCGAGCAGCTCGACAGCTGAGCGACCTTGACAGACTGATACCGGCGGTATACCAATACCGCCGGTATGGGAACTGCACCACTCTCCCGGGCCGCCTCGAAGGCCCGCACCCGCGAGCGGATCCTCGCCGCCGCCCGGACCGTCTTCGAGCGCCAGGGCTTCCACGCCGCGAGCCTCGACCAGGTCGCCCGTGAGGCCGGGTTCACGAAGGGCGCCGTCTACTCGGCGTTCGACTCCAAGGCGGACCTCTTCCTGACCCTCCTGGCCGAGCGCGCCGGGGAGCGGCGAGCGGCCCTCGAGGCGATCACCGGCGAGGGCCACACCGGCGAGGCGCTCGTCACCGAGATCAGCCGGCGGTTCGCCCGCTCGGTCGGCGAGGAGCACGACTGGTGGGCAGCGGTCATCGAATTCGCGACGTTCGCCGCCCGCGACGAGACGCTGCGCGCGCGTTACGCCGAGCATCACGACGCGAGCCGGGAGGCGGTGGCCCGCGTGATCGAGGCGGACGCCCGGGCGTCGGGCCTCACGCTCACCGAGGACCCCCGGGCGCTGGCCACCGCCACGCTCGCGCTCGGCAACGGGCTCACGCTCGAGGCGCTGCTCTCCCCCTCCGAGGTCCCCGAAGCGCTGTACTCGAGTGCCCAGGCCGCGCTCTTCCGCGGTGCCATCATCCCGGCCCAGGACCCGCCACGATGATCGACCGCATCGTCCGCCTGCGCCGCGACGCGGTCCCCGCGCTCCGCGTCTCCCGCGAACTGGCGTCCCACGACCGCTGGGACCGCGCGACGCTCGAGGCGCACACCCGCGCCCGCCTGCTCGCGATCGTCCGCCACGCGGCGCAGGCCTCCCCCTACCACCGCGAGGCGTTCGCCGGCATCGCACTCGACGACGACCTCGACGTGCGCGCCCTGCCGACCCTCGACAAGGCGACGATGCTCGAGCACTGGGACGCCATCGTCACCGACCCGCGGCTGCGGCTCGCCGACGTCGAGCGCGCGCTCGACGCGTCCTCCGGCGACGAGCTGTACCTCGGCGACTACCGCACGATGGCCAGCGGCGGGACGACCGGGCGCCGCGGCGTCTTCGTCTACGGCACCGAGGACTGGCACGAGGTGCTCGGCGGCGTGCTGCGGTGGACCGGCGGATACATGGGCATGGCGCCGCGTCTCCCGCGGCGCAGGAAGCTCGCGACCGTGGTCGCGGGCAGCCCGCAGCACATGACCGCGCGCATGACGCGCAGCGTCGACGTCGGGATGCACCGGTTCCTGCGACTCGACGCGCGGCAGCCCATGGACGAGCTCGTGCCCGCGCTCAACGCGTTCGCGCCCGAAGGGCTGAGCGGCTACGCCTCCGTCGTCGCGATGCTCGCCGACGAACAGCGGGCCGGCCGGCTGGACATCGCGCCGAGCGTCGTCTCGGCCACGAGCGAGGTCCTCACCGCGGGCATGCGTGAGCGCATCGTCGCCGCGTGGGGCTCGGTTCCGTTCGACGGGTACGCGAGCACCGAGACCGGCATGCTCGCCAGCGACTGCGATCGCCACACCGGCATGCACGTGTTCGAGGACCTCGTCCACGTCGAGGTCGTCGATGACGACGGCCGCGCCGTGCCGGACGGATCGCCGGGGAGCCGCATCCTCGTGACGAACCTCCTCAACCGCACGCTGCCGCTGATCCGCTTCGAGCTGACCGACCTCGTCACCGTCTCACCCGAGCCGTGCCCGTGCGGGCGGCCGTTCAAGGTGCTGGAGACCGTCGACGGCCGGACCGACGATGTCCTCGCGCTCCCGGCGAGCGGCGGCGGGACCGTCAGCATCCACCCGCTCGTCCTGCGCAGCCCGATGGCGAAGGTGGCGGACGTGCGCCAGTACAAGATCGTCCACGACGACGACGGGCTTCACGTCGAGGCCGTCCTCGCCTCGGGCGCCGGCGACCCGGCGCTCGAGGAGGTGCGCGCGCTGCTGCGCGCCGCGCTCGACGGGGCCGGCGCGGGCGCGACGCACGTGGACGTCGCCGCAGTCGGCACGATCGCACGTCACCCCGGTTCCGGGAAGGCGAAGGTCATCGAGTCGCGCGTCGGGAAGCGGGCGGCCGCACGAGGGGCGGGCCGGTAGGGTCGCCGCCCATGGCACGCGACCTCAAGCTCGGGCTGAACACCGGCTACTGGACCTCCGGCCCGCCGCACGGCGCCGTCGAGGCGATCGCCGCCGCGGACGAGCTGGGCTTCGACTCGATCTGGACCGCGGAGGCGTACGGCTCTGACGCGCTCACGCCGCTCGCATGGTGGGGCTCGGCGACGACGAACGTCCGGCTCGGCACCGCGATCATGCAGATGAGCGCGCGCCGGCCGACGGCGACCGCGATGGCCGCCCTGACGATGGACCAGCTCAGCGGCGGGCGCTTCATCCTCGGGCTCGGCGTCTCCGGCCCGCAGGTCGTGGAGGGCTGGTACGGCGAGCCGTTCGCCAAGCCGCTCGCCCGCACGCGCGAGTACGTGCACATCTGCCGCGAGGCGTTCGCACGCAACCGCGTGACCAGCGACGGGCCGTTCTACCCGCTGCCGCTCACCGAGGGCGAGAACGTCGTCGGGCTCGGCAAGGCGCTCAAGCCGACGCTGCACCCGGTGCGCGAGGACATCCCGATCTACCTCGCCGCGGAGGGCCCGAAGAACATCGCGCTCACCGCCGAGATCGCCGACGGGTGGATGGCGCTCTTCTACTCCCCGCACCACGAGGACGAGCTGTACCGCCCGCGCCTGCAGGAGGGCTTCGACCGCAACGGCGCGCGCCGCTCGTGGGAGGACTTCGAGGTCATGGCGACCGTGCCGGTCATCGTCCACGACGACGTCGAGGCGGCCGCCGACATGATCCGCCCGATGTACGCCCTGTACTTCGGGGGGATGGGCGCCAAGGGCGCGAACTTCCACCACGACGTGCCCGTGCGGATGGGCTACGAGGCGGAGATGCAGACCGTGCAGGAGCTGTACCTCGACGGGAAGAAGGACGAGGCCGCCGCCGCGATCCCGACCGCGCTCGTCGAGCAGCTCGCGCTGATCGGCCCGGAGGACAAGATCCGGCACGACCTCGAGGCGTGGCGCGACTCGGTCGTCACGACGCTGCTGATCGGCGGGGACGCCGCGATGATCCGGCGCGTGGCGGAGATCGTGCTCGGCTGAACGCGAGGCCGGAGTGCGGCCGCGCGCCGCTCCTCTCTGACACCATCCGCCGTCATGCAACGGATTGCAGTGCTCGCCGCCGTGGCGCTCAGCGCGCTCGCGCTCGGCGCGGGGAGCGCCCGTGCGGACGTCGTCCCGCCGACGCTGGTCGCGCCGGCCGACGGCCTGGCGACGAACGCCGCGTCGCTGACGGTCACGTACGCGCTGCCCCAGACCGCGAGCGGGCTTCCGACCCTGACGCTCACGCCGGCCGGGGGCGGCCTGCCCAGGACGTTCGGTCTCCCGGGAACGGCCGCGGGCGAGCACACGTTCCCGCTCGACCTCGTGGCGGAGTCCGTCGCCGACGCCGCCTACGGGGTGAAGGTCAGCTACGAGGGCGGCGTCGAGAGCGCGACCGCGACCGTCGTGATCGACCGCGTCACGCAGACGCCGCAGCTCGCCTCGCCCGTGCCGGGCGCGCCCGTCACCGCCGCTCTCGCCGTCAGCTACACCCTCCCCGAGCCGGCCTCCGACGGGTCGGTCGAGCTCGTCCTCACGCCCGCCGGGGGCGGGACGCCGCAGACGCTGACGCTCGCGAGCGAGGCCGCCGGTGCCGCGGCGCTGTCGATCGACCGCGCCGCGCCCGGTTCGTCGCCCGGCGTCGCCTCGGCGTCGCCGGCGTCCGCGATCGCCGACGGCACGTATGACGTGACGCTCCGCTACAAGGACCTGCTGGGCAACCCGGCGTCGAGCGTCTCCGCTCCCGGCGTCGTGCTCGTCACGCCGGTCACCCCTGCGTCGCCGACGTCACCCGCCGCGCCCGCCGCGCCGGGGCGCACGACCGCGCCGGGCACCGTGGTCCCGGCGTCGGTGGACCGGCGGCCGCCCGCCATCACCGCCGCGAAGCTGACCGCGAAGGCGTTCGTGGCCAGGAAGCCGGCGCGCGCGACCTTCCGGCTCTCCGAGCCGGCCTCCGTGCGCTTCCTCGTCGAGCGGCGCGCCGGCCGTGCGTGGAAGCGCGTCGCCGCGGCCACCAAACAGGTCCCCGCGGGCGCGGCGTTCATCCGCCTGCCGCGCGGTCTGCGCGGCGGCGCGCACCGGATCACGCTCCGCGCGACCGACACCGCGGGCAACCGGTCCGGGCCGCTGCGCCTCAGCTTCCGGGTGCGCTGACGCCTGCGGCCGGCCCGGCGCCGTTCCCGTTCACCGGGACGTCGGCGAGCCGGTCGTGCAGCTTGGCCCGCAGGTCGTCCGGGTCGTACTCGACGTGCTCGCGGCGCTTGCGCGCGACCACCGCGCCGGTGGCGGCGACGCCGGCCAGGCCGGCGAGCCCGAGGAGCTTCCAGTGCCGTCGCTGCATGCGCGTAGGTTAGGCGCGTGACCGGCACCACGCTGCCCTTCGAGGAGGCCGTCGCCGGCGCGGCGACCGGCGACCTGTGGCTGTTCCGCGGGCGCTCGTTCGCGGACCTCGCGATCCGCGCCCTCACGAACGCCCCGGTGAACCACGTCGGGATGGTCGTCGCGATCGACGATCTGCCGCCTCTGCTGTGGCACGCCGAGCTGGGCATGTCGCTGCCGGACGTGTGGACCGGTGAGCACCAGCGCGGCGTCCAGCTCCACCGGCTCGCCGACGCCGTGCACGTGTGGGAGGACCGGTACGGCCAGCGCGCCTGGGTGCGTCAGCTCGAGGGGACGATCACCCCGCGCCAGGAGGACGAGCTGATGCAGGTGATCGCGCAGTACGACGGCAGCCCGTTCCCGCGCACGCTCGGGCTCGCGCGCTCGTGGGTGACGGGCCGCGTGCGCCGCCGCGAGGTCTCCAAGGAGACGCTCTACTGCGCCGAGCTCGTCGCGATCACCTACCAGCGGATGGGGATCCTGCCGGGCCGGCGGCCCGCGAGCTGGTTCGACCCGGGGCGGTTCTCGAGCGTGGACCGGATCGACCTCGCGCCGCCGTACGCGCTGACCGGCGAGATCGCCGTCACCCGCTGATGGACACCGTCACGCGGCCAGGAACCGCGTCACGTCCTGCGCGTCGCGCTCGAGCGCGGCCGCGTCGCTCCGGGCGAGCCTGCCGAACGCGCTGAGCCGGACCCGGCCCGCGTCGAGCCGCCATGTCGCCACCGCACGTCCGCCGGCGAGGGCGATCGGGCGGAAGACGCCGTTCGAGGTCACGACCCCCGGGCGGTCGCCGACGACCCACTCGCGCGAGGCCCACCCGTGCAGCAGCGGGTCGAACGGGCCCAGGAGCCGTGGCGGCGGCAGCGGAGCCGCCGGCTCGCGCCCCGCGAGGTCCATGAGGCCGTCCTCCCCGGCGGACAGCTCGCCGGCGATCGCGGCGAGCCCGGCGCGCGCGTCGCCCAGCCGGACGCCGGCCCATGCGGCGAGGTCCCGGTCGCTCGCCGGACCGTGGCCCGCGAGGTATCGCCGTGCGAGGTCGGCGAGCGCCGCGTCCCGATCGACGGGCTCCGGCTCGCCGAGCCAGTCCCGGACGAGGACGAACGCCTGCGTGGCGCCCTTCATGGGACCGCGGACGATCAGGCCGCGGAGCGACGCGAGCATGAGGAGATGCACGAGCGCCTGGCGGGCGGTCGGGACGCCGACGGCATCGAGGCGGTCGCGCAGCTCATGACGCGTGAGCGGCCCTTCGTCGGCGAGCGCCCGTTCGATGACGGCGACACCCTGCGCGGCGGCCGCCTCGCTCACCCCCTCCTGCCCGAGCCGCCGCCGGTTCCCGGTCGCGATCTGCGGCGTCGTCAGGGCCTGGAGCCACGGATAGTCCTCGGCGCGGACGAGGTGGAGCGTTCCGCGGTTCAGCCAGGTGACCACGAGGGTGCGGTCCTGCGTCAGCGCCCGGTCCACGTCCGACGCCCCGAGCCCCGTCGTGCGGGACCGCACGGCCAGGCGGGCGCCGCGCGCGTCCTGCGCCTGGATCGCGAGCAGCCGGCCGGCGACCGCGACGGGGTCGGCCGCGGGCGGCCCGGCGAGCAGCTGGGCGGTCAGGCGCTCGGCGGTGAGCACCCGCGTCAGTCGTCCTGCTTCGCCCTGCTCGGCTGCACGCGCTTGGGCTCCCCGGCCTGCTTGCGGAAGTTCGGGGGCCATGGCGCGTCGCCGAGGCCCTGCTCCTCGTCGCGCCGGGCGAGGTCGAGCAGCGGCGTCAGGTCGTGCGCGACGTCGTCGATCGGCGCGAGCGGGTCGCCGAGGGTCGCGAGCCGCCCGGGCACGGTGAAGAACGTGAGGTCGGCGGGCTCGACGTCCGGCACCTCGTCCCAGGTCAGGCCGCACGACACGCGCGCGTCGGGCACGGGGCGCACGCTGTAGGCGCTGGCGACGGTGCGGTCGCGCGCGTTCTGGTTGTAGTCGAGGAAGACGCCGACGCGCTCCTCCTTCCACCACTTCGACGTGGCCCTCCCGGGCATGCGCCGCTCGACCTCGCGGGCGAGCGCGAGCGCGGCGCGGCGCACCTCGGTGAAGTCCCACCGCGGCTCGATGCGGATGTTGACGTGGATGCCGCGCGAGCCGCTCGTCTTCGGGAAGCCGAGCATGCCGTGCTCGGTGAGGACGTCGCGCACGGTCATCGCGACCTCGCGCACGACCGCGAAGCCGACGCCCTCCGACGGGTCGAGGTCCACGCGCAGCTCGTCGGGGTGGTCGAGATCGGCGCGGCGCACCGGCCAGGGGTTCCAGTCGATGTTGTTGAGGTTCGCCGCCCAGGCGAGGTGCGCCGCGTCCACGGGGACGAGCTCCTGGGCGCTGCGGCCGGACGGGAAGCTCACCGTCGCGGTCTGCAGCCAGTCGGGCGGGGACTGCACGCGCTTGTTGAAGAACGGCTTGCCGGTGATGCCCGTGTTCCAGCGCTTGAGGACGGTCGGGCGCTCGCGCACGCCGAGCAGGACGGCGTCGGCGTGGTCGACGTAGAAGCGCACGAGGTCGAGCTTCGTGATCGCCGGCCGCCCGCCGTGCGCGGGGAAGAGCTCCTTCGACGGGCTCGTGATGCGCACGTCGCGGCCCGCTGCCTCGATGGTGGTCTCCTCGCTCGCCATGCCGGTGCGAGGATGACGCACCGTGGCGCCTTCCGACAACCGGCCGGTCCTCGTGGCCCCCGACGCCTTCAAGGGCACCTTCCGCGCGAGCGCCGTGGCGGCGGCGATCGGGCGCGGTCTGGAGCGCGGCGGGCTGGTGCCCCCGGACCTCATGCCGGTCGCCGACGGCGGCGAGGGGACGATGGAGGCGCTCCTCCCCGTGCTCGGCGGCGAGACGCGCGGCGCGCAGGTCGGCGGGCCCCTCGGTGACCCGGTCCAGGCCGGGTTCGCGCTGCTGGGCGGCGGCGACGCGGCCATCGTGGAGGTCGCGCAGGCGAGCGGGCTGGACCTCGTGCCGGAGGGCCGGCGCGACGCGGAGGCGGCGAGCACGGCCGGGACGGGCGAGCTGATCCTCGCGGCGGTCGCCGAGGGCGCCGAGGTCGTGTTCGTGGCCGCGGGCGGGAGCGCGACGACGGACGGCGGCGCCGGCGCGCTGAAGGCGATCACCGAAGGCGGCGGGCTGCGCGGCGCGCGGATCGTCGTGCTGTGCGACGTGCGCACGGCGTTCGAGGACGCGCCGGCGCGGTTCGGGCCGCAGAAGGGCGCGGACGCGCCGGCCGTGGAGCGCCTGGAGCGTCGCCTCGACGCCCTCGCCGCGGGCTGGGAGCGCGACCCGCGCGGGGTCCCGCTGACCGGCGCGGCGGGCGGGCGGTCCGGCGGGCTGTGGGCGGCGCTCGGCGCCGAGCTGGTGCCGGGCGCACGATTCGTCCTCGACACGCTCGACGCGGGCCCGCGGATGCGCGCAGCGCGGGCGATCGTCGTCGGCGAGGGCCGGCTGGACGCGACGACCCTCGAGGGCAAGGCGGCCGGCGAGCTCGCGACGGACGCGCGGCAGGCCGGCGTGCCGTGCCACGCGATCTGCGGCAGGGCGCCGCTCGGGCTGCTGGAGCGGCGGATCATCGACCTGCAGACCGTCCGCGAGGCGACGCCGATCGCGGAGCTGGAGCGCGCCGGCGAAGAGCTCGCGCGTTCCGGGGTCCTCTAGGTTCGGGGCATGCCCGCCGTGGAGACCTCGGCCGTCATCGTCGGCGGCGGCCACAACGGGCTCGTCGCCGCGACGCTGCTCGCGCGGGCGGGTGTGCGCACGACGGTGCTGGAGCGTCTGGACCGCCTCGGGGGCGCCGCGTCCTCCGAGCGCCCGTTCCCGGGCGTGGACGTGCGCCTGTCGCGCTACGCGTACCTCGTCAGCCTGTTCCCGCGCGAGCTGGCGCGGGAGCTGGGGATCGACCTGCGGCTGCTGCGCCGCCGCGTGTCCTCCTACACGCCGGACGGCGACGGCGGGCTGCTGATCGACTCCGGGGACGCCGCGCGGACCGCCGCGTCGCTGAAGGCGCTGACCGGCGACCCGGGGGCCGCGGCCGCGTGGCGCGCCTTCCACGCGGGCACCGCGCGCCTGGCCGCGGCGCTCGCCCCGACCCTGCTGGGCCCGCTGCCGAGCCGTGCGCAGGCCCGCGCCGTGGTCGGCGACGACGCGCTGTGGGACGCGCTGATCGAGCGCCCGCTCGGCGAGGTCCTGGAGGCGACGTTCCCCGATGACCTCGTCCGCGGTGTCGTCCTGACCGACGGCCTCGTGGGCACGTTCGCGGGCGCGCACGAGGCGTCGCTCGCTGCGAACCGCTGTTTCGTCTACCACGTGATCGGCGACGGGACGGGCGAATGGGACGTGCCGGTCGGCGGCATGGGCGCCGTCAGCGACGCGCTCGCGGCGGCGGCGCGGGCTGCGGGCGCCGACCTGCGCACCGCGGCGGAGGCCGTCGAGATCGACAGCGACGGCGTGACGGCGCGCGTGCGCTGCGCCGACGGGACGGCGTTCGCCGCCGACCACGTCCTCTGCGGCGCTGCCCCCGCGGTGCTCGACCGCCTGCTCGACCGCCCCGCCGAGCGCCCCGGCCCCGAGGGCGCGCAGCTCAAGGTGAACATGGTCCTCGAGCGCCTCCCGGCGCTGCGCGACGCGTCGACGTCGCCGCAGGAGGCCTTCGCCGGCACCTTCCACGTCAACGAGCGCGCGAGCCAGTTCGCCGCCGCGCACGCACAGGCCGCCGCGGGGGCGATCCCGGACGTCCCTCCGCTGGAGACCTACTGCCACTCGCTCGCGGACCCGTCGATCGTCGGCGCAGGCCTGCGCGAGCGCGGCGTCCAGACGCTGACCCTGTTCGCCTTCCACATGCCCGCGCGGCTCTTCGCCGGCGACCACGCGGCCGCGAAGGACCTCGCGGTGGCACGGGCCCTCGCCTCGCTGAACACGGTCCTCGCGGAGCCGATCGAGGACTGCCTGCTGCGCACCCCGGCCGGGACCCCGTGCATCGAGGCCAAGACCCCCGTGGAGCTGGACCGCGAACTCGCGCTGCCCGGCGGGAACATCTTCCACCGCAACCTGCAGTGGCCGTGGGCCGAGGACGACGCCGAGGCCGGCACGTGGGGCGTCGAGACCGACGTGGCGAACGTCTGGCTCTGCGGCGCGGGGGCCCGCCGCGGCGGCGGCGTCAGCGGCATCCCCGGCCACAACGCCGCCCGTGCGGTGCTCGCCGCGGCGGCGGGAAGAAACCCGCGCGCGGCGGCCGGGTAGTACCCCTCGTGGCCGATCGCCCCCGCCCCTCCTTCGCCCGCCCGGGCGCCCGCCGCGCCGTCGTCGTCGGCGCGGGCTCGTTCGGCACCGCCGTCGCGGTCCTGCTCGCGCGCGGCGGCCTGCGCACGACGCTCCAGACCCGGACCGAGGAGCAGGCGGAGCGCCTGAAGGCCGACGGCGAGAACCGGGTGTACCTGCCCGACGTGCTGCTGCCCACCGACCTGAAGATCGAGCCAGCGAGCGCCGGCCTGGCGAAGTACGACCTCGTGTTCCTCGGCGTGCCCTCGCGCGGCCTGGACGAGGTGATCAGCGCCCTGCCCTCGCGCGGCCTGGGTGCGCGCGCCTCGGTGATCTCCCTCGCCAAGGGCCTCGTGCCGCCCGACGGCCAGGCCCCGTCCCGGCACCTGCGCCACCTGTTCGGGCCCCACCGCATCGCCGTCATCGGCGGCCCCGCCCACGCCCGCGAGATGGTCGACGAGGGCGCAGGGCTCGTCGCCGCGTCCGAGAGCGAGGCGCTGGCCCACGCGATCGCGCTCACCTTCAACCGCGCGGGCGTCGTCTGCGAGGAGTCCAACGACCCGATCGGCGTCGAGCTGGCGGGCGCGGCGAAGAACGCCGCGGCGCTCGCGAGCGGCGCGACCGAGGGCCAGGGCCTGAACGCCGCCGGCGGCGCCGCCGGGCACATCTTCGCCGAGGTCTGGCGCTACGCCGACGGCCTCGGCGCCCGCCCCGAGTCGCTGATCGGCCTCGCGGGCACGGGCGACCTGGTCGCGACCGCGCTCGCCCCCGGAAGCCGCAACCGCCGCGCCGGCGAACTGCTCGCCCAGGGTGTGCCCGCGTCCGAGATCCCGGAGCGGATCGGCCAGGCGGTCGAGTCGCTCGACCTCGTCCCGCTGCTCGCCCGCGCCCTGGACCGCGCCGGCGTCGAGGCGCCCGTGACGACCGGCCTGGCGCGCCTCATCTCGGGCGAGCTGCCGCTGGACGACTGGGTCGCGCTCGTGCGCACCACCGTGCCGCCGCGCGCCCGCTGGCGCCGCGCCGGGCGCGCTCGGAAGACCGACGGGCTCTGGGCGCGGATGCGCGCGCGGTTGGCGCGTCGTCACGCTCCGGCAGAATCCGCCGGGTGACAGCCTCCCCCGATCGTCCCGAGCTCGCCTTCGCCTCGGGCGCGGACCTCGAAGCATGGCTCGAGGAGCACCAGGCCACGAGCGACGGCATCTGGCTGACACTTGCGAAGAAGGACACGGGCGTCGCGTCGGTGACCATGGCCGAGGCGATCGACCTCGGCCTCTGCTTCGGCTGGATCGACGGCCAGATCCGCCGGGTCGACGAGACGTACTACGCGGTGCGCTACGGGCCGCGACGGCCACGCAGCGTGTGGTCCAAGCGCAACGTCGAGCACGTCGCCCGGCTGACCGCCGAGGGCCGCATGCGACCGGCCGGCCTCGAGCAGGTCGAGCGCGCGAAGGCCGACGGGCGCTGGGATGCCGCCTACGACGGCGCGGCGACGGCGACCGTCCCCGGCGACCTGCAGGCCATTCTCGACGCCGAGCCGGCGCTCGCGGGGACCTACGCCTCGTGGAGCGCCGCGAGTCGCTACGCGGTCCTCCACCGTCTCCAGACCGCGGTGACGCCCGAGACCCGCGAGCGCCGGCTGCAGGCCGCGCTCACCGCGCTCACCGAGAACCGTCCGCCGCACGGGTGAACGCGGACCCGGCGGTCAGGCCGGCCCCGCGAGGGCGAGGACTGCGGCGGCGTGGCGGCGGGCCTCGGCCGGCCGGAGCGGACCGCGCGGCAACTCGACCACGAACGAGCCGCCCGGCCGCACGCGCTCGTTGACCCAGCGCGAGAGCGAGCCGGGGTAGGCGGGCAGCGGGCGCACGCGCAGTCCGACGAGGCGGCCGTAGCGGCGGGCGCGGCCGTCCCACCCGGCCTCGGGGACGTCGACCCCGGCGAGCGGCTGGTGGTACCAGACGACGACCTCGGGGCGAGCGCGGAGGATCAGCTCGCGGATCGCGCGGGACTCGGGCTCCGACCACGCCCGCGGGCCGGCGTAGAAGCGCGACCCCGGTGGCCCCAGGTCCGCGCGCCCGGCGGACCCGTTGCGGTTGAGGTCCACTCCGCGGGCGTTCTGCCGGCGCCGCAGCGCGAAGCCGTCCGGGTTGAGGTTCGAGACGAGCAGGATCTCGGCGCCGCCGGGGATCGTCGGGGACGAGCGCAGGCGGGCGACGATCGCACGGCCCGCGCACTCGTCCCCATGGACGCACCCGACCACGAGCACGCGGCGGCGCACGCTCGCGCCGTCCGGGCGCATCCGCGTGACGCCGATCGGGCGGTCGTGGGCGGAGCGCCCCGGCGGCTCGGTCGTGACGACGGGCACCGGCGCGGGGGTCGTGGCGTGCGCGACCGCCGCGGCGGACGCGAGCACGGCGGCGAGCGCGACGAGCGCCCGCGCGCGCATCACAGGCGCTGGGCGAGCGTCCCGACGATCGCCTCGTAGACGCCCTCGCCGTGGGCGCCCTCGGTGACCGTCACGTTCGGATGCCCGGCGAGCGAGTCGCTCAGGGCGGGATCGCGCTCGAGCGCGTTGGCGACGAGGAAGAAGGCGCCGACGTTGCCGGCGACGCCGAGATCCTCGCGCGAGTCGCCGATCGCGATGCACTGATCGGGCGCGTGGCCGCGCATCCGCTGGTGCGCGGCGACCGCGTTCGCCTTCGACACCCCGCGCGGGCGCAGGTGGTAGGCGTGGACGGCGGGCAGGCCGGCCAGCGCGGGCGAGCGGCGGCGGACCGCGCCGTTGTCGGTCAGCTCCAGACCCTCGAAGCCGTTCTCCGCGAGCAGCGCGTTGGCCTCCTTGGTCTCGACCAGGCCGCGGAGCAGGTGGCTGACCTCGCGGCCCGTGTGCCAGGGGCTGTGGACCTCCAGGCAGCCGCTGTACTCCTCGAGCAGGAACTGGGGGGCGCCGGACTTCGCGATCTGCTCGTGGATCGTCAGGCCCTGCGGCGTCCACGAGCCCGTCAGCCAGTGCGTCTCGCCCTCGAGCACGAGGCCCGCGCCGATCTCGAAGATGCAGCAGCCCTGGCCGAACAGCCGGGCGTCCTCGATCGCCACGTCGCGGCGGCGGCCGGACATCACGACGACCTCGACGTCGGCGCGCAGGCATGCCTCGAGGGCGCGGGCGCCGAACAGCGACACCTCGCCGTCGAGGCCGGCGAACAGTCCCCCGCCCGGGCCGAGCAGCGTCCCGTCCATGTCCACGTACGCGCACCTCATCCTGGGACGAGGGTAGCCGTGTGGTGAGTAGCATCGACCGGGATGGCCGCCGTCCGCCAGACCGAGCCGTGGACCGGCCTCCTCGACCACGGTCGCGCCGACGGCCGGCTCGTCCGCGAGGCGTTCGAGGGCGCGCGCGAGCCCACGTACGCCGACGTGCCGGCGGACCTGCATCCGAAGCTCCGCGGCGCGCTGGCCACGGCCGGGATCGAGCGGCTCTACGCCCACCAGGCTCAGGCGCTCGAGGCCGCCTGGGCGGGCACGACGATCGTCACCACCGGGACCGCGTCGGGCAAGTCGCTCTGCTTCCAGCTCCCCACGCTCGAGACGCTGCTCGCCGACGCGCACGCCCGCGCGCTCTACCTCTACCCGACGAAGGCGCTCGCGCAGGACCAGGC
>DAIPYF010000015.1:0-9341 GCA_036782855.1 Solirubrobacteraceae bacterium
CCGGGACGTCGCCCGGGTAGTCGGGAAACCAGCGGCGCGCGACCTGCTCGGCGGGGCGGCCCTCGACCAGGGGGCGCAGGTCGCCGATCGTCAGCAGCACGCGCAGCGTCGCGCCGATCTGCAGGTCCGCGGCGGTCGGATGCTCGCCGCCCACGATGCCGGCCGCCGCGAGCGCGTCGACGTGGTCGAGCGCCGCCGGGAGCGCGGCGAGGTCCTCGGCGAGCCCCGCGGCGGTCAGGCCGAGGTACTTCCATGCGCCGCGGACGAAGGCCATCGCGAAGTCGGTCCCGGGCGGGTCGAGCGGGCCGCCGCCGGCGAACGTGCCCATCGCCTCGGGCCGGAACTGCATGACGCCGAACGGCATGCGGCGACCGTAGTCCTGGAACGACGACTCGCCCCAGCGCTCGGCCTCGCGCACCGCATCGGCGATGCCCTCGGGGTACAGGGAGGGCTCCGGCGCGATCTGCTCGAGCCGCTCGAGGATGGCGGTGGAGCCGTGGACCGGCTCGCCGTCGACGAGCATCCCCGGAACGGTCGTGTTCCCCTCGCCGTAGAGCGCGGCGATCTCGTCGTTCTTGCCGGGCCCGTTGGCGAACGTCACGATCTCGGCGTCCAGGCCCTTCACGCCGACGGCCGCCTGCACCGCGAGGCACGGGTGGGAGAGCGGCACGACGTGGAGCGTGATGGCGGGGGGCATGGCGGGAGCGTATGTGCCGGTAGCCTCGCGCGTCATGCTCGTCACCGCCCGTCACCCGATCGCGGCCGCGCTGCTGGCGCTGATGCTCGGCTGCACGCTCGCGGCCTGCGGCGGCGCGAGCGAGGAGGACGACCGCGAGGAGATCGCGGCGACGCTGCAGGCGAGCCTCACCACGCGCGACGCGGCGGCGCAGTGCGGCGAGCTGCTCAGCAGCGGGCTGGTCACGCGCGTGTACGGGTCGGCGGAGCGGTGCCTGGCGGTGGAGACACGGTCGGCGCCGACACGCGTCACGCCGACCGGGGTCCTCGTGTCGGACGTGCGCGTGGACGGCGATCGCGCGACCGCGACGCTCGCCCTGCGAGGCAACGCGCAGGACAGCGTGCGCGGAGCGGTCGGCCTGGTGCGCCAGGACGGCGGCTGGCGGCTCGACGACCTCTCGACCGCGTTCCTGCGCACGAGCTTCAACGCGGGCCTGGAGAGCGGCGGGACGCTCGAGGGCGCGCTCGTGGTGTGCGTCGGGCGGAAGATCGCGGAGCTCGAGGACCCGGCGCTGCGGACGGTCCTGTTCGGCCTGATGGGCGGCCGGCCGCAGGCGCGGGCGCAGCTGAACCGGATGGCCGCCGACTGCGTCGCGGCGCTCGACGATCCGGCCGCCGGCGAGAGCGCCTGAGCGCCGTCCGTACTCCTGCCCACGCGCGGGACCGCTGTTTCCTGAAGGACGTGGCGACGAAGGGCGGATGTGCGGCGGGCGCGTGCGCGGGAACCTCCGTGTCCCTCGCCGTCCGCTGCAAGGAGGCCGTTCGTGCGCTCGCTCACCGTCGTCGCCGCCGTCGTGGTCACGGCTCTCGCGGGCGCGGCACCGGCGCCGGCCGCGACCGCCGGGTCGCTGGATCCGTCGTTCCACGGGACGGGGGTCCGGTCCGATCAGCTCGACCTCGGCGCGGGCACGCCGTTCTCCTTCTACGACGCCGTGGTCGCAGCGCCCGACGGGTCCGTTCGCGCCGTCGCCACCGCGGGCGACGCGAGTGATCTTTCGAAGGTGACCGTGACCGGGCTCGACCCGGCCGGGCAGCTCAGCAGCGCCTGGGCGGGCACCGGCATCGCTCGCAACGCCGCGTTCTCCCAGGAGGATCCCGCGGACGTCCCATACACGCTGATCCGCGGTGCGACGCTCGCGCCGGACGGCAAGCTCATCGTCGCCGGGCGCGGCGGGGTCGACGACTTCACCATGCGCGACGAGGGCTTCATCCAGCGCTACCGCACCGACGGCACGCTCGACCCGGCGTTCGGGGTGGCCGGGACCGTGCGGTTCACCGTCCCCTCGCCGCTGATCGGCCACGAGGCGTGGTTCGGCGACGTCGCGGTGGACTCCGCGGGCCGGATCGTCGCGGTCGGCGCCGACAACGCGCTCGGCTCGCCGAACGCGCAGAGCCTCATCGTCCGGCTGAAGCCCGACGGGACGCTCGACACGACCTTCGGCGGGACGGGCTACGTCACCGCGCAGTACGACACGGTGCCGCCGCTGGAATCGCGCTGGAACTCCGTCGAGATCGCGCCCGGCGACGGCTTCGTCCTGCTCGGCGTCGCGCCGGGGCCCGTGATCGCCAAGGTGTCGGCGGCCGGCCTGCGGGACCTGTCCTACGGCCCTGACGGCTTCGCGCACATCCCGGAGCTCAGCACGTCGGAGACCGGCCAGAAGAAGACCCTCACGACCGGTCCGGCCCTGCTCCCCGACGGGCGCGTCGTCGTGGGCGGCGGCGCGTCGTGGCGGCAGGGCGCGGGGTTCGACTTCGACGTCTTCGAGTCGTGGATGGGCCGCTTCACGGCAGCGGGCGTGCTCGACCCCGCGTTCGACGGCGACGGCATCGCCCGCTGGCGCTTCGGCGCCGACGGCGCCGGCACCTGGGCCGACTCGTTCATCCGCGACCTCGCCGCACAGGCGAACGGCTCGGTCGTCGCGCTCACGCAGGCCGGCTCGACGGACGGGGACGCTCTCGGCTCCATCGACGGACTCACGATCCGGGTGCGTCCCGACGGCTCGCTCGACCCGCTGTTCGGCACGGGCGGCCAGGCGCCGCTCGCGCTCGCGCCCGCCGGGAAGCGCACGCTGCTCGGCGCGCTCGCGCTCGCGCCCGGGCGCCGGATCCTCGTCGGCGGCGGCCTCCAGGACGCGGGCGGGACGACCGCCGCGGGCGTGGCGCGCCTGATCGGCGACGGTGATCCCGTCGCGAAGCTCACCGCGCCCGCGCAGGGGGTCGCGGGCAAGCCGGTGACGCTCGACGCCTCGGCGTCCGTCGACGACTGGCTGGTGTCCTCGCACGCCTGGGACCTCAACGGCGACGGCGTCTTCGGGGACACGGTCGGCGCCACCGTCACGCCGGTCCTGCCGCTCGGCCCGCACACCGTCGCCGTTCGGGTGACCGACGACGCCGGGCAGTCCGCGACGGCGAACGCGACCGTGAAGGTGCTCGTGCCGTTCACGGTGAAGCTCCCGGCGTCGCTCAAGCTCCAGGGCACCAAGCTGAAGGTGCCCGTCACGTGTGCCAAGCCCGGCCCCTGCAAGGGCACGCTGACGCTGTCGATCAAGGTCAAGGCGAAGGCGGCGCGCCTCGTGACGGTGCGCGTCGGTCGCGCGTCGTTCAGTGTGCGCGGCGGTCAGCGCAAGCGCGTCGCGATGACGCTCGCGCGGCGTGTGCGGCGCACGGTTGCGCGGCGCGGGACGGCGCGGGTGACCGTGGCGGTGCGGGCGAGCGGGGTGAGCGACGTGCTGCAGCGTCAGGGGCTCGTCGTGCGGCGCTGACCAACCCTGGCCGACCCCCGGTCGTCCCGCTCAAGAATCCGTGCAGCGGTGCCGAGACCTTTACGGCTGGGCCGCGTTGCGGTACACAGCATTTCTCACGTACCGGAAGGAACACCGCCCATGCTCGTCTTCACGCCTCAGGGACGCCTCGCATTCGTGACATCGCAGTCACGGGACCTGTCGCGCGTCCTCGTGTTCGAGACGTTCTCCGAGGAGACCGTCCGCACGAACGACCTGCGGAGCCTGCGCCCCGCGGGCGCCGGCGCCTGACGGACTACCGGTAGGGGTCCTTCGGCGAGCGGTCGCCGGAGAGCGAGTCGGTCGTCCGCGTCGCGAGCGCCTCGATCGCGTCGGCGACGTGGATGCGGTCGATGTGGTGGTCTCCGCGTGCGACGCGCAGGCGGTGGGCCTCGAGCAGCACCGCCGCGTGCGTCGTGCCGTGCGGCGGCTCGAAGCGGTACGACGCGAGCTCGATCAGCAGCCCGAGCGGGTCGGTGAAGTAGATCGAGTCCATGAACCCGCGGTCCTTCACGCCGCTGTGCTGGATCCCACGCTCGTCGAGGCGCTCGACGGTCTGCGCGAACATCGCCTGAGAGATCGAGAACGCGATGTGGTGCACGCAGCCGGGATCCATCGGTGTGCGCGCCGGGTCGCCGGTGCGCTCCTCGTTCGTGAAGACCGTGATCAGGCGCCCGTCGCCCGGGTCGAAGTACAGGTGGCTCTCGTGCGGGTTGTCCAGGTTCGGCTGCTCGAACACGAACGGCATCCCGAGCACGCCCTCCCAGAAGTCGATCGACAGCTGCCGGCCGGCGCCGGTGAGGGTGATGTGGTGCACGCCCTGGGACTGGATCTTGCGCATGGTCGGGACGCTATCGCGCTCGCCGAGGCTGTTCGAGCGGCCGGTCGTCTGGTAGACACCCGGACATGCGCGCGAACCTCTGGGGGGCGGTTCTGCTGTCGACGCTGCTGTGGACATCGTCCGCGGCGGCCGTCACGCCCGACTACTACCCGCTCCCGGCCGGGCACAGCATCTCGAACTTCGGGGTCGCCTCCGACGGTGCGGGCAACGTCTGGTTCGCCGTGCAGGCGCCGCCGCCGGCACCCGGGCCGCAGGTCGCCTCGCTCGCGCGGCTGAACGTCGCGACCGCGACTCCCGGCACGAGCAACGGCATGACGTTCTTCCCGACGCCGGACCCGCCGGTGCCGTCCTGCTGCGCGACGCAGGTGCGGTCGGTCGGGTTCAGTCGGACCGAGAACCGCGTCTACTACGTGCGCAGCGAGGGGTCCTACGGCTTCGGCAACCCGGCGGCGATGGCGCCGGGGACGACGCTCGGCTTCACGAGCGGGCATCTGCCCGGCTACCAGGACCTGGCCGACCTCGCGATCGACCCGACGGGCGGGATCTGGTTCAGCGAGCGCAGTTCCAGCAACGTCGCGCCCGACTTCTACGGCGGGCGCATCGCGAGCTGGGACGGCACGGGCGCCGCGCCGATCGAAGGGCCGAACATCGCGATCCAGAACGGCAACGTGGCACTCAACAGCCAACGGTACGACGCAAAGCCGTCGGGCATCGCGGTCACCCCGCTCGGGCAGCCGTGGTTCGTCCAGGAGAACCCCGGGCTGCCGGGCTACCGCATCGCGACCTACACGGGCGGCAACAGCTACCAGGAGTACCTGGCGGCTCCGTGCCAGCCGACCGAGCCCTGCTCGGGCTCCTACACCGGCACCGGCCTCAGCGACGTGGCGCTCGCACCCGACGGCGGCGTCTGGTTCACGAACGAGCTGAAGAAGACCTTCGGGCGCTTCGACCCGGTGACGCTCGACATTCAGCAGTACGCGATCGCCTCGGTGGACCCCACGCTCGCGTCGGGGACACCGCGACGGCTGACCACAGCCCCGGACGGCACGATCTGGATGACGGTGTTCGGCGGGTACACCAACAACGCCGCGAACGCGCTCGTGCGCATCGTCCCGACGACCACGCCCGCCGCGACCGTCTACAAGGTGGACCCGAACGCCCCGCCGCTCGGCCTCGGCGCCGACACCAGCGGGAACATGTGGTTCGGGCTGGCGTCGCCGAGTCCGCCCGGCAAGCTCGGCCGGCTCGCCGGCGTCGTCGGCCCCGCGCCCGGCGGGTCGGGCGCCCCCGGCACACCGGCAGCGGGGCCGGGGCCGTCGCCGTCACCGTCGCCGTCACCGTCGGTCCCGCTCGTCGCCGTGAGCACCGGCAAGGCGTCGCTCACGCCGCCGCAGGTCGGCAACGGCGCGATCAACACCAACCAGATCTGCGCCGGCCCGCCGCAGGCCAAGTGCTCGATCATCTACCTGATCAAGGAGCGCGAGTACGTCGCCGGCTTCCCGGGCGCCGGCGGCTCCGCCGCGGCGAAGAAGCGCAAGCCCAAGCCGCGGATCATCGGCAAGAAGACCGTCACGCTCTCCGGCGGCCAGTCGCAGAAGGTCACGGTGACGCTCAACGCGCTGGGCAAGCGGATCCTGAAGAAGAAGAAGAAGCTGAACGTCGTCTTCACCGCGACCGAGCAGCTTGCGGGCGGCAGGACGAAGGTCATCACGAAGCGCAGCCTCGTGATGCGCCGCCGCTAGCCGCTCACGGCGCGACCGGCGCGGGCTCCGGGTCGCCGGCGCCCAGCCGGGCGGGGCGGGCGACGAGGTATCGCGCGCGCAGCAGCGGCCCGGCGGCGGCGAGCGTGAACGCGCCCGCCGCGGCCGCAAGGAAGACCGCGGGGAAGCGCGCCTGGTCGACGAGCGGAGCGGCCGCCGCGCTCGCGAGCGCGCCGCCGAGGAAGACCGCGCCCGCGAAGAACGACACGGTCACCGCGCGGTGCTCCGGGTACACCTGCGTCGCCCAGAGCTGGAGCGTGGAGTGCATGAAGCCGAAGCCGGCGCCGATCGCCACGGTCGCGAGGACGGCGGTGACGAGCGTCGCGTCGAGGGCGGCGAGCACGAGCCCGCAGCCGGCGACGCTCGCGCCGAACGCGATCAGGGCCGGGGAGGAGCGCCGGCGCACGGCGCGGGTGACGAGCGGCGTGCAGGCGGAGTTGGCGAGGCCGAACCCGGCCGCGGCCGAGCCGGCGAGCGCGGCTCCGTAGCCCTCGTGCTGGAGCGAGGCGGCGACGAACGTCAGCGCCCCGAACACGACGGCGCCCTCGAGCAGCGCGAGCCCGACGACCGCGCGCACCCAGCGGTCGGCGGCGATCTCGCGCACCTGCGCGGTGAAACGCCCGGGCGTGCCCGAGCGCGCCGGCTCGGCGAGCGGCCGCAGCGCCAGTGACACGCCGACCGCCAGCAGCGACGACGCCAGGAACGCCACGCGCCAGCTCCACAGCTCGGCGACGGCGCCGCCGACGATCGTCCCCGACGCGACGCCCGCGGTCGCGAACGCCATCAGGACCGCGAGCGCGGGCTGCCGGTCGCGCACCGCGACCGTGTCGCCGACGTACGTCATCGCGGTCGGCATCGCGGCGGCGAAGAAGAGCCCCGCGAGCCCGCGGGCGACGATCAGGACGGCGATCGACGGGGCGACCGCGGAGATGAGGCACGCGAGCCCGCCGCCGGCGATCGCCCCGCGCAGCACGCGCACGCGGCCGACGCGGTCCGACAGCCCGCCCCACAGCGGCTGGCTCGCGCCGTAGGCGACGAAGTAGACGCTCGCGACGACGGCGGCGGTCCCGAGCGAGACGCCGAGCGCGTCGTGGATCGGGACGAGCAGCGGCGGGATCGTGAAGCGGTCGAAGCTCGACAGGAACGCGGCGGAGCGCAGGCGGGCTTGGGGCGTGATGGCGGGCACGACGTCGCCCTCAGGCTAGGCCGGGTGCCGCCGGGCGGGACGCGATGACCGCGCGGCGCCGCTCAAGGACCGGCCGCCGCGCGCCGACATTGCGGGTGGAGGCACCACTCATGCTCGTTCTCACACCATCCGGTCATCTGGCCTACGTCGTCGCCCAGGCCCGCGGTCTCTCACGCGTGCTGCTGTTCGAGACGTACACCGAGAACCTCGTGCGCACGGCCGACCTGCGTCCGGCGGTCCGGGGCCAGGCGACCAGCGCGATCGCCGCCTAGGGCAACTAGATCGTCGCGGGGTCCGCGGCTGCGGCCGCCACGGCGCGCACGCGCCGGCAGAAGCCGTCGAGCGAGTCGAGCGTGATCGCCTGCGGCCCGTCGCACCGGGCGTGCGTGGGGTCGGGGTGGCACTCGACGATGAGGCCGTCGGCACCGCAGGCCGCCGAGGCCAGCGCCAGCGGCTCGACGAGCGCACGGCGGCCGGCGGCGTGCGAGGGGTCGACGATCACCGGCAGGTGCGTGTGCTCCTTGAGCACCGTCACCGCCGCGAGGTCCAGGCACGAGCGCGCGGGCGTCGCGGCGGCGTGGATGCCGCGCTCGCAGAGGATCACCTGCGAGTTGCCCTCGGTGAGGATGTACTCGGCGGCGAGCAGCAGGTCGTCGACCGAGGCTCCCATCGCGCGCTTGAGCAGCACCGGGATCCCCGCGCGCCCCAGCTCGGTCAGCAGCGGGAAGTGCTGCATGTTGCGCGCGCCGACCTGCACGCAGTCGGCGTACCGCAGGACCGCGTCGATGTCGCGCAGGTCGGTCAGCTCGGTGACGACCGGCAGGCCCGTCTCCTCGCGCGCCTCGGCGAGGATCTCCAGCCCCTCGACCCCGAGGCCCTGGAACGCGTACGGCGAGGTGCGCGGCTTGAACGCCCCGCCGCGCAGGACGTCGGCGCCGGCGTCCGCGCAGGCGCGCGCGGCCGTCAGCGTCTGCTCGCGCGACTCGACGGCGCACGGGCCGAGGATCAGGCGGAAGTCCGCCTCGGGGCCGCCGAACGTCACGTCGCTGATCGAGACGGCGTTCGGCGCGGCGCCGTGCAGGTTCTTGTGCGCGAGCTTGTAGGGGGCGGACACCGCGACGACGCGGTCCACGCCGGGGTCGGCGTCGAGCTCGAGGCTCGTCAGGTGGTCGCGGTCGCCGTCGATGACGCCGATCACCGTCTGCTCGGCGCCGATGACGCGCTGCGCGCCGGCGCCCGTGGAGAGGATCCGCTCGGTGACGGCGTCGATCTGCGCCTCGGTGGCGTCCGGCTGAAAGATGACGAGCATGCGCGGAACGGTCGCAGATCGGGCGCGTCCCCGGCGGCACAGGGCACTAGGCTCACCCGATGGACGAGACGGAGATCGAGATCGGCGACCTCGTGACGGTGGCCACCGCGGGGCCGCGGATCGACGGCATCGTCTTCGATCTGCCCCGCGGCGCGAAGGCCGTCGTCGCGGTGGTCGACCGCACGCGCGGGCCGGTGCTGCGGTCGTTCGCCCGTGACGCGCTCGCCGCGCGCGAGGATGCCGGTCCCGGCGACCAGGCCCTCCACGCGCTGATCCGCCGCACGCCGGCGCCCACGCAGGCCGGGCGCGGCGGCTCCGGCGGCGGCGGCGCGCCGCGCAGCGGGTTCCGGCGCGCGGCGACGCATCGCACCACCGGCCGCCGACTCGACCGGTCGCCCGCCCCCCGCGTCGGGCCCCCGTGCCGTTGCCGCAACGCCCGGCGGCCCCCCGCGCGCGGCCGGCACCGCCGGCCGCGGCGAAGCTCGCCCCGCGCGGTGCCGTCGCCGTCTTCAACGCCCAGGGGCGCCGGGCGCCGCTGGCGGTGCGCGTGGCCTCGGGGCCCGCGACGCCCACGCGCGTGGCGCGCGCGTATCTGGAGGGCGCGCGTCCCGCCGCCGCTCGCGACCTCGTGCACGAGCGCAGCGACCGCCTCGGGGCCGGTCACACGGTCGTGCGGTTCCGCGAGGAGCACGGGGGCGTGCCGGTGATCGGCGGTGAGCTGAGGCGGTGA
>DAIPYF010000015.1:9351-17047 GCA_036782855.1 Solirubrobacteraceae bacterium
GCCAGGAGGCCGTCGTCGTCGTGGACGACCGCGCGCGGGTCGTGGCGGCCAGCAGCGAGGTGCTGCCGGACGCACCGGCCGGCACGACGCCCGTGCTCGGCGCCGCGCGGGCGCGCCGCGCCGCGCTGGAGTCCGTCGCCCGCGAGTCCGGTCGCGCGGGCCTCGTCGCGCAGGGCGGCACGCTCGCGCTGTTCGACCCGCGCCTGGTCTCCGCCCGCGGCATCGGGCGCCCCGCGCTCGTCTGGGACGTCGAGGTGCGCCGCACGGCGCCGTCCCCGATCGCTCGCCGGGTGCTCGTCGACGCCCGCAGCGGCGCCGTCGCGCTCGAGCTGGACGCGCATCAGACGGTGCTCGACCGCCGGGTCTGCGACGCCGCCTCGACCGCGACGAAGGTGCCGTGCACGACGCCGGTCCGCGTTGAGGGCGGACCCGCGAGCGCGGTCGCGGACGTCAACGCCGCCTACGACTTCGCGGGTGACACGTACGACTTCTTCGCCGGGCTCGGGCGCGACGGCGTCGACGACCAGGGCATGCCGATCGTGTCGACGGTCCGCTACTGCCCGACGCCGCAGACGTGCCCGTACCAGAACGCGTACTGGGACGGCGAGCAGATGGTCTACGGCGCCGGGTACGCCGCCGACGACGTCGTCGGCCACGAGCTGACGCACGGCGTCACCCAGTACAGCTCGCGGCTCTTCTACTACGCGCAGTCGGGCGCGATCAACGAGTCGCTCTCCGACATCTTCGGCGAGCTGATCGACCTGGGGAACGGCGCGGGCACCGACACGCCGCAGGTGCGCTGGGAGATCGGCGAGGACATCCCCGGCGGCGGCGCGCTGCGCGACATGGCGGACCCGACGACGTTCGGCGACCCGGACTCCACGGCGAGCCCCGCCTACAGCGCCGACGAGGCGGAGACCGACGAGGGCGGGGTGCACACGAACTCGAACGTCGGCAACAAGGCCGCGTACCTGCTGACGGACGGCGACACGTTCAACGGGACGACCGTCGGCGGCATCGGCACCGCGAAGGCGGCGAAGGTGTTCTACGCCGCGTCGCAGATCCTGCGCTCCGGCAGCGACTTCCGCGACTTCGCGGACGCGCTGGACCAGGCGTGCGGCACGCTCGCGACGAGCGGCGAGGTGACGACCGGCGACTGCGACGACGTGACCGCGGCGACGACCGCGACCGCGATGCGCGAGGTGCCGGTGAACGCGCCGACGTCGACCGCCCCGGTCTGCGCCCCCGGCGAGGTGGCGGTGGACTCCTACGCCGAGACGTTCGCGAACGGGCCGTCGGCGGGGTGGGCGCGCACGTCGCCGACGGGGGCGAACGTCTTCTACTGGGCGACCGAGCCCAACCCGTTCGGATTCGACGCCGACTACTCGCCCGCGGGCGACGGCAACCTCTGGGGCGACGACCCGGCGACGCTCAGCGACACGGCGATCGCGATGACGACGTCCGTGACCGTGCCCGCGCAGGGCGCGCACCTGCGCATGCGCCACGCCTACGGGTTCGACGACACACCGTCCCGCCGCTACGACGGGGGCGTGCTCGAGTACTCCACGAACGCGGGCGCCACCTGGGCCGACGCGGGCCCGCTGATGACCGAGGGCGGCTACCCGGACACGATCTCCAGCGGGGCCGGCGTCGGCAATCCGCTCGGCTCGCGCCCCGCGTTCGTGCGCGAGAGCAACGGATACGGCGTCACGCGCCTGGACCTCTCGAGCCTCGCCGGCCAGCAGGTGCGCTTCCGCCTGCGGATCGGGACGGGCCCCAGCGTCGGCGACTACGGCTGGTTCGTCGACGACCTGCGGATCTACCGCTGCAAGGTGCCGGACCTCACGCCGCCGCAGACGACCGTCGACTCGGGGCCGTCGGGGCCCGTGGCCGACGCGACGCCGTCGTTCACGTTCTCCTCGTCCGAGCCGGGCTCGACGTTCGCGTGCCGGGTCGACGGAGCGGCGTTCGCGGCGTGCGCCTCGCCGCTGACGTCCGCCGTGCTGGCCGACGGCGCGCACACGTTCGAGGTGCGCGCGACGGACGACTCGGGGAATACCGACCCGTCGCCGGCGATCGCGACGTTCGAGGTGGACACGACGGGGCCGGACACGACGCTCGACCCCGTGCCGGCGCTGGGCGCCGACGCGACGCCGGCCTTCACGTTCGCCGCGGCCGAGCCGGGCGTGACGTTCGAGTGCCGGATCGACGGCGCCGCGTTCGCCGCGTGCACGTCGCCGTGGACGGCGGACGCGCTGGCCGACGGGGAGCACACGGTCGCGGTGCGCGCGCGCGACGCGCTCGGGAACGCGGACGCGTCCCCCGCGACCGCGACGTTCACCGTCGACGCGACCGCTCCGCAGACGACGATCGCCCAGGCGCCGACGGCGGTGACGACGGACGCCACGCCCGCGTTCGGGTTCACGGCGTCGGAGCCGGGCGCGACGTTCGAATGCCGCCTGGACGGCGAGGCGTTCGCGGCGTGCACCACGCCGCTGACCGCGGCGTCGCTGGCGGACGGGGAGCACACGTTCCAGGCGCGCGCGACGGACGCTGCGGGGAACACCGACGCCACGCCCGCGTCGGTCACCTTCACGATCGACACGACCGTCCCCGACACGACGCCGCCCGACACGGCGCTCGACGGCGCGCCGCCCGCCGTCGTCGCGGACAGCACACCGGCGTTCACGTTCAGCGCCTCCGAGGTCGACGCGACGCTCGAGTGCCGCGTCGACGGCGGGCCGTGGGCGCCGTGCGCCTCGCCGTTCACGCCCGCGGCGCTCGCGGACGGCGCGCACGTGGTCGAGGCGCGCGCGAGTGATGAGGCCGGCAACCCCGACCCGACGCCCGCGGCGGCCGCGTTCGTCGTGGACACGACCGCGCCCGACACGCAGATCGACGTCGCGCCCCCCGCCGTCGGCCCCGTCGCCGCGCCGTCGTTCGCGTTCTCGTCCGGCGATCCGGGCGCGACGTTCGAATGCCGCCTGGACGCGGGGGCCTGGGCACCGTGCGCGAGCCCGTTCGCGGCGCCCGCGCTCGGCGACGGGACGCACACGTTCTCCGTGCGGGCGACCGACGCGGTCGGGAACGCCGACGCGACCCCGGCGACGTCCGAGTTCCGGATCGAGACGCCCGCGTCGCCGCCGCCGCAGCCGACCGCGGGCGGCGCGCCCCCGGCGCAGCCGCCGGCGCTCACGCCGCCGGGACCGGCCGCGCCGGACCCCGTCGCGCCCGGCGCGGCGAGCGCGAGCGCGTTCTCCTTCACGGCCGCCCTGCCGCGGGTCGCCCGCTCACCCACCGGTGTGCGCGCGGCCGTGCGCCTGCGCTGCTCGGAACCGTGCCGCGCGCGTCTGCGGGTGCGGATCCCCACGACACTCGCGCGCTCGCTGCGGCTGCGCGGGCCGCGGGTCGGCGGGCAGACGATCGTCGCCGCTTCGCGGTGGCCGCTGCGGTTCAGCGCGTCACGCGCGGTCACGGTCCTGGTGCCGCGTGCGCTGGCGCGGCGCCCCGTCGCGACCGTCCTGACGCTCACCGCGAGCGCGGAGGCCCGCGACGGGCGGCGCAGCGCGGCGGTCGTCGCGCGGCTGCGCCTGACTCCGCGACGTCGCTAGCGGGGCGTCGCGGGCGGCACGATCAGCACCGGCCGGCGGGCGTGCTGGGCGACCGCATGCGACACGCTGCCAAGCAGCGCGGAGCTGACGGTCGAGAGGCCGCGCGCTCCGACGACGATCACGCTCGCGTCGACCTCGTCGGCGACGGCGAGGATCGTCGCCCAGGCGGCGCCGTCGGCGTGCTCGGCGCGGGCCGACACGGCCGCGAAGCCCGCCTCGCGCGCCACGTCCGCGCCGTGCTCGCAGATCGACGCCGCGCGCGCCGCCTGCGCCGCGTCGACGTCGGGATCGACGTGCGGGTTCCCGAAGCCGAGCGGTCCGGCGAACAGCACGGACACCCATGCCGTCACGACGACCGCCGCGCTCTCCGCGAGGCTCGTCGCGGCGGCGCGGATCGCCGCGTCCGCCGCGGGTGATCCGTCGTAGGCGAGAACCGTGGGGCCGGGCATCGCGCAGTCACGCTACTACGCCGGCGCCGTCGTTCCGCCGTAGCTCCTACGGATGCCGCCGCCCCGGCCACCCGCGAGCGTCGGCCCGGTGCGCATACTCATCATCGCCGGCGCCGGCGGCCGCGACTTCCACGACTTCAACGTGCTGTTCCGCGACGATCCCGGGGTGCGCGTCGTCGCGTTCACGGCCGCGCAGATCCCCGGCATCGACGACCGCGTGTACCCGGCGGCGCTCGCGGGGCCGCTCTACCCGGACGGCATCCCGGTGCGGCCCGAGGCGGAGCTGCCGCGGCTGATCGCCGAGCACGAGGTGGACGAGGTGGTCTTCGCCTACTCCGACCTACCGCACGAGCAGGTGATGCATCGCGCGTCGATCGCGCTCGCCGCCGGCGCGGGGTTCACGCTCTCCGCACCGCGTCACACCATGCTGCGGTCGACGAAGCCGGTTGTCGCGGTCTGCGCGACGCGGACGGGCGCGGGGAAGAGCCAGACGACCCGTCGCGTCGGCGAGCTGCTGATGGCCGAGGGCCTGCGCGTCGCGCTCGTCCGCCACCCGATGCCCTACCACGACCTCGAGCTGATCGCGGTGCAGCGCTTCGCGACGCTCGCCGACATCGACGCGTCGAACCCGACGATCGAGGAGCGCGAGGAGTACGAGCGCCCGGTCGCCGCCGGGATGGTGATGTACGCGGGCGTCGACTACGCCGCGATCCTCGAGCGCGCACAGGCGGAGGCGGACGTCGTCATCTGGGACGGCGGCAACAACGACCTGTCGTTCTACGCGCCGGACCTGCTGATCGTCGTCGCCGACCCGCTGCGCGCGGGCGACGAGCTGCGCTTCCATCCCGGCGAGGCGAACCTGCGGATGGCCGACGCGGTCCTCGTGAACAAGGTCGACAGTGCGACGGACGAGCAGGTCGCCACCGTCCTCGCGACCACCGAGGCGGTCAACCCGGACGCGGCGGTGCTGCTCGCGGCCTCGCCGGTCGTGCTCGACGACGGGCCGTCGCTGGCCGGCGAGCCGGTGCTCGTCGTCGAGGACGGGCCGACGATCACGCACGGCGGCATGGCGTTCGGCGCGGGAACCGTCGCCGCGCTCGCCGCGGGCGCCGTCCCGGTCGATCCGCGGCCGTACGCCGCCGGCTCGCTCGCCGGGACCTTCGCGCGCTTCCCGCACATCGGCGCGGTGCTTCCGGCGATGGGCTACTCCGCCGAGCAGCTCGCCGACCTGGAGGCGACGATCGCCGCGACCCCGTGCGCGGCCGTCGTCGCGGGCACGCCGATCGACCTGGGGCGGCTGGTCCGCTCAGCGCGGCCGATCCGCGAGACCGGCTACGAGCTGGAGTGGCGCGGCGGGCCCCCGCTGGAGGAGCTGCCGGCGCCGATCGTCACCCGCGCCCGCCGCTGAGGGCGCCCGCTACCCGTGGCGGGCGGGCTGCCGGCGCGCGATCTCGATGAGGTCGGCGCGGCGGGCGAGCTCGTCGAGCCGCTCGGCGTGGACCGCCTCGAGTGTGGCGCGCTTGACCGCCGCCTCCTCGTAGGGGCGGTCGGGGATGGCGACGACGAGGCGCTCGGCGGTCCGCATCTCCTGGAGGAGGACGGCGAGCGGGAGGGTCTGCAGCAGGTTCATGGACGTCCGTGCGAGGGGGTTGACCGGAGACGTGCTGGTTACGCGGCGCCCGACGGTGCTCCTCCTTGCTGCAACGTGGGGGCCGCCGGCGTTGTCTATCGTCACGCGCCGTGAAGGTCGCGGTGATCGGCGGGGGCATCCAGGGCTGCGGCGTCGCGATGGAGCTCGCGGGACGCGGCGCGGACGTCGTCCTGTTCGAGCGCCGGCCGCGGATCCTCGACGGCGCCTCGCGCCACACCGAGGGCAAGATCCACCTCGGGTTCGTCTACGCCGCCGACGACAGCCTGCGCACCGCGCGCCTCATGGCGCGCGGCGCGGCGACGTTCGCGCCCGCGCTCGAGCGCTGGCTCGGGACCGCCGCGGAGGGGCTCGCCACCTCCACGCCGTTCCACTACGTCGTCCATCGCGAGAGCATGCGGTCCCCCGCCGCCCTCGAGGCCGGCTACCGGGAGATCGCCGCGATCGTGCGCGAGGCGATCCCCGAGGGCGCGTACTTCGGCGCGGCGGACCCGGGGCACGTGCGCCGGCTGGAGGCCGGCGAGCTCGCGCCGTTCGGCCCGGACGCGGCAGCGGTGTTCGAGACGTCCGAGCTGGCCGTGGAGCCGGAGGCGCTGGCGGACGCGCTCGCCGCCACGGTCGCGGGGCACGAGGCGATCACCGTCGCCACGGGCAGCCGCGTCGTGGGTGTCGACCGTCATGGGCGTCGACTGCACGTCGCCGATGACGAGGGGACGGCCACGAGCGCCCGCTTCGACGCCATCGTCAACTGCGCCTGGGAGGGCCGGCTCGCGCTCGACGCGACGGCCGGCCTGCGGCCGCCCGCGAGCTGGTGCTTTCGCATGAAGTACTTCGGCCGCGCGGACCTGCCGCCCGGCCACGAGCCGCTGCCGTCGTCCACGGTCGTGCTCGGGCCGTTCGGCGATGTCGTCGACTTCGGCGACGGGCGGACGTTCCTGTCGTGGTACCCGGCCGGGCGCCGCGGGTGGTCGGACGCGTCGCAGCCGCCCGACTGGCCGTCGTCGCTCAGCGGCGACGAGGCCCGGGGGCTCATGGACGCGATGGCGGACGGCCTGGGCGGCGTCGTCCCCGCGGCGGCGCGGGTGCTGCGCGAGCGTCCCGAGAGCGTGCGGATCCGGGGCGGCGTCATCTACGCGCTCGGCGACACCGACGTCTGCGATCCCGGCAGCGAGCTGCACGAGCGCCACCGTGTGGGCCCCACGGCGCACGGCGCCTACCAGTCGGTCGACACCGGCAAGTACGCGCTCGCGCCGCTGTTCGCGGCGCGCGTCGCCGAGCGCATGCAGCGGGGCTCCGGTGTCCCCGTCGCCTGACGTCCACGTCTTCATGCCGGTCTGGCGCGGCGCCGAGTTCCTCCCGGCGACCCTGCGCTCGATCCGCGAGCAGACCTACGACGGCTTCAAGGTGCGCATCAGCATCGAGCCGGGCGACGCCGCCTCGGTCGAGGCGTGCCGGAGCGTCGCCGGCGATCCGCGCTTCGAGGTCGTCGTGCAGCCGGAGCGGCTCGGGTGGCCCGGCAACTTCAACTGGCTCGTCGAGCGCTGCGACCTGCCGTTCCTCGTCTACGGGCAGCAGGTCGACCTCGCGTCGACGACGTATCTCGAGGTGCTCCGCGCCGCGCTCCTGGCCGACCCCGGGGCCGCCGTCGCCCACACCGACGTGCAGTGGTTCGGATCGGAGATCCGCCGCGACGCGCTGCCCTCGATCGCCGGCCCGCCGCTCGCCCGGATCCTGCAGCAGTTCGAGGACATGAGCTACGTGCCGCTGCGCGGCCTCGTCCGCGCCTCGATGCTGCCGCCCGCGCCCGTCGTCCCGGCCTCGCGCGACCTCAGCGCCCAGCAGGAGTTCGTATTCCTCTCGCGGCTCGCCGCGGCCGGCGGCTTCACGCGTGTCGATGGCGCGCTCTACTTCAAGCAGGCGCACGGCGAGGCGGCCCACAAGCGGTTCCTCGCGCTGCCCGAGCATCGCCGCCGGCGCGAGTGGGCGCG
>DAIPYF010000015.1:17057-22059 GCA_036782855.1 Solirubrobacteraceae bacterium
CCGGCGCCTTCTACTTCGCCTTCGACACCGGCTCGGGGCCCGCGCAGGCCTGCAACGGCCTGACCGCCACCAAGCTGCGCTGGTGCGTCGGTGGCGCCACAAGCGGGACGGGCAACGGCGCCCAGAGCCCGCGCATCGTCGCCGGCGCGAGTGGGCGCGCGTCGGCGCAGGCGTCCTGTCGGGCGCGCTCGCGGCTGCGGAGCCGGAGCATCACGGCGCCGTGCTGGCCGTCGTCCTGGACCGCCTCGCCGTCCAGCGCCCCGGCCGCGCGTGGTTCTTCGAGCCGGGGCAGACGGCCGGCGACACGCGCGACCTCGCGCTCGGCCTGGCGGACGAGGCGGCCATCGACCTCGGCGACGAGCGCTGGGAACCCGGCGCGGCGTCGGGCCTGGAGCGTCCCGTGCACCCGCGCGTGACCGCCGTCCTGCGGGCGGAGCGCGAGCGCGCCGCCGTGCTGCGCGCCGGCGAGGTGCCGCTCGGCGCGCGGCTGGGGTGGGGCTGGCACGACGCGGAGCCGTGGGGGGCGTGGAGCCGCGGCGAGCACGCCTCCGTCGAGCTGGGCGCCTGGCCGGGCGGCGTCCTGCGCCTCGAGGGTCAGGTGTTCGCGCCGCTCGGGCCGGTGCGCGTGGGGTGGTCGCTCGACGGCGACGAGCCGCGCTTCTCGGCGCTCGACGCGGGGGACCGGCTGGAGCTCGCGATCGACGTGCCCGCCGGAGCGCGGCGCGTGCACCTGCATCTCCCGGACGCCGTGGCGCCCGCGCAGGCCGGCGTGTCGGCCGATCCGCGGGTGATCTGCGTGGGCCTGGAGCACGTCGTCGCGGCGGCTCCCTGACTGCGACGGCGGAGGCCCGCGGCTCGTAGACTGCCCGCAGGGGAGTCGCGATGGTGCGCCGCCGGGCATGAGGCCCGCGGCACTGGAGGTCGACGGGTGGTTGCAGGCTTGCGTGGTGGTCGTACGGGTCGTCTGATCGGGCGGTGGCTCCTGGCCGCCCTGGTGCTGGGCCTCGTCGGCGGCGCGGGCGGCGCGTCGGCCGCCGCGAAGCGGATGCCGCGCGCCGACCTGACGGTGCGCTCGGCTGCGGTGAAGGTCGACGCGGGCCGCATCACGGCGACCGTGGTGGCGGCGAACAGCGGGCGCCGGCGGGCGGCTGCGTCCACCGGGATGCTGTCGTGGAAGCCGGCGGGCGGCCTCGTGGTCACCGTGCTGCAGCGGTTCCGGGTGGCGGCGCTCGCACCCGGCGCGCGCCGGTCCGTGAGGCTCTCGGCGAAGCTGCCGGCCGGGTCGTCCGGGGCGTTCGCGGCGACGGTGTGCCTCGACGTCCGCGCGGAGGTCCGCGAGACGAATGGGAAGAACAACTGCCGCTCGCTCGGGAAGGTGACGGTGCCGGCCGCGGGTGCGCTCGGTGAGGTGCGGACCTCGCCGCCGCCCGTTTCCGCCGTGCCGGCCGCGCCGCCCTCTGCGGTGGGTCCCGGCTCGGGCTCGTCCACACCACCGGTGACCCCGCCGCCGCCGGTGGACAACGGCGCACCGCAGACGTCGATCAGCAGGGGGCCGGTCGGGACGACGAACGACCGGACGGCGACCTTCCTGTTCACTGCGTCGGAGGCGGGCGCGCTGTTCGCGTGCCGGATCGACGGGGGTGCCTGGGCCTGGTGCACGCCCCCGGCGGTGTTCCCCGCGCTGCCGGACGGTCCCCACACCTTCGAGGTGCGTGCGACCGGTGCGGCGGGCACCAGCGACCTGAGCCCGGCGTCGCGCTCGTGGACCGTCGACGGGACGGCGCCCGAGACGACGATCACCGGCGGGCCGCCTCCGCGCGTCGGCTCGGGGTCCGCGAGCTTCGCGTTCACGTCCAGCGAGCCGGGCGGCAGCTTCGAGTGCCGCGTCGATACGGGGGCCTGGGGCTTCTGCGACTCGCCGGAGGACGTGACGGGCCTGGCCGCCGGGCCGCACACGTTCCAGGTGCGCGCGACCGACGCGGCGGGGAACCGGGACGCGACCCCCGCCTCGCGCGCGTGGACGGTGGACCTGTCGGCCCCGCAGACGAGCCTGGGCCCGTCCGCCGACACGACCGGGCCGAGCACCACCTTCACGTTCACCACGCCGGAGGCCGACGCGACGTTCGAATGCCGGCTGGACGACGGCGACTGGGCGGCCTGCACGTCGCCGGCGGCGCTCACGGGCCTGGCCGACGGGGTGCACAGCTTCGAGGTCCGCGCGGTCGACGCGGCGGGGAACGCCGACGCGTCGCCGGCCCTGCGCGAGTGGGCCGTGGACGCGACGGCGCCGGAGACGGTCATCGACTCGGGCCCGTCCGGGGAGGTGCCCGTCGGCACCGCGGACTTCACGTTCTCCTCCGCGGACGCGGGCGCCACGTTCGAGTGCCGCCTGGATGACGCGCCTTGGACGCCGTGCGCCTCCCCGCTGAGCCTGTCGGGCCTGCTCGACGGAGCGCACACGTTTGAGGTGCGCGCAACCGACACCCTGGGGAATGTGGACGTGGCGCCTGCGTCGCAGGCGTGGACGGTGACGACGGTCCCGTAGGCGTGGGACTCGCTGTTTCGGTGAAGGCGACCGTCGCGCCGACATCGATTCCTCTCAGGGCATAGCATCGGCGGCAGGCGTCCACGGACGGGCCAAACGCATCGACCTGGAGCTGCCGTGCTCGATCACGCTTGGACTTCTCGTTTCCGTCTCGCGCTGCCGGCGCTCGCCGCGGTGGCGTGCGGGTTGCTGGCACTCCCGGCGCCGGTCGCTGCGCAGAACCTGGAACTGCCCGGCTGTCGCGACCACACGCTGGTGCGCAACGATGACGGATCGTGGGACGACTCGGACGTCACGGACACGGACGCCGACCCCGTCCCACTCCCATTCGAGGTGAACTTCTACGGCCAGCGACGATCGAGCCTCTACGTCAACAACAACGGAAACGTCACCTTCGACGAGCCGCTCAGCGACTACGTCCCATTCCAGCTGACGAATACCAACAGGGTCATCATCGCGCCGTTCTTCGCCGACGTCGACACGCGTCCGGCTGACGCTGGAACAGTGACGTTCGGCGAGGTGACATTCGACGGGCGTCCTGCGTTCTGCGTGCTGTGGTCGGAGGTCGGGTACTACAACCAGCAGACCGACCCGACGAACTCGTTCCAGCTTCTGCTCGTTCGTGGAACGCCCGGCACGGGAGACTTCGACATCGTGTTCCGATACGACCACATCGGCTGGGAGCTCGGGTCCGCCAGTGACAACGTGCCCGCCCGCGCCGGGTTTTCCAACGGTGATCCGGCTCGGTCCGTGGAGCTGTCCGGATCGGCTGTCGCGGGAGCGTTCCTGGACGGAGGGCCGCGTGGCCTGGCGGCTGGTTCGGTGAACAGTTCGACGCCGGGTACGTATGTCTTCCGCGTCCGGGACGGGAGGACGGGGAACGACCCGCGGAACGTCCCCGCCGGCTACGCAACGGATTCTGCGTGGTGGACGTGGCCGGACCGCGACGACGACGGATTGCCCGATCACTGGGAGACCCAGGGCGTGTGGGTCGGTGACAAGCGCGTAGACCTTCCGGGCCTCGGGGCCGACCCCAATCGAAAGGACGCGTTCGTCTACGCCGACCGCGTCTCCGGGGAACGCTGGAACGACAGCATCAAGGAGCGCGTCCGGACCGCATTCCGGGCGTCGCCCTTGAACATCGAGACGCATTTCGTTGACGGCGCTCGGGTGCTGGGACGGTCGGAGGTTCCGACGCGGGTCATCGAGTCCGATGAGTTCTTCGCCGAGGTGACGAAGCGGCAGTTCGCCGCGACCGGACTCGGCGGCGCCCCCGGATCGGTGCCCGCGCTCGCCAAGTACGTCTGTGTCTGCGCGGACTACTACGACGACTCGGCGACCTCAACGACATTCGGCGTCGCCAACGGCATCAAGGGTGACCACATGCTGCTGACCGTGTACGAGCAGCGGGGTTTCGAGATCATCCGCGGGAAGACCGGCGTCGATCTCGGCGGCGGAGAGCTGGCGAGCGACATTCTCAATGCCGTGACGCTCATGCATGAGCTCGGCCATCTGTATGGCCTACGCCACCATGGAGACCGGCACGAGCCGCGGTTCGACTTCAACTACAAGAGCATCATGAGCTACACGTTCTCGGCGTTCGGAATCCCGGCCGAGAACCCCGTGGAAAGTGCTCTGGTGACGGGCTCGATCCTTCCCCGGATCGACTTCACCCGCAGCGGGGACCCGGCACGCAGCCTGAACCTGGACTGGAAGATGGGACAGGATTTCGGTGCCCTGTCGTTGATCTACGGCCAGCACGGCGAGCGCGGGAGCTTCTACAGCACCGTCGGGGAGATCTCCGCGCCGGCCGAGCGACTGCCGGAGGAGGCGCCCATCGACGCGATTCTCGAGAACCCCGAGGCGAGTCAGGCGATCGGGTCGGCCGCGCGACAGGTGAAAGCGGCTCAGAACCCGACGCCGCCCACACCCCCGGCGGCGGCTCCGCGACGCCGACGCGCAACGGTGACGTCACTGCGTCTCTCAAGATCGAGGCTCATCGGCGGACGGCGGATCGTCGCGAGCTTCACGCTTTCGTCGCGCGCGAGGGTGCGTGTCACAGTCGACGCTCAGCGCACTGGGCGTCGTGGCGCCGGCGGCCGGTGTCTGCGCCAGACGTCGCGTCGGCGGGCGGGGCGGGCGTGCCGCTACACCGAGACGGTCGGCACGAGAACCGTCCAGGGGCGCGCGGGGCGCAACCGCGTCGCGATCAAGCGGCGGTTCGCGGGCCGCCTGCTGCGCCGCGGGCGGTACCGCGTCGGAGTCCGGGTCCTGAGCGGGGGTCCGACATTGCACCGAGGGTTCCGCGTCGGGTAGGTCTCGGGGCAGGGCCGGTGGTGAGCGGTGAGCCGCGGGTGGCGTTCACGCGTGTGTCACGGTTAGCGGCATGTCCGCCGGGTCCATCCGCCGCTTCGTCGCCCTCGGCGACTCGACCACCGAGGGTCTCGAGGACCCGTA
>DAIPYF010000016.1:0-6309 GCA_036782855.1 Solirubrobacteraceae bacterium
CGGCGCTCGAGGCCGACGAGAAGCGCCGCCGGCTCGAGGCGCAGGCGCAGCAGGCGTGATGGCGCTCGCGGGCGTCCCGGTCCGTGACGCGCTCGACTCGGCCGTCGTCGCGATCACCGCCTCGGGCTCGGAGTCCCCGCGGCTCGACGCGGAACTGCTGCTCGCGCACGCGCTCGGCGTCGACCGGGCGGCGCTGATCCTCGACCCGGATCGCGAGGTGTCGGGTTCGCCGGCGCGCGAGTTCCAGGACCTCGTACGGCGCCGGGCGACGACGGGCGAGCCCGTCGCCTACCTGCTCGGCACGAAGGGCTTCCGGCACATCGACCTGTTCGTCGACTCGCGCGTCCTGGTCCCGCGCCCGGAGACCGAGTCGCTCGTCGAAGCGGCGCTGCCGCTGGCCGACGGGGCGCGGGTGCTCGACGTCGGGACGGGGAGCGGGGCGGTCGCGCTCGCGCTCAAGCAGGAGCGGCCCGCGCTGCACGTGACCGGGAGCGATGTGAGCGAGGAGGCGCTCGCCGTGGCGCGCGCCAACCGCGAGCGGCTGGGCCTGGAGGTCGAGCTCGTCCATGCCGACCTGCTCACCGGACTGGGGGAGGACTGGGACGCGATCCTGTCCAACCCGCCGTACATCGCCGAGGGGGACCGGGCCGGCCTGCCGCGCGACGTGCGCGACCACGAGCCGGGCGGCGCGCTGTTCGGCGGGGCGGACGGCCTCGACATCGTGCGCGAGCTCATCGCGCAGGCCGCCGCGACGCGCGCACCGCTCCTCGCGCTGGAGATCGGCGCGGGGCAGTCCGACGAGGTCCGCGAGCTGGTCCGCGACGCCGGCTTCCACGATGTCGCCGCCCGGCGCGACCTCGCGGGGATCGAGCGTGTGGTCGTCGGCCGCAGGCGCATCCGCTGACCGGGCGCGCCGTTCCCGTCGTCACGCCCGTCTAGGGTCGGCGTCATGAGGATCGCCGTCGGGTCCGACCATGCCGGGTTCGCGCTCAAGGAGCACGTCCGCGCCGCGCTGTCCGCAGCCGGCCACGAGGTCGTGGACGTCGGCACCGTGAGCGACGAGTCCGTCGACTACCCGGGCTTCGCCGCCGACGCGGCCCGCATGGTCGCCGCGGGCGCGGCCGACCGCGCGGTGCTCGCGTGCGGCTCGGGGAACGGCGTCGCGATCGCCGCGAACAAGATCGACGGCATCCGCGCGGTCAACGCCCACGACACGCAGGAGGCCGAGATGGCACGCCGGCACAACGACATCAACGTGGTGACGCTGTCCGGCGCGCGGCTCGCCCCCGAGGAGGCGGACGCGATCGTCGCGCGCTTCCTGCAGACCGACGCCGAGGGCGGCCGCCACGCCCGCCGCGTGGACCAGATCGGCGACCTCGAAAGGGCCTGACGGACGCGCCCTCAGGGGTGCTACCGTCGCCCGGCGATGCCCGAACTGCCGCCCGATTTCTTCAACCTCCCGCTCGCGGACGTCGACCCGGAGGTCGCCGAGGCCGTCGGCCTGGAGCTCGATCGCCAGCAGCGCACGCTGGAGATGATCGCGTCGGAGAACTTCGTCCCGCAGGCCGTCCTGGAGTGCCAGGGCAGCGTGCTGACGAACAAGTACGCCGAGGGCTACCCCGGGAAGCGCTACTACGGCGGCTGTGAGCACGTCGACGTCGTCGAGCAGCTCGCGATCGACCGCGCGAAGGCCCTCTTCGGCGCTGAGCACGCGAACGTCCAGCCGAACGCCGGCGCGCCCGCGAACTCGCAGGTGTTCCACGCGCTGCTCGACCCGGGCGACCGCATCATGGGCCTCGCGCTGCCGCACGGCGGGCACCTCACCCACGGCATGAAGCTCAACGTCTCGGGGAAGCTGTACGACGTCACCGCCTACGAGGTCAGCCCCGAGACGAACCTCATCGACATGGACGAGGTCGAGCGGCTCGCAAAGGAGACGCGCCCCAAGCTCATCATCGCCGGCTGGTCGGCCTACCCGCGGCAGCTGGACTTCGCGCGCTTCCGCGCGATCGCCGACGAGGTCGGCGCGTACCTGCTCGTCGACATGGCGCACTTCGCCGGACTCGTCGCGGCCGGACTGCACCCCAGCCCGGTGCCGCACGCCGACGTCGTCACGACGACGATCCACAAGACGCTCGGCGGCGCGCGCGGCGGCATGATCCTCTGCCGGGAGGAGTACGCCAAGAAGATCAACTCGGCGGTCTTCCCGGGCCAGCAGGGCGGCCCGCTGATGCACGTGATCGCCGGCAAGGCCGTCACGCTGCGGATCGCGCAGACCGAAGCGTTCCGCGAGCGCCAGCGCCGCACCGTCGCCGGCGCCCGGGAGGTCGCGGGCGCGCTGCTCTCCGCCGGCTCCGGCGTCAACGTCCTCACCGGTGGGACCGACGTGCATCTCGTCCTCGTCGACCTGCGCGAGAGCGAGCTGGACGGCCAGCAGGCGGAGGACCGCCTGCACGAGATCGGGATCACGGTGAATCGCAACGCGGTGCCGTTCGACCCGCGCCCGCCGATGGTCACCAGCGGCCTGCGCGTCGGCACCCCGGCGCTCGCCACCCGTGGGCTCCAGACCGGGGACTTCGCAGAGGTGGGGCAGATCATCGCCACCGCGCTGACGCCCGAGTTCGCCGCGCGCCGCGGCGAGCTGGCCGAGCGGGTCACCGCGATCGCGGACGCCTACCCGCTGTACGCGCAGCTGAGCGCGCCCGCGCCGGTCTGATCGCCCGACCGCCCGTCTAGGGTCTCCTCGCAATGACCGAGCGCGATGCGGTCCTCGCGTTCGCGGTCGCCCTGGTGGCCGCGGCGCTGCTCACGCCGCTCGCGGCGCGCTTCGCCACGCGCATCGGAGCGGTGGACCATCCGCGCGACCGCGGCCTCGCGACGCGTGAGACGCCGCTGCTCGGCGGGCTGGCGATCTTCGCGGCGGTGCTGCTCGCGAGCGTCCTGTTCCTGAACCTCGACGGCGTGGTCGGCGAGCGGATGCGCGGCGTGCTCTGGGGCGCGGCGCTGATCACGCTCGTCGGGGCGCTCGACGACCGCTTCGACCTGCACCCGCTCGTGAAGTTCGCGGGCCAGGTCGCGGCCGCGACGATCCCCGTCGCGGCGGGCGTGGAGGTCTCGAACATCACGCTGCCGTTCATCGGGGCGCTGAGCCTCGGCGACGCCGGCGGCCCGATCACGGTCCTCGGCCTCGTGTTCGTCATGAACGTCGTGAACTTCTCCGACGGCATCGACGGGCTCGCCGCGGGCGTGTGCGCGATCAGCGCGGTCGCGTTCGCGATCATCGCCTTCGACCTGGGGCGCGGCACCGCCGGGACGCTCGCCGCCATCACCGCGGGTGCCGCCGCCGGCTTCCTGATCCACAACTTCCCTCCGGCGAAGGTCTTCATGGGGGACACCGGCGCGATGCTGCTCGGCCTGCTGCTCGGCTGCGTGATGGTCGAGGGCGCGGTGAAGACCCAGGCCGTCCTCGCGCTGATCTTCCCGCTGATCGTCCTCGCGGTCCCGTTCCTCGACACCGCGTTCGTCGTCCTCAAGCGGCTCAAGTACCGCCGCCCGGTGTACGAGGCCGACCAGAGCCACTTCCACCACCGGATGAGCAGGATCGGGTTCAGCCAGCGGCGCACCGTGCTGTACCTCTACGGCTGGACGCTGTGCGTGGCGGCGTTCGCCGTCGCGCTGCGATTCGTGCCGTACTCCGAGGACGGCGGCGACCTCAACCTCGGCTGGTCGATCGTCATGGGGCTGATCGGCCTGCTCGTCCTGGCGGCGAGTGTGTACCTCGTCTACGTGCTCGAGATCCTGAAGGTCAAGCGACTCACCGCGATGCGCGTGCGCCGCACGGACCCGACGGCGACCGAGGCGGAGATCGACGCCGACACGGAGGTGCGGCTCGAGACCGGCCAGTTCGACGCGATCCTCCCCGAGGACGTCGCGCGCGCGGACGCTCAGGCGCCGTCGGAGTAGACGCTGCGCAGCCAGATCCGGGTGAGCGCGTCGACGAGCTCGGTCTTCGGCACGGGCGATTCCTGCACGAGGTCCTGGTAGAGCGTGCGCTCCGTCATCCAGGTCAGCGCGAACGCCGTCGCCTGCGCGTTCGCGCCGCCGGCGCGCCCGGCCTCGCGCTCCTCCTCGATCCGGCGCTCCGTGGCGTCGACGAAGCGCCCGAGCGTGCTGCGCCAGAAGGTCGCCACATCCTCGTCGTAGGTCGAGACCTCGACGAGCGCGCGCAACAGGACCGAGTGCTCGTCGTAGAGCGCGGCGATGTTCGTGAGCGCCGTGTGCAGCTCCTCCTCCGGGTCGCCGTGACCGGAGAACCAGATGTCCGCCTGCTCGAACAGCAGCGCGTTGACCTCCTCGGTCAGCCGCATCAGCAGCTCGCGCTTGTCGGCGAAGTAGAAGTAGAAGGCGGTGCGAGAGATGCCCGCCCGCTTGGCGATCCGCTCGATCCCCAGGTCGGCGAAGCTCGCCCCCTCCTCCAGGAGCGCCTCGGTCGCCTCGAGCACCGCCGCCTGGACGGCTGCGCGCTTGGCGGTCGTGGGGGTCTCGCGGCGGCCCTCGGTCGTCATCGGCGCGAGCCTATACGTCAGCGCCCGCGCTGCCGGGGCCTGGTGACCGTGAAGGTCTTCGCGACCGCTGCGGCAGCGTTCCCGGCGGCGTCGGTGACGGTCAGGGTCGCGGTGTAGCGGCCCGGGGCCGGCGACGTCGTCGGGACGGCGAGCGCGTTCGCGCCCCCGGTGACGGGCTTCGTGATCGTCTTCACGGGCACGAGCCGCGTGCAGGACCGCGCCCTGCGCAGCGTGCGTGTCGGCCTGACGCACGCCTTGCCCTTGCGCTTCCCCGCGAGCCGCCGGCTGATGACGAGCCTGGCGCTGCCGGCCTCCGAGGAGCGGAAGCCGAAGGTCACGCCCTTGGCGCCTCTGGCAAAGGCCGTCTTCGAGAGCCGGGCGCCGCTGATCGCCGGAGGCGTCGTGTCGGTCGCGGTCGCGGTCGCGGGCGGCGGCGCGAGCGATGCCGGGACCGGGGTGGGCGGCGCGGGAGCCAGGGGCCCGCGGATGCGCTCCTCGGCCTGCGCGGCCGCGGCCTGCGCCTGCGCCTGCGTCGGGGTCGCCGAGAAGGCCTGGCTGATCGTCACGGACCCGCCGGCCGGGACGGTCCGGACGAACTTGGTCAGCAACTCGTCATTGCCGTACGCGTTCGTCGAACCGCCGACGAAGCCGGGTCCGACAGTCAGTGATCCGGCGGGCGCGCGCGGGTCGCCGTCGGCGGTCAGGAGGTCGATGTCGACCAGCATGGACGCGGGCAGCGACGCGGGCGCGCCGAACGTCCGCGGGACGCCCGCGCTCGTGAACCCGGGGTCGGCGGCCCACGGGACCGCGACGCCCGCCGTCGAGCCCACGATCGAGGCGTTTCCGAGGTAGTTGGCGTAGTGCAGGTCGAGCTGGTGGACCTGGCCGTCGGTGCTCGTCACGACGTCCTCCAGCAGCCACCAGCGGCCGTCGGCCGACGACGTGAACGTGCGGTCGAAGCGCACACCGGTCTTCGTGAGGGCGGGGCACTGGTCCGGAACGACGTCGGTGACCGCGTCGTCCGGGCAGCGGACGGGCTCGACGCGCTCGGTCAGGGAGGGCGCCGTCGTCGCGGTGGTGGGGGTGAAGGTCGTCGTCAGCGCGGGGTAGTTCGGGTCGTCGCGCAGGTCGCCGCCGACGTCGGCGGTGAAGAAGGAGCGGTGCCCGTCGATCAGCGCGTGCGTGCGCTCGACCGGATTGCCGAGGAACCGGTAGAACGCGCCGCCGGTCTCCCAGGTGTCCTGCGCCCGCAGCGGCGTCGCCAGCGACGTGTCGACCCACGCCATGTTGCAGAGTGGGCAGGAGGCGATGCCGTCGAAGTCCGTCGAGCTGTTCGCCTGGCCGAACGCGTAGTAGAAGTCGCGCAGCTCGGCGGCGTTCGGCCCGGTCCCACCCGCCGGGTACAGCTCCCGGTGCTGGGGCAGGAACAGCGGGCCGGTGAACGGGGTGAGGTCGCCCGGGATCGCTCCGGTCGGGAGGGCGCGCAGGCGACACGGGTGGTAGCCGGCGTCAGCGGTCGCCTGGAGATCGAACGTCCCGGCGGAGACGGTCGCGTCCGCCGTCGACAGGGTGTTCGCGCCGACGTTGCCGAACGCGTTCTGGAACGTGCAGGCCGCGCGCACGTCGCCGGTGCCCGCGGCGGTCCCGCCGACCGCCGTGAAGGTCGGGGCGTTCGGGTCCCAGACGGGGTGGACGACCGGCCCGGCGGGCGTCGTGACGGCGGACGAGGTCACGGCCGCGGACG
>DAIPYF010000016.1:6319-21043 GCA_036782855.1 Solirubrobacteraceae bacterium
GGAACTGCTGCAGGGCATCGAGACGCTGCTGGCCGGCTTCGACTGGCGCAGACACATCGTTCCTCGCCAGCCCAAGTCCTACGCCATCGCGGCGACCGCCACGGCGAGAACCGCGCGGAGGGCTCGGTGACGGGTGGAGGGCATCGGGGAATCCATACCGGGTGGGCCGCGTTCGCGCCAGCGCTACTGTCGAGCGGGACCGTGAGCAGCCGCCTCCATCGCCTCGTGCCGGTCGCCACCCTGGCGGCGCTCGCGGCGCTCGCGGCGCTCGCCCTCGCCGCACCCGCACCCGCGCAGGCCATCACGATCGGCGTGGCGGAGCAGCAGCCCTCGTTCACGACGAGCACCGCCTTCGAGCGCACGCGCATCGGGCACGTGCGGATCTTCGTCGGGTGGGACGCCATCCGCAGCGACTGGCAGCGCGCGGAGCTCGACGCGTGGTTCGCCGCCGTCCGCGCGGCCGGCCTCACGCCGCTCGTGACGATCGCCAAGTCGCGCCTGGACCCGGACGACCTGCCGACCCCCGAGCGCTACCGCGCCGCGATCGACGCGTTCCGCGCGCGCTTCCCGTGGGTCCGCGAGTTCTCGAGCTGGAACGAGGCGAACTCCTGCGGTGAGCGCACCTGCCGCCGGGCGAAGCTCGTCGCCGCCTACTGGCGCCAGCTGCGACTCGCGTGCCCCGGCTGCACCGTGCTCGCCGCGGACCTCGTCGACTCGCCGAACCTGAGCACCTGGGTTCGCGAGTTCCGCCGCGCGGCGAGCATGCCGCCGACACGCTGGGGCCTGCACAACTACCTCGACGCGAACCGGTACCGCACGACGTACACGCGGGCGGCGCTGGGGGCGATCGGGTCCGGCGCCCGGCTCTGGCTGACCGAGACCGGCGGGCTCGTGGACCGGCGCAACGCGAGCACGACGCGCATCCCCGAGGGTTTCCAGCACGCCGCGAACGCGACCGGCTTCCTGTTCGACACGATCCGCCGCGTCAGCCCGCGGATCCAGCGCATCTACTTCTACGACTGGATCGCCCCCGCACCGCCGTTCACCTGGGACTCGGCCTTCCTGAGCAGCCGGCTCGACGAGCGCCGCGCCTATCGGGTGCTGCGCGACCGGCTGGCGAAGCTCGGGCGCGCGGGCGTCCTGACGGGGCGCCGCCCCGCTTCCTGATCGACGGCCGAGCGCGCGGACGCCGTCCGGCGCGCTCCGGCCACCGTTCGGCGCGCACGGGCGCATTGGGTCGGACAGGGGAATCCGGCAAATCACGACGCTTGTGACCTTCGGCACGATCGCCTCCGGATCGTGTACTGTCCGCTAACAGGACGGGGGAGGCTGACGGTGCTCTGGGCAGAGACACGGATGGGGACAGAGGCCGCGCGCCTCATCACGAGCGGGGTCTGGCGGGGTGCCGGCGTCCCCGACGGCGACGGGCAGCCCGTGCTGCTCGTGCCGGGATTCCTCGCGGGCGACGGCAGCCTGGCGCTGATGGCGCAGTGGCTGCGGCGGACCGGCCACCGGCCGCACGGCTCGAGGATCACGACGAACATCGCCTGTTCACAGCAGACGGTCCGGCGCCTGGAACGCCGCGTCATCGAGCTCAGCGACCGCTACGAGCGCCCGGTCGCCGTCATCGGGCACAGCCGCGGCGGGATGATCGGCCGCGTGCTCGCAGTACGGCACCCCGAGTGCGTGAGCCACGTCGTCGCGCTCGGCTCGCCGCTCGTGGCGAGCATGGACGATCTGCACCCACTCCTGCGGCTGCAGATCCGCGGCCTGCAGCGCGTGCAGCGCGCGGCCGGCGGCGGCCTCATCGGCTCCGGCTGCGAGCAGAGCTGGGAGGCCTACAAGTTCGGGCTCGACCCCATGGGCTGCTGCACGGCGTTCTGGGAGGACCTCGATGCCGACGTGCCCGAGGGCGTGCAGTTCACGTCGATCTACTCCCGCAGCGACGGCGTGCTCCACTGGCGCGCGTGCCTGGATCCGCAGGCGCGGCATGTCGAGGTCTCCAGCTCACACTGCGGGATGGCGGTGAACCCGGTCGTATCCCCCGAGATCGGGCACGCCCTGGCGCTCGGCCCGCCCGCCGAGGTGCGCGAGCCGGCGGCGACGCCGAAGGGCGCCGCCCCGCCCGCCGTCGCGCTGGCCTGACCCGCCGGCGGCGCGGCGGTCGGTAGGCTGCTCGGTGATGGCGTCGCACACCGCACGGACTCGCACGGGCCTTGCACTGCTGCTTGCGGCAGCCGCCATCGCGGCGCTGATCCCGCTCACGGGCCTGGGAACGGGCCTGCTGTTCATCGCGCCGGCGATCGTCGCAGTCCTGCTGCTGGCCGCGGGCCGCTTCCCCGGTGAGCAGGCGCTCGCCGCCGCGCGTGACCGGCGCCGTCCGCGCCGGCTGCGCGCTCCACGGCGGGCCGCGCGACCGCGCGCCGTCTCCGTGCTCGGCCGTGCGCTCAGCCCGGTCGCGGCCTGCGCCGCCGGCCGCGCGCCACCCGCCGTCGCCTGAGGACCCCATTCCCCGCCGCGGCCGCTGCCGCCGGCGGTCCGTGTCCCACCGGCGACCTGGAGGTCGACGTGCCGCGCGTGTTCCGTGCGGCTGCGGTGGCGGTGCTGCTGTGCGCGGCGCTGACCCCCGTGGCCGAAGCCCACCAGGGCGACCCGAACTTCCGCTCGATCCCGAGCGGCGTCATGCCTGCCGTCGCCGGCGTCCGGGTCGAGGCGGTGAACTACGACGACGCGCTCCAGCTCACCAACCGGTCCGACCGGACCGTCGTGATCGAGGGCTACGACGGCGAGCCGTACGCGCGGCTGCTGCCGGACGGGACCGTCCAGGTCAACCGGCGCTCGCCCGCCACGTACCTCAACGACGAGCGCTACGGCGGGAGCCCGGTGCCCGCGAGCGCGTCGGCGGAGGCCGAGCCGCAGTGGCGGACCGTCGATCGCACCGGGCGCCTCAGCTGGCACGACCACCGCATGCACTGGATGGGCAGCGGGCGGCCGCCGGCGGTGCGCGACGCCGGTACCCGCACGAAGGTCTTCGACTACGAGATCCCCCTGCGCGTGGACGGCCGCCCGGCGACGATCGCCGGAACGCTGTTCTGGGTCGGCGAGCCCGGCGGGGGCATGCCCGCGTGGGCGATCGTCGCGCTGCTCGCGCTGGCCGCCGCGGCGGTCGCCCTGGTCCTGATCGTCCGCCGGCGGCGCCGCCCGCCGGGCGCGCCGTCGCCGGTCGCCGACGCGCCCGGGGAGGCCTGGTGAGGCGGGCGCTCGCGCTCGCCGGCGTGCTCGCCGCTCTCGGCGCGGGCGCGGCCCTGCCCGCGACCGCCGCCGCGCACGCCACGCTCGAGGAGACCACGCCCGGCCGGGGGGCCGTCGTCGCGGACGCCCCCGGGTCCGTCGCGTTCCGCTTCGACGAGCCGGTCAGCGGGACCGCCGGCGCCGTGCGCGTGTTCGACCGCGGCGGCGCCGAGGTCCAGCAGGGTCGCGCGTCCGCCCCCGGGTCGGACGCGTCGGTGATCGCGGTGCGGCTGCGCGGCGGCCTGGGTGACGGCACCTACACGGCGACCTATCGCGTCGTCTCCGCCGACGGCCACGTGATCAGTGGCGGCTCGACCTTCTCGATCGGCACCGAGAGCGCAACGAGCGCGACCGTCGGCGAACTGCTCGACCGCGATCGCGCCGGACCGGCCGTCGCCACCGGGCTCGACGTGGCACGGGGCGTGCAGTACGCGGCGATCGCGGTCGGGACGGGCGCGCTGGCGTTCCTGGCGCTCGTGTGGCTTCCCGCGCTCGTGCGCGTCGCCGGAGGCGGGGATGCGTGGCGGCTCGCGGCCGACGCGTTCGCACGGCGCCTGCTCACGCTGCTGCTCGTCACCGCGTCCCTCGGCGCGCTCAGCGCCGCAGCCGCGATCGTGCTGCAGGCCGCCACGGCGGCCGGCTCGAGCCCGCCGGCCGCGATCCGCGACGGTGCGCTGGGCGACGCGCTCGGCACGCGCTTCGGCGAGGCCTGGGCGGCCGGCCTGCTCTGCTGGATGGTCTTCGCGGCCGGGGTGGCCCTGATGCTCCGCCCCGCCGCGGAACGGGCGCGCCTGCGCCCGGCGACCCTTGGCGCGGCGGGCCTCGCGGTGCCGCGGCTGCCCGCCCGGGGCCTGGTCGCCGCCGTCCCCGCGCTGGCGCTCCTGCTGCTGCCGGCGCTCGGCGGGCACGCGGGAAGCCTGGACCCGGTCGAGGTGCTCGTCCCGGCGAGCGCGCTCCACGTCGCCGCCGCGGCCGTCTGGGTCGGCGGCATCGCCTGCCTGCTGGTCCCGCTGCGGGCGGCGACCGGCCGCCTCGAGCCCGCCGACCGCACCCGCCTGCTCATGGAGACGCTGGCGCGGTTCTCCGGCCTGGCGCTCATCGCCGTCGTCGCCCTCGCGCTGTCCGGCGTCGTGCAGGCGATCGGCCTGCTCGACGGGCTCGACGGGCTGCTCTCGACGGCATACGGGCGCCTCGTCCTCGTCAAGGCCGGGCTGCTCGTCGCTCTCGCGGGCCTCGGCGCGCTGCAGCGCCGGCGGGTGATGCCCGGCCTGCGCGCCGCGTCCGCCGGCGGGGACCCGCCGGGGGACGCCGGCGTGCGGCTGCGTCGCGTGCTCTGGAGCGAGACGGCCCTCCTGACCGGCGTGTTCATCGTCACCGCCGTGCTCAGCGGCACCGCGCCGGCGCCCGCCGCGCAGGCCGGCCCCGTCACCCGCGAGGCGACCGTCGGCCCGGCGCGCCTGCAGGCGACCGTCGACCCGGGGAGCCCGGGGACGAACGTCATCCACCTGTATCTGCTCGACCCCCGCACCGGCGCGCCCTGGAACGGCGCCGAGGAGGTCGGTGTCCGCGTTCGCCAGCCGGAGCTCGGCATCGGTCCGCTGCGCGAGCGCGCGCTCAGGGCCGGGCCCGGCCACTACGTGGTCCGGGGGGCGCAGCTGGGCGCGCCCGGCGACTGGCAGGTCGACGTCGCCGTCCGCGTGAGCGACTTCGACGAGTACACCGCGAAGCTCGAGGTCCCCGTCCGGTGACCGCACGGCGACGCCACGACCGAGGAGGCCGCATGCGCCGCCAGACCATCGGGGCCGCGCTCGCGGCCGCCACCCTGCTCGCCGCGCCGGGGGCCGCGCGGGCGCACGTGACGCTCCAGCCCGGTGAGGCCCCCGCCAAGGGCTTCGTCGTCGAGACCGTCCGCGTCCCCAACGAGAAGGACGACGCCGCGACGACGAAGGTCCAGGTGAAGTTCCCGCCCGGGTTCTCGTCGGTCTCCCACCAGCCCGTCCCGGGATGGTCGGCGACGGTGCGGACCAAGCAGCTCGACGAGCCGATCGAGACCGAGGACGGGCCGATCACCGTCGGCGTCGACACGGTCACCTGGACCGCCGACAGCCGGGCGGACGGCATCCAGCCGGGGCAGTTCCAGGAGTTCCCGCTCTCCCTGCTCATGCCCGACGAGCCCGGGGCGACGCTGACCTTCAAGGCGCTGCAGACCTACAGCGACGGCGACGTCGTGCGCTGGATCGGCCCACCCGACGCCGACGAGCCCGCGGCGACGATCACCCTGACCGACGCGGTCGCCGACGCCGGCGGCCACGGAGCGACCGCGAGCACCGGCGGCCACGAGGCGATGAGCGCCACGGACGGCGATGCCGACGACCACGAGTCCCACCTCGCGCTCGCCGGGTTCGTCGCCGGCCTGCTCGGCCTGCTCGCCGGCGGCATCGCCCTGCTGCGCACGCGCCGCCCGCGCGAGCGGACGCCTGCACCCACCACGCCCGGCCCGGGCACCTGAACCACCGATCAAGGAGCACGACCCACATGACCGGACATCACCGCATCGGCACCGGGCTCACCGCCCTCGCCCTCAGCGCCGCCGTACCCGCCGCAGCGCTCGCGCACACCGACGTCGAGAAGACCTACCCGTCGAACGGGGCGACGGTCTCGACGTCGATCAAGCGCGTCTCCGTCAGCTTCGCGGAGGCGCCGACCACCGGGACGCTGTCGGTGAGGACCGGCGGCGGCACGGCCGTCCCGGTGTCCGTCAGGCGGAAGGGCGCGAAGATCACCGGCACGCTGAAGCGCAGACTCGCGCCGGGCAGCTACAGGGTCAGCTGGCGCGCACTCGCCGACGACGGCCACCGGCTCTCCGGGATGTTCGCCTTCAAGGTCCGCTAGGCCGGCTCAGCGTTCCCGCACGACGATCGCCACCTCCCGGCGATCGGCGTGCAGGGTGCACGCCCCCGCGTAGGTGCCGGCGCGGGCCAGCCGGCTCTCGACCCGCTGCCCGGGGCCGACGAGGAACGGCCCGACCATGTGCGAGCGCACATCGCGGTTGACGAGGCGCAGCGTGTCGCCGACGCGGGCGTCGATGCGGTCCGGGACGACGTCCAGGTCCTCGCCGCGGGCGATGCGCGCCGCGGCGCCGCGCGGGACGTCCACGACGATGGTGCGGGCCTTGGCCGACGACGCTCCGCCGTCACCGCCGCCGCACCCGGGGAGGGCGGCAGCGGCGGCGACGACGAGCGCGAGGGCGGCGAGCCGCCGGTCAGCTCTCGCGGGCGACGGCATCCACCGTCACCTCTCCGGCCTTCTCGAACGTCAGCGTCACGGGCACGGTGTCGCCCGCGGCGATCGGCTTCGCCAGTTCCATGAGCATGACGTGATAGCCGCCGGGCTTCAGCTGCACGCTCCCGCCGGCCGGGATGTCGATCTTCGCGACCTCCTTCATCCCCTTCATGGCGGTCATCGAGTCGTCGTCCATCTCGTCCATCGAGTCCATGGACTCGCCCGACGTCGTCGTCTCGTGCAACTGCGCCATCCCGGCGATCGACGTGGGGACGCTCGCCTTCGTCAGGACGTCGCCGTCCTTGCTCGCGATCGTCATGTAGGCGGCGCTCGTCTTGGCCTCCGCGGCCGTCACGCGCGCCCACGGACCGGTGACGGTCACGGCCTGGTCGCTCGCGGCGTTCGTCGTCGTGTCCTCGTCCTCGCCGCAGGCGGCGAGTCCGAGCGAGGCCGTCGCGACGAGCACGGCGGCGATGGTGGTGATGCGCTTCATGGTGGTGCCTCCCAGCGTGGTGATGGTGGTGGTGGGGTCAGGCGGCCGGGGCGCGCTGCTCGGCGAGCAGCGTCCGCAGGTCGGCCGCGATGGCGTCGGCCTCGGTGCCGAACGGCCACTCGACGCGCACGACGCCCGCGTCGTCCACCGCGTACAGCACCGCGGTGTGCGAGACGTCGTATTCGCCGTCGGCGTTCTTCGGCCCGATCTCGTGCCGGGCGCCGAACGGCTTCTCCACCCGCCGCAGTTCGGCCGGGGCGGTGGTCCGCAGGGCGTGCCAGGTGGGGAAGAAGTGGCGCAGATACCCGTTGAGGACCTTGCGCGTGTCGCGATCGGGGTCGACGGTGGTCATCGCCACCGCCACGCGGCCGCGATCGGCGGCCGGCAGCCGCTCCAGCGCGCGCCGCACGTCGGCGAGGGTCGTGGGGCAGATGTCCGGGCAGTACGTGTAGCCGAAGTAGGCGAGCAGGAGCCCGCCCGGGGCCGCGCGGAACGGCATCGTCGCGCCGCCCGCGCCGGGGGCCACGTCGGGCAGGCCGACGGAGCCCACGTTCGCCGCGGGCGTGCGGGTGAAGCCGTTCAGGTTCGTGGTGTCCTCGTCGCCGCCGCAGCCCGTCAGGGCCGCTGCGAGGGCGAAGGTGGCGCAGGCCAGCGCGGCGATGTGCCGCCCGCGGACATGCGCGCCCCGGTGTCCGGGCATGCGTTCTCCGATCTCGATGGCCGGCGCCGCGCGCCGGCCGGTCCGGTCAGGTCAGGCGAGCGCGGGCGGGGCCCGGGAGGCGCCGCGGGAGGCGAGCGGGCTGCGCCGCGCACCGAGCGAGCGGGGGGCGCGGAGCGCCGGGCGGACCGGGAGCCGGCGCGGACCCGCCGGTCGGGCGGCAAGCCGATGGAGGAGCCGCTCGCCGGGGTAGCGCCCGAAGAGGAACGGGACCGCCGCGAGGAGCGCCGGGCCGAGGATCAGCGCCGCTGGCCCGGCGACGAGGATCGCCGCGAGGAACAGCGCGATCATCGCGGCGAGGCCGACCGTCAGGCGTGCGCGCCCAGGAAACACCGGGCCATCGTACCGACGGCGGGACCGAAGCGGCTCGTCCGTCGCACGCTGCTGTCAGGCTGTCCCGGTGCTCCAGCTTTCGTCGCGGTCAATTGCAGGGATGATCCTCGGCACACTGCTCGCGTCGGCGTTGCTCGCAGCGCCCCGCCCGGCGCTCGCACAGTCCGCGGAGGACGACTTCACGCGGTGCCCCGGGACGTTCCACGTCCTGCACGCGGACCGGGTCGGTGCGCTGCGCCTCAGCGCCGGGATGCACGACCTCGCGGTCGCCGGCGACGTCACCTGCGGGCAGGCGCCGAAGCTCGTCGCGGGATTCCTGCAGGACTGGGACGGGCGCCTGACCCCGCCGTGGAAGGTCGTCGCCGCCGACGGCGAGTTCCTGCGCGGGTCCACCGGCGACGGCATCCGCGTCAGCGCCGCCAAGGCGCCGCCCACGCCCGGACCGTCGACCGGCGCGGCGTGTCCGTATTTCACCGTGCTGAACGACGACCGGATCGGATCGCTCACGCTCAAGGCCGGCCGGTACACGATGCGCCTGCTCTCCGGGCGCCTCGACTGCGCGCAGGCCGCGCGCGAGTTCCACGACTTCCTCTACGACACGAACGGCCTGCCGTTCCCGTGGACCGCCCGGGCCACGGTCGTCAACGACGCGACCTTCCGACGCGGGACGACCTCGACCTACGGCTTCCGTGTGCGGCGGGCGTTCGAGGCGACGTCCGGCGGCGGCCGCTATCCCGCCGCCGGGAGTCTGCGCTGCCCCGGCACCTTCCTCGTGCAGAACCCGAACCGGATCGGGAAGCTCAAGGTCGAGAAGGGCATGCACTGGGTGACCGTCTTCGGCGGCGTCACCTGCAAGCAGGCGATCGACGGCTTCAAGGTGTTCCTCGGCAAGCCGTCCGGTGACCTGCCGTCGCCGTGGCGCGTGCGCCCGGCGACCGCGTCGTTCGTCCGCGGATCCAAGGGCGGCAGCGGCTTCTGGATCGACCGCGCGCACGAAGCCTGACCCCCGGCCGTCCGTAGGTTCCCGAGGGACATTCGCGGAACACGCGGCTTGTTCGCGCGTTGTCGGTGGCGGAAGGTGTGTGTGCCATGCGCCGTGCTCCGGGTCGGGGCGCGGCCGAACGAGGAGGCAGGACATGAGACGGGCGACTCTCGCTTGGGTCATCGGGTCGATGGCGGTCGCGCTCGCCGGGGCGGCGCCCGCGGGCGCCGCGGTGCAGGTCGGCTCGTCCGGATGGCTGTGGGGCAACCCGTTGCCACAGGGCAACACGGTCAACGCGCTGTCGTTCGCCGGCGCCACCGGCTACGCGGTCGGCCAGTTCGGCACGATCCTCGCGACCGGTGACGGCGGCTCGACGTGGACCGGCGTGCAGTCGGGCACGTTCACGAACCTCACCGAGGTCCAGGCGATCGACGCCAACTCCATGTTCGCCGGCGGGGGCTGCGTCGGCCGGCGCTCGGACGACGGCGGCGCCACCGGCGTGCGTGTCGCGTTCACGCCCGTCGAGTCGAGCTGCAGCCAGGATCTCGTCGCCGCCTGGTGGGTGAGCGAGGTCACCGGCTACATCGTCCTCGAGGACGGCACGACGCTGCGCACCGACAACAACGGCGACACGTTCGCCCAGAAGGTCGCCGTCCCCGGCACGAAGGCCACCGGCGGCGGCGCCAAGGTCAACGACATCCGCTTCCTCGACGCCAACACGGGCCTCGCGACGACGGACGGCGGGAAGATCTACCGCACCACGGACGCCGCGAACTCGTGGACGGAGGTCGACTCCAACCAGCGCGCGTCGAAGAAGCTCCTCTTCCTCGACGACAAGAAGGGCTTCGCGGTCGGCGCGCAGTCGCTGTTCCTGGCGACGTCCGACGGCGGCGCCACCTGGGTGGCGAAGGGGCTCACGCTTCCCGGGCCGCAGAACCTGACCGACATCTCCTGCCCCGCCGTGACGACCTGCGTCATGGCGACGGCGACCAACCAGCTCGTGCGAACGAGCGACGGCGGCGACACCGGCAGCCTCGTCGCGCCGTCGCAGGCGCCGATCAACACTGCGGGCTTCGCCTCGGCGACGCGCGTCGCCGCGCTGGGCGGCGGCGGAACCACCGCGATCTCCGACGACGCCGGGGTCAAGTTCGCGCCCGTCGGCGGGAGCCTCGCCGGAAGCTACAGCGCGATGGTCGCCGGCCCCGCCGGCGTCGCGTTCGCGCCGGGCCAGAAGGGCGCGCTGGCGAAGACCACGGACTTCGGCGGCACGTGGGTGCGCGGCAACGTCTCGACGCCGAACGACGTCATCGATGTGTCGTTCCCGACCGCGAACGACGGGTTCGCGCTCGACGACGCGGGCGGGCTCTTCCGCACCGGCGACGGCGGCGCCACCTGGCGCGCACTCGACATCGGCACGACGGCGCGTCCCAGCGGCGTCGAGGCCCCGAACGCCCAGGTCGTCGTCATCGGCGGGCCGCGCGGCGTGCGCCGCTCGGTCGACGCGGGGGACACGTTCACCGCGGTGAAGGGCTCGATCAGCCGGTCCCAGCTGACGGACGTCGACGCGGCCGGCTCCGCGCTGTTCGCATTCGGCTCGCAGGACGTCTGGCGCTCGACCGACAAGGGCAGGACGTGGACGACGGTGCGCAAGCCGGGCAAGTACAAGAAGGCGAAGAACGGCAAGCAGGTCAACCGCAGGGTCGTCCGGCACGCCGACTTCGTCAGCGCGAAGAACGGCTACCTCCTCGACGCGAACGGGTTCCTGTACCGCACGAGCAATGGCGGCACGTCGTGGACGACGCTCCTGGCCACCGGCAGCGACCGGGGGTACGGCATGGCGTTCAGCTCGTCGAGTCGCGGCTACCTGATCATGGACGAGTTCGGCTCGACCGAGGCCGGGTTCCTCCTGCGCACCACCGACTCGGGCAAGACCTGGACGCCGGAGTTCGTCGTCTCCTCGCGGATCAACCCGCAGGGCGTCGCGGCGGGCGGCGGCGGCACGGACTACCTGCTCGGCGGCGCGTCGAGCCTGCTGTTCACGAAGACGGGCGGCCTCACCGGCGCGGCGTCGACGCTGACGATCACGACGAAGACGAAGGAGTTCAAGAAGGCGCCGAGGACGAGCATCACGGTGACCGGCAAGCTGGCCCCGACCCAGGGCGCCGACCAGGTGACGGTGAGCTACCTGAAGCCGGGCGGGACGACCTGGAGGTCGCAGACCGTGAAGGTCGCCGGCAACGGCGCGTACACGACGAGCTGGAAGCTCGCGAAGGGCACGAACACGTTCGTCGCCCAGTGGCCCGGCAACTTCAAGAACGCCGGCAGGGGCACGACGCCCCTGACCGTGAAGGTCGGGTCCTAGTCGCGGTCTCGCGGGCGGGCGCCCCACGGGCGCCCGCTCGTGACACCCGCCACGAAGTGTTACAAAGCCGTCACAAAGTCGGGCGATGCGATAGGGTGGCCGAGCCGTCGGTGATCACCCCCATAGGGCGATCATCTCCTCCGGCCCGCGGGTCCCCACCGCGGGCCGTTCCGTGCCGACCGTGAGCCTCGCTCGCGGCCGGACGGCCCGGTGCCATGACCGTGAACCCCGACACCTCCCCTGACGCCCCCCGCGATGCCCGAACCGTCGAAGCCGACGATGCGCGCCGCCTCCGCAGGCAGCATGCTCGTCGCGGCGATCGTGCTGTGCGCGGCCGTCGGGTACGGGCTCGGGTCGCTGATCGGCGCCGCGGTGCCGCTGCTGCTTGCGGGGCTGTTCGTCGGTCCGATCGTCGGGGTGCTGCTCGTGCGCTCGCGCTTCAGGGACCTGTGAGCTGATCGTGCCGGTCGTCCGCTACCTCGACCTGATCGTGCTCGCCCTGGCGCTGCCGGTCTTCGTCGCCGCGGGCTGGCCGCTGCTCGGTTACGCCGCGGGCGCGGTCGCCTGGATCGCGCAGCGCGTCATCCAGGCGTGGACGACCGCGCGGGCCCTCCAGGCCCAGGAGGACGGCGACGTCAAGCGCGTCGCCGGGTATGTCACCGGCTCGATGATCGGCCGCGGCTGGCTCGTCGCGCTCATCATCTTCGGCGCCGGCATGATCGAGAACGACGCGGGCCTCGCCGCCGCGGTCCTCGTGGTCGTGCTCTTCACCGTGTACTTCGCGGCCTCGATGGCCGTCCGTCCCTTCCAGACGTCTCCGACGGAGCTGCCCCACTGATGCGCGCCCGCGTCCTCGTCCTCCTCACGCCGGTCCTGCTCGCGCTCGCCGCGCCGGGCAGCGCCTTCGCGCTGGACATCAACGAGGAGTACAAGCCGCAGAACGAGTTCAAGCTCGATCCGTGGATCAGCATCGAGATCGCCGGCATCGACCTGTCGATCAACAAGGCCGTGTTCTACGTGACGGTCGCGTGCATCCTCACGATCGTCTCGATGACGGTCATCGCGCGCAAGATGCAGTCGACCGGGGTGTTCGCCCGACCCGGCCGCATGCAGACGGCCGTCGAGGGCTACTACGGCCTGATCGAGACGATCACCAAGGGCAACCTGAGCGGGGCGATGGTCCGCAAGTGGTTCCCGTTCCTCGCGACGGTGTTCCTGTTCATCTGGTTCTCGAACATGCTCGGGTACCTGCCGCTGCCGACGAACACCGAGCACAAGGTCGCCATCTTCGGCACCGAGATCCCGTCGTTCGCCCTGTACGCGGCGACCGCGAACATCTCCGTCCCGCTCGTCCTGACGTTCATCGTCGTCGGGAGCTACCACTTCGAGGGGATCAAGGCCAAGGGCCCGGTCCGGTACCTCAAGGGCTGGGTGCCGGCGGGCGTCGAGGGCCCGGCCGTCTTCCCGATCTTCCTCATCGAGGTGATCTCGCACTTCGTGCGGATCGTCAGCCTCTCCGTCCGACTGTTCGCCAACATCCTCGCCGGCCACCTGCTGATCCTGTTCATGGGCGGCGGCCTGGTCGTCCTGCTGAACCTCGCGATCTTCGGCTCCGTGATCCTCGGCCTCGTGACCGGGACCATGGCCGTCGCGTTCTTCATCTTCGAGGTGGGCCTGGTGGCCACCCTCCAGGCGTTCATCTTCACCACCCTCGCAGCCATCTACCTCGGCGGCGCCGTCGCCGAAGAGCACTAAGGAGCACCAGCACCGTGGACCTGCACCTGATCAGCGAGATCGCCCAGGCGGGCGTCACCTCGGAAGTCGCCCAGGAGTACGGGCGCAAGGCCGGCAAGGCGATCGCCCTCGGCATCGGCGCCGGCCTCGGCACCATCGGCCCGGGCATCGGCGTCGGCTACATCTTCGGCAAGGTCATCGAGTCGGTGACCCGCCAGCCCGAGATGAAGGATGAGATCACCTCGATCCAGTGGCTCGGCTTCGCGCTGACCGAGGCGATCGTGTTCTACGCCTTCATCTTCGGCCTCATCGCCTTCTTCCTCGGCTAGGACGATGCTCGCCACCGTCCTCACACTCGCGTCCGGCGCCGCCGAGGAGGAGAGCAGCAACTTCCTCGTGAGCCCGAACGTCGGGCTCATGATCTGGACCCTGCTCGCCTTCCTGGTGACGCTGTTCATCCTGAACAAGTTCGCGTTCCCGGTCATCAAGGAGGCCCTCGACAAGCGCGCCCAGGCGATCGAGGACTCGATCGCCGCCGCGCAGAAGTCCAAGGAGGAGTCCGAGGCGCTGCTCGCCGAGTACCGCGAGCGGCTCAAGGAGGCCCGCACGCAGGCGGACGACATCGTGCTGCGCGCGCGCAAGAACGCCGAGACGTTCGAGCGCGACTCGCAGGACCAGGCCCGCCAGAAGCGCGAGGAGCTCCTCGAGCAGACGCGCAAGGACATCGACGCCGAGACGCGCCGCGCGATCGAGGACATCCGCACCGAGGTCGCCGACCTGACCATCGCGGCCACCGAGAAGATCACGGGCCGCGTGCTCACCGGCGACGACCAGAAGCGCCTCGTCGACGAGGCGCTGAACGACCTGGACTTCTCGGCGCTGAGCGGCGCGGAGCGCCGGAACTGACGTCATGGAAGAGATCGCCCAGGTCTACGCGCGCTCGCTGTTCCAGGTCGCCCGGGAGCAGGACAAGCTCGACGTGGTTCGCGACGAGCTCGGACAGGTGTCCGAGACCCTCGAGAAGAACCACGACATGCGCCTGTTCTTCTTCTCGCCCTACTTCTCCACGGAGGAGAAGCGCGAGGGGCTGCGGTCGACCATCCAGGGCGCCGACCCGGTGACGATGAACCTCCTCGACGTCCTGGTCGAGAACCACCGCCTCCCGGTCGTCCCGCGCATCCGCCGCGAGTACGAGCGGCTGTGGCGCGACGCCAACGACCTCCTGCCGGTGACGGTCACGAGCGCCGTCGAGCTCGACGACGCCGTCGTCGCGCGCATCGGCGAGGAGATCGGCCGGCAGACGGGCCGCAAGGTCGAGCTCACGCGCACCGTCGACCCGTCGATCGTCGGCGGGTTCATCGTGCGCGTCGGCAACTCGATCCTCGACTCGTCCATCAAGAACCGCCTCGAAAACCTCCGCAAGCAGATCGTGCGCGCCTGACGGCCGCGGTCACAAGCACGCAGAAAGACACGACATGCAGATCAAGCCCGACGAGATCACGAGCATCCTCAAGTCCCGCATCGAGGGG
>DAIPYF010000017.1:0-19935 GCA_036782855.1 Solirubrobacteraceae bacterium
TCGATGATCGGCGGGATGAACCCGTCGTCGAGCGACCGCAGACCCTGGACCGGCTCGCCCTGCATCGGCTCGGCGGCGACGATCGTGACGCGGTCGCCGAGCTCCTCCTTGAAGCGGCGGGCGTGGCCCATCAGCGTGCCGCCGGTGCCGAGGCCGGCGACGAACGCGTCGACCCGGCCGTCGAGCTCGTCGAGGATCTCGACCGCCGTCCCGTTGTAGTGCGCGCCGGGGTTCGCGGGGTTCCCGTACTGGTAGGGCATGTAGTACGAGGCGTCCGCGGCCGCCATGTCGACGGCCATGGAGACGGCGCCGTTGGAGCCTTGGTCGCCGGGCGAGTAGACGATCTCCGCCCCGTACATCCGCAGCAGCTGGGTGCGCTCGGGCGTCACGTTCTCCGGCATCACGACCTTGAGCCGGTACCCCTTGCGCGAGCAGATCATCGCGAGCGCGATGCCCGTGTTGCCGGACGTCGGCTCGAGGATCGTCTGCCCGGGGCTGATCAGCCCCTTCTCCTCGGCGTCCTCGATCAGCGCCTTCGCGACCCGGTCCTTCACGGACCCGGTCGGGTTGCGCGACTCGAGCTTCGCCCAGATGCGCACGCCCGGCTTGGGCGACAGGCGCTGGAGCTCGACCAGGGGCGTGTTTCCAATCGCCTCGACGAGGTTCGTGTAGCGCCCCCCGCAGGGGCGCGACTCGAGCGGCGGGACACTCATCGCTTCACGAAATATAGCGACCCGTCGGCACGCCGTCACGCGTGGGCGCTCAGGCCCACGCCGAGCGCAGGCGCGCGAGTCCCTCGGCGATCTCGTCCGGCGGGTGCGTGGTGAACGAGAGGCGCAGCGTCTCCGCTTCCGGCGGCCCGGCGAAGAACGGCGCGCCCGGAACGAAGGCGACGTCCCGCTCGATGGCCGCGGGCAGGAGCGCGCCCGCGTCCTGCCCGTCCGGCAGCCGGGCCCAGACGAACATCCCGCCGTCCGGCTCGTTCCAGCTGCTGCCGGGTGGGAGCGCGTCGCCGAGGCCTGCGAGCAGCGCGTCGCGTCGCTCGCGATACACGTCGCACAGATGCCGCACGTGGCCGGTCAGGTCGGCCTCGCCGAGCCAGATCCCGCTCGCCGCCTGGTCGACCGTCGACGTGTGCAGGTCGGCCGCCTGCTTGGCGATCACGAGCTGGCGATGCACGCTCGCGGGCGCACGCACCCAGCCGATGCGCAGGCCGGGCGCGACGATCTTCGAGAGCGTCGAGAGCGCCAGGACACGGTCGGCGACCTCCGGCAGCGCGGCGATCGGGGACTGCGGTGCCCCGCTGTAGCGCAGCTCGCCGTACGGGTCGTCCTCGAGGACCCAGAGCCCGTGCTCGGCGGCGATCCGCGCGACGGCGCGACGGCGATCAGCGGGGAGCGTGCGCCCCGTCGGATTCTGGAACGTCGGGACGGTGTAGAGGAGCACCGGCCGCTCGCGCACGACGGCGGCCTCGAGCGCGTCGGGGTCGAGCCCGTCGTCGTCGCAGGCGACGGGGATGAGGCGCGCACCCGCCAGGCGGAACGCCTGCAGGGCGGCGAGGTAGCCGGGCTCCTCGACGAGCACGGCGGAGCCGGGCTCCAGCAGCAGCGTCGCGACGAGCGTCAGCGCCTGTTGCGAGCCGCTCGTCACGATCACCTCGTCGGCGCCGGTCGGCAGGCCCCGCCCGGTGAGCAGGCCGGCGATGCGCTCGCGCAGGACCGGGTCGCCCTCGGTCGTGGAGTACTGGAGCGAGCGCCCCGCGGCGTCGTCCCCCAGGGCGCGGTCGAACGCGGCGCGCAGCCCGGCGACATCGAAGAGCCGCGGCTCGGGCAGGCCGCCCGCGAACGAGATCACCCCGGGGCGCTCGGTGAGCGCGAGGATGTCGCGGACCGGGCTGCCGGCGACCCCGCGCAGACGGGCGGCGGTCGCGGGCGGCGGCGTCCGGGCGGGGCCCGTCCCCGCCATCGCCGTCAGCCGCCGGCCATGGCGGGCAGGATCACGATCGCGTCGCTCCCGGCCACCGCGGTGTCCAGCCCGTCGAGCACCCGCACGTCCTCGTCGTTGAGGTAGACGTTGACGTAGCGGTTGAGCTCGCCGGCCTCGTCGAACAGCTGGCCCCGGGTCTCGGGGTGCACGGCCGCGAGGCTCTTCAGCACGGCGCCGACGGTGTCGCCGTCGGCGCTGACCTCGCGCTCGCCGCCGACGGACGGCCGCAGGACCGGGGGAATCTTGATCGTTGCCATGAGGCGGCGGACCCTATCCGGCGGCGGCGCAGAACGCCTCGTAGTCGGGGAACACGCCGAGCTCGTCGTCGGCGATGTCCTCGGGCTCGCGCGAGCAGATCGGGCACTCCGGGTCACGGCGGACCTTCAGCTCGGTGACGGTCGCCCCCAGGGCGTCGTACATCAGCAGGCGCCCGATGAGCGGATCGCCGATGTCGAGGATGAGCTTCACGACCTCGGTCGCCTGCAGCAGCCCCATCGTGCCGGGGAGCACGCCGAGCACGCCGTTGGCCCCGCACGACGGCGCGAGCTCGGCCGGCGGCGGCTGGCGGAACAGGCAGCGGTAGCACGGACCCTCGTACGGCTTGAAGACGCTGAGCTGCCCCTCGAAGCCGAGGATCGCCGCCGAGACGACCGGGATCTTCAGCCGGACGGTCGCGTCGTTGAGGAGGTAGCGCGTCGGGAAGTTGTCGACGCCGTCGACGATGATGTCCCAGCCCGGGACGATGTCCATGATGTTGGAGGCGTCGAGCCGCGCGGCGTACTTCACGACCTGCACGTCCGGGTTGAGGTCGCGGATCGCCTCCTCGGCGGAGTCGACCTTCGGCGCGCCGACCCGGCTCGTCGTGTGGATCACCTGGCGCTGGAGATTCGTGACGTCCACGACGTCGTCGTCGACGATGCCGATCGTGCCGACGCCCGCCGCCGCGAGGTAGAGCGCGGTCGGCGAGCCGAGCCCGCCGGCCCCGAGCAGCAGCACCCTGGCGTCGAGCAGCTTCTGCTGGCCGTCCGCCCCGACCTCCGGCAGGAGCAGGTGGCGGCTGTAGCGCTGACGCTGCTCCGGGGTGAGCGTGCGCGGCACCTCGACGGGGTACCCGCGGTCCTTCCACAGCGTGATGCCGCCGTTGAGCGACTCGACCCGCTCGTAGCCCATGTCCTCGACCAGCGTCTTCGCGCCGAACGCCGAGCGGTTGCCGGACGCGCAGTAGAGGATCACGCGCTTGTGGCGATCAGGAGCGATGCCCTCGATGCGCGTCTCGAGGTAGCTGCGGGGGACGTGCACGGCGCCCGGGATGCGGCCCTGCTCGACCTCCTCGGCCTCACGGATGTCGAGGATCGCCACGTCGGGACTCCCGAGCAGGTCGAGGACCTCCGTCGGGTCGACCTCGGTGATCTGCTCGCGCACGCGGCGCAGCAGTTCCTGTCCGGAGACGCTCACGCCTAAACCACCTGATTCGGATCAAGATTCATACTTCAGAAAGGATAGCGACTGGCGCGCGCCGGCGGCGACAGCACGACGAAGGGCGCCCGCCGTATCGGCGGACGCCCTTCGCTGCGCATCGGAGGTCACATCACGGGCGGCTGATCAGGGGGGTCGACCCGGCGCCGGTCTTGATGATCTGCGAGGGGTATCGGACCGCCGGACAGCCGCCGATATGGGGTGCAGACCCCAACATGCTCGATCCAGCGATCCCCCAGCCCACGCCGGCCCCCGCCCGTCGCGTCCCGCGGCCTTCGATGCCCGCCCAGGTCATCGCGATCAACGCCCTGCTGATCAGCGCCGCGGTCCTCGGCGCGGCCGTCGCCGCCCAGCTCGATCTCCAGATCGGCGACGAGCAGCGGCGCTTCTACGTCCTCGTCGCGGCGATCCTCGCGACGGTCCTCGTCAATGCGCTCGTCGTACGCCGGCGGTTCGGGCCGCTCGAGCGCCTCATCGACACGATGGAGCAGGTCGACGCGACGGACCCGCGGTCACGACCCTCGCTGCCGCCGGGCGAGACCGCCGAGGTCACGCGGCTCAACCAGGCCTTCGAGCGGATGCTGGACCGCCTCGAGGACGAGCGCTCACGCACCGCCGGCGCGGTGCTGCGCGCCCAGGAGCAGGAACGCGCGCGCATCGCCCGCGACCTGCACGACGAGGCCAACCAGGCGCTCACCGGCGTCGTCCTGCGCCTCCAGGCGACCGCGCAGGACGCCCCGCCGGAGCTGCGGGAGGAGCTGCGGCAGACGCGCGCAGCCGCCTCACAGGCGATGGACGAGCTGCTGCGCCTCGCGCGCGAACTGCGGCCCGCGGCGCTCGACGACCACGGTCTCGCGGCGGCGCTGCGCACCAAGATCGCCGACTTCGCGACCCAGACGGCACTGGCCGCCGACCTGGCGATCGAGCCCGGAGCGCTCGACGGCCTGACGGCCGAGCAGCAGGTCGTCGTCTACCGAATCGTCCAGGAGAGCCTCTCGAACGTCGCCGGTCATGCCGATGCACAGAGGGTGCACGTGCTCGTCACCCGTGAGGCCGCCACGACGGTCGTCCGCGTCGTCGACGACGGCGCGGGCTTCGCGCCCGAGGCGGTCCCGGCCGGTGCCCACGGTCTGCTGGGCATGCGCGAACGCGCCGGGCTGGCGGGCGGCACGCTCAACGTGCGCTCGCGCCCCGGAGACGGGACGACCATCGAACTCCGCCTCCAGGGAGAAAGCCCATGAGCACCAGGATCCTCATCGCCGACGACCACGGCGTGGTGCGCGGAGGACTGCGCCTCCTGCTCGACCGTCAGCCGGGGCTCGAGGTCGTGGACGAGGCGGGCGACGGCGTCGAGGCGCTCGAGCGCACGCTCGCCCAGCGGCCCGACGTGGCGATCCTCGACGTGTCCATGCCGCGGCTCACCGGCCTGCAGGCGACGCGGGAGATCAAGGCGCACGCCCCCGAGGTCAGCGTGCTCGTGCTCTCCATGCACGACGACGAGCGCTACGTCTTCGAGGCGCTGAAGGCCGGCGCGTCCGGCTACGTGCTCAAGCGCGAGGCCGACGTGGACCTCGTCGACGCCGTCAACGCGGTGCGGCGCGGCGAGCCGTTCCTCACGAACGCCGCGACCGAGACCCTCATCCGCGAGTGGATGTCCGACGACACCGCGGGGCCCAGCGAGCCGCTGACCCACCGTGAGCAGGAGGTCCTGAAGCTCATCGCCGAGGCGCACACCAATCGCGAGATCGGCGAGATCCTGCACCTCAGCGAGAAGACCGTCGAGTCCCCCCGCGGGAACCTCCTGCGCAAGCTCGGCATGCGCGACCGGGGGGAGCTCGTGCGCTCCGCGATCCGCCGCGGGCTCGTCGAGGCCTAGCACCGGCCCCCCGGCAGGACAGCCCGCCGCAGGCGGGCTGATTGATCTCCCGCGCTCTACCCTGAACGGTGCATGCTGCATCCTCGCGTGCGCCTCGCGCTGATGACCTTCGGCACGATCGCGCTCCTGGCCATCGCCGGGTTCGTCATCTTCTCCGACCCGAACTCGGGCGCCTCGGCGCCCGCGGTGACGGACGGGTTCGCCGGGTCCATCCGGCCCGTCGCCCCGGCGGCGGACTTCACGCTCGCCGACCAGGACGGCCGCGCCACCCGGGTCGCGGACCTGCGCGGCCGGCCGGTCGTCGTGACGTTCATGTACACGACGTGCGAGAACGACTGCCCCACCATGACCCAGCAGATCCGCGGCGCGCTCGACGACCTGGGCCGCGACGTGCCGGTGCTCGCCGTCAGCGTCGACCCGGCGAACGACACGCCCGCCCGCGCCCGCGCCTTCATCGCCCGCCAGCAGATGACGGGGCGCATGCGCTTCCTGCTCGGCGACACCGCCCAGCTGCAGCGCGTGTGGCGCACGTTCGGCATCCAGCCGCAGGAGCGGGGCATCGAGCACAGCGCCTCGGTCGTCCTGCTCGATCCCACGGGCGTGGCCCGCGTGTCCTTTCCCGTCGATCAGCTGACGCCCGAGGGCGTCACGCACGATCTCCGCGCGCTCGAGCGGCCTCAGTCCTGACGCCGCTCCACCCGCTCGGCCCGCTCGCGCGCGTCGCGGCGCCCGCTCCACCACAGCCCGAGGGCGATCAGCACCACGGGCGCGATGTACAGGATCGTGTGGTACCAGTGGCCCACGTGGGCGAGCGGCGTCGTCACTGCGACGCCGCCGAGAGCAGCCAGAGGCCCAGACAGGTGAAGGTGACCATCACGAGCAGCATCCAGTATTGCGAGCGCGTCGCTACCCGCGGGTCGCTCCAGAGGGACAGCGCGCGGTCGTGGGCGAGGATGAGGCCGCCGACGTGTCCCGCGATGAGCGCCGCGACCTGCACGTACCAGATGGCGTTCGCCCCGACTATGCCGTAGTCGATCGTCCAGCCGGACGTGCCCAGCAGGTCGGCGCCCTCACCGAGCGGGTCGGACACGAGGAAGCCGATCGCCTGCCCCTGGAAGGCCAGCAGGGAGAAGTAGTGGGCGAGCAGGTACGCGAACGCGATCGGGATCAGCGTGTGCGCGAACGCGCGCGAGAGCTCCTCGGTCGTCCTGCCCCGGCCCACCGTGTGCATGCCGGCGACGCCCAGGCGGTAGAGGCCGGCGACGAGCAGCACGACGGCGAGCAGGCCGACGGTCCCCGCGCCCTGGATCGCCGCCTCGCGGCCGAAGCCGATCCCGTCGAACGTGTCCGTCAGCGCCTGCAGCAGGCCGTCGGTCCCGGTCCACACGCCGCCCTGGGAGAACCCGTCGAAGGTCGTCGTGCCGATGAGCGTCACGACGACCGCGACCGCGCCGGCGGCCTCGGGCATCCGCACGGCGCCGACGAGCGGCGGGCGCAGGCGCGCCTCGCGGCCGGACCACCGCAGGGGCGCGAGCAGCGCGAACACCCCGAACGCCACCGCGAACGCGTCGGCGTTCGCGGTCCACGCGCGCACGCCGTAGAGGCTCATCCCGACGAGCATCACGCCGGCGTAGACGAGCGCCAGGACGGCGAGGTGGCGCGGTTCGGTGCGGTGCGCGTCCACGAGCTCCACCCACGCGAAGGCGAAGATGCCGGCGGCGGCCGGCCAGCGACCGAGGCGCTCGGGGTAGGTGAGCGGCGTCGGCAGCTCCGCACCGGACGCCCGCCGCGCGACGGCGCCACACGCGCGTCCGACCGCACGCCACGGATTGATCGCTGCGAAGACGTCGCCGAGGACGACGCTCGCGCACGGGATCCCCACCCAGAACAGGACGAAGATCACGGTCGGCGCGAGGTTCGCGGTCGCCGTCTGGTTCCCCGCCAGGCCCGCGTAGACGACGAACGCGAAGGCCGCGACGCCCACGGCGCCCGCCAGCGTCTCGAGCGCGAGCGGCGCGCGGAACAGGACGCGCTCGCGCACCTGCGCGAGCGCCGGCCGCGGCCACAGGATCGAGAGCGCGACGAACGACGCGATCAGGACGAGTGCCGCTCCCCACGCGAACAGCCACTCCGGGATCGGCAGGTCCGCACGCTGCGAGATGCCGTGCGCCGAGGCCGCCGCCGGCAGCGCCAGGCAGGCGAGCGCCGCCCCGAGGGCGGCGGTGAGGACGCGGCGGGGGGTCACGACTGCTGGTGGACGGTCGGCCGTGCCGGGGCTGCGCGCATCCCCCGGAACGATACGGGGCGGGCCCGTAGGCCCGCCCCGTGATCACTGCGCTTGTCGCTCAGTGAGCTACTTCGTGCACTTCTGGACGGTGTCCACGGTCTGCGAGCTGGCGATCGCACCGTCGAACGACGTCGTGTAGTCGGCCTGGTAGCGGAACTTCCAGCCGCCCGGAGGGCACGACGTGCTCGCGAGGAGCGGGATCTTCTTCTTGCCCTTGGTCACGTACTGGACCGGGATCGTCGAGTTGAAGCGCATCACCGCGGCGATGACGCCCGGCGCCGGCGACTGCAGGTTGCGCGGCACGGAGAACGACAGCTTGTAGCTGTAGTCGCCGCCGCTGAGGGTGGTGAGCGTCGCGGGGACGACCTCACGGATGATCAGCGGGCTCTCGCCGGTGACGAGCAGGGTCGTGCCCTTGCCGCCGGGCAGGTTGAAGAACTTGCCGATGACCTCCTCGTCGAGGCCGAGGCCCTTGCCGAAGCCCTTCGCGCTGCCGACCTGCGAGCCCTTGGGGCACAGCTTCTCGTCCTGGAAGACGGTCGTCGCCGCGCAGGACTTGAAGTACTTGCCGTTGTAGACGCCGCCCTTGGGGAAGAACACGTTCGCGTTGACCGTGGCGAACTGGACCTCGCGACCGAGGTCGGGGGCGATGTCGTCGAAGTACGGGTTGGCCGACAGCGAGACGGCCTGCGGCTTCTTCTTCGTGCCGGCCTTCGACGGGCTGACCTTGGCGGTGAACTTCTGGACGGACTGGACGGTCTCCGCCGTGGCGGGGGACACTGCCACCGCCAGCGCGATCAGCGCCGCCATCGCCGTAAGCGCGATGCGCTTCATGGACTACTCCTCCTCTGGAGATTGGACCTGAGTACTGCGTCCGGCCGTTCGCGGCCGGACCTGGGTAGAACGTACTGTCGCAGAAACTCCGCAGACGCGAGCTAGTTGCGGTCAGGGCTGCAGGACGAAGCGCACGACGTCCCGACGACGCCCGCGCAGCGCGATCCCGCCGCGTACGAGATCCCCCCGGACGAAGCCCGCGCGCTGCGCCACGCGCTGCGACGCGTCGTTCCCCGGCTCGGCGTAGAGCTCGATCCGGCGCAGGCCCAGGCCCGCGGGGCCGACGGCCCATCCGGCGAGCAGCGTGAGGGCCCGGGTGGCGACGCCCCCGCCCCGCGCCCAGGGGGCGGTCCAGTATCCGATCTCGGCGCGCGAGCGCTCGAGATCGACGGCGTGCAGGCCGACCGCGCCGAGCACCGCGGTGTCGTCCTCGGCGTCGGTGACCGCCAGCGGCAGGCTCGCGTCGGAGCGCCCGCCCGCGATGAACAGCCGGGCGTCCTCCGGGGTGTAGGGCGACGGGACCGAGGTGTAGCGCTGCGTGAGCGGGTCGGCGCACGCGCGCACGAGGGCGGGGACGTCGTCCTCCGCCCACGCGCGCAGCGCCACGATGTCGTCGCGCAGTTTCGGGTCCGGAAGCGCGATCAGGAGGCGGCGGGCTCCGGCGTGCGGCCGAGTGCGCGCTCGACGCCGTCGAGCAGCTCCCAGTTCGCCCGCAGCATCGTCTCGGCCTCCGCGAGCAGCGCCTGCTCGTCCGCGCCGGCGAGCCGCGGCTCGATCAGCGCGCGCTCCTGCGCGGCGTGCTCGATGTCGAGCGTCGCGTGCAGGTCGAAGTAGACCGTGGCGTCGCTGTCCGGCTCGAAGCCGTAGTGGGCGACGAGGCCCTCGCGCTTGGTCTCGGCGATCGCCGGCTGCGCGGACTCGATCGCGTACATCGCGACCAGCGAGTCGAGCAGCGGGCGCTCGCCGTCGCCGGCCCAGGCGGCGGCGCAGGCGGCCGTCTCGGGCTCGGGGGCGGCGGTCGCGTCGCCGCCGACGGCGGTGGTGAACCGGTCCCACAGCTCGACGTGCGAGGCCTCCTCGGCGGCGTGGCCGCGGAGCGCGCGCTGCAGGCCGGGCTCGCCGGCGACGGCCGCGGTGTTGGCCGACGCCTGCGCCAGGGCGGTGACCGCGTGGCGGTACTGCCCCGCATAGAGCGCCAGTTCGTCGAGCGTCAGCTCGCCTGCCGACCAGCGGGTGTAGAACGGGTGCTCGAGCACGTTCCAGCGCCGGCGGACGGCGTCGAGATCGGCGAAGAAGTCCATGCTGTTCCCCTCTGCGTTCGATGGTTCGGCGGGCGCCGAGAGCCGATGCTAGCGTCCGGCGCCGATGCGTTCGCCCGTCGACACGATCGCGGCGCCGCCCTTCCCCAAGGACGTGTCGTGGGTGAACGTCGCGCCGCTGCGGATGGAGAAGCAGGCGCGCCACCCGGTGCTGATCGAGTTCTGGGACGTCTGTCGTCCGAGCTGTCTGCGGACGCTGCCGTATCTGCGAGCCTGGCACGAGCGCTATGCCGAGGCGGGGCTGCGCGTCATCGGCGTGCACCCCCCCGGGTTCCCCGCCGCGCGCGACGAGCCGCTCACCCGCGCGGCGATCGAGCGGCTCGGCATCGCCCACCCGGTCATGCTCGACCCCGACTTCCGGCTGTGGAGGGCCTACGCCAACCCCGGCTGGCCGGCGCGCTACCTGTTCGCGCCACGGCTGCGGCTCTTCGAGGTGCACCACGGCGAGGGCGACTACCACGGGACCGAGCGGGCGATCCAGGAGCTGCTCGGGATCGACGAGCCGCTGACCCCGCTCGCCGACCCCGCCGACGACGACGACGCGCCCATCGTCGTCCCGACGACCGACGTCGAGGGGGCGTACAGCGGGCCCTACGCCGCGGGCGAGGTCTGGGTCGTCGTCGATCGTCCCGGGACCGTGATCGTCGACGGCGAGGTCCGCGCCCTGGACCGGCTCGGCGCCCACCGCGTCATCCGGCACGAGCGCCACACCGCGGGCGAGCTGACGGTCACCGCGGGTGAGGGCGCCGCCGTCCTCATGACGGCGTTCCTGCCCGGGCTGGCGTAGACGCCGCTCAGTACGAGTGGTCCGGACGGCGGCCGAGATCGTCCGCGATCGTCACCAGTCGCGGCGGCCCGGTCTCCTCGATCACGATGCCGCGCCCCGGCCGGTAGGGACTGCGCAGCTCGCTGGCGTTGATGCGGGGCTCCTCCGTCCAGCAGCCGGTGTTCACGAGCTGCGCGCCGGTGCCGGCGACCCGCCAGCCGGCCGGGTCCATCCAGTCCAGCGGCCCGGCGCAGTGGGTATGGCCGAACACGACGTGCGCGGCGTCCACGCCGAGCAGCCGCACGACGGCCGAGATCGCCGCGATGTTCGCCTCCCGCAGATCGTCCGACGACAGGCGGTGACTCACCGGGCCGAGGCCCGCGAGGTTCACCCCGGCGATCCCGAGCGGGAGCATCGCCGCGAGCGCCCGGCCGCGCAGCGGCGCGCGGCCGTCGGCCGAGAGCAGACCCCAGGCCTTCGCGGTCGCCGCGCCCGTGACCCAGCGCCCACCGGCGGCGCGGCCGTTGGCGATCTGGTCGAGCCACGCGTACATCGGAGCGAGCGCGGCCTCGAAGTCCTCGCTCGGGACGACCGCGCCGTCCTCCGGCAGCCGGCCGACGACCCGCGCCATGCCGCCGGCGGCGAGGCGCTCGAACGTCGGAACGGTGATGAGCCGGTCGAGGTAGTGCCCATGCGTCGCCCACACGTCGTCGCGCAGCCAGATGCCGGGGTATGCGACGGTCAGCGTCCGCTTCCTCCCCAGCCACTCGTCGATCGCGCGCGTCGCCGGCGACGCCGACCCGTCCGTGCGCGTCTCCAGGCCCAGCGGCGGGGGCTCGGCCAGCGCCGCGCGCTCGGCCAGCCACGGGGCGACCAGCGGGTAGTCGTGGTTGCCCGCGGTGATCACGACCTCGGCACCCTTGGGCAGCGCCGCGCCCAGCGCCTCGAACACCGGCCGCGAGGCGCCCAGCGCCTCGCGGAGCGGGCCGTGACGCAGCTCGAGGACGTCGCCGAGCAGGACCAGCCGGTCCACGTCGCCGAGATACGCGCACAGGGCGTCGAGGGGCTCCGGGCGGCGCAGGATGTCGACGGGCCGCCGTGAGCCGAGGTGCAGGTCGCTGATCACGAGGGTGCGCATGCGGGGGCGCAGCGTAACCTGCCGCCCCATGCCCGACGGTGCCCTCCACGGCCTCCTCGTCGCCGACTTCTCGCGCGTGCTCGCCGGGCCGCTGTGCACGCAGACCCTCGGAGACCTCGGCGCGGACGTCGTCAAGGTCGAGCGGCCGGGCACCGGTGACGACACGCGACAGTGGGGCCCGCCGTTCGTCGACGAGGGGTCCACCTACTTCCTGGGCCTCAACCGCGGCAAGCGCTCGCTCACGCTCGACCTGCGCGATCCGGCCGACCAGCCGCTCGCGCGCGAGCTGTGCGAGCGCGCCGACGTCGTGCTCGAGTCGTTCCGGCCGGGGGCGATGGACCGCCTCGGCCTCGGCTACGCCGACGTGCGCAGGACCAATCCGGGCGTCGTGTACACGTCGATCAGCGCGTTCGGGTCGGGCGCGGAGACGCGCGACCTGCCCGGGTACGACCTGCTCGTCCAGGCGATGAGCGGCTACATGTCGATCACGGGCGATCCCGGCGGCCCGCCGCGCAAGCCGGGGACGGCGCTCGCGGACATGCTCACCGGGCTGTACGCGACGATCGGGACGCTCGCGGCGCTGCAGGCGCGGGACCGCTCCGGAACCGGGCAGCACGTCGAGGTCTCGCTGATGGACAGCGCGCTCGCCGCGCTGCTGAACCTCGGCTCCTCGTTCCTGAACACGGGCGTGGTGCCGGGGCGGTCGGCCAACCGCCACCCGTCGATCGCCCCGTACGAGACGTTCCGCGCCGCCGACCGGGACCTGGCGCTCGCCGGCGGCAACGACGCGATCTTCGAGCGCCTCTGCGCCGTCCTCGGACGCCCCGAGCTCGCGACCGACGAGCGCTTTCGCGCGAACGCCGACCGCGTGGCGCACCGCGACGCGCTCACGGCGGAGCTGGAGGCGGCCTTCGCCGCCGACACCGCCGACGCCTGGGCCGCACGCCTCAATGCCGCCGGCGTGCCCGCCGGACCGGTGAACGACGTCGCCGAGGCGTTCGCCCTCGCCGAGCGGCTGGGCCTCGAGCCGGTCCTCGAGCTCGACGGGGTCCGCACCACCCGTTCCCCCCTGCGCCTCGACGTCACGCCCGTGCGGGCGGTGCGGCGGCCACCGCGCCTGGGCGAGCACGACGAGGAGCTGCGCGCGTGGCTCAGCAGCCCCTCGCCCGCAGACGCAGCACCGTGACGGCGCCCGTGCGATCCGGATAGACGGCGACGACCGTCAGCGTCCCGCGCCGCGGGAGCGACCCGCGGACCGGGAATCGCCACCCGAGCGCGCTGCGGCCCTGCGCGATCGCGCGACCGCTGTCGGCGACCCCCCCGCCCTCGTCGGCGACCTGGACGTCCACGACGCGCGCCGGCCGCCGCAGGAGGGAGATCCGCAGGTCGGCGCCCGCCCGCGGGGCGATGCAGCCGCGCGGGCGCAGGCCCGCGCGCGGTGTCTCGCAGCCGGAGGCGCCCGAGCAGTCGATGAGGACGTTCGCGCGAACCCGGCGCCCGGCGCCACCGGCACTGAAGGTCGCGGACGGCGGGGAGGCGAGCGGGAGGCCGATGGCCGGCAGCACCTGCAGCGCGACCGGCGCCGCCCGCAGCTCCCCGCTGACGGCCCGGGCGGTGATCGCCCCCGGGCGCAGCGTGCGCACGCGCAGCTCGGCGCGGCCATCCGCGCCGGTCCGCGCCGACACGCCGGCGACGGACACCGTGGCGTCGGCGAGCGGCGCCGCCACGCCGCCGAGCGTCTGGCTGACGATCGCCTCGATCCGGGCGGGACGGCCGGCGCGCAGCGAGCGCCGGTTCACGCGCAGGCGCAGGCCACCGTCACCGGGCGGTGCGAGCGCGAGCACCGCCGGGCGCCCGGCGCCGTACGTCGGCGGCGCCCCGCCGGGCGGCGGGACGACGAGCCACTGCAGGACGCCTCCGCGCGCCGGCTCCGCGTCGAGCCCCGCCGCGACGCCGCTGACCTCGCGTTCGACCTCCAGGCGGGCGGCCGGCGACGCCGCGCCGGCGTCGAGCGACCAGATCCGCAGCGGGCCGGGGCCGTCGGCCGTCACGTACAGGCGCCCCTGCCAGAACGCCCCGCCCGTGAGCGTGCCGGAGGGCGCGGCGCCCGCGAGGCGGACGGCCGGGCGGATCGGGGCGCCCGTCAGCGTCGCGTTCGCAGCCGTCAGGTCGCCGGTGCGGTAGCCGAGCAGGTCGGTGCCCGCCGATGTCCAGACGAGTGCGCCGTCGGGCGAGGGCTCGGCCCAGCGCCCCCCGGGCGCGCCGGCGGCCTCCAGGGTCACGCCGACGCGCCAGTCCAGGTTCGGCGCGAACACCGCGAGCCCGCCGCTGCCGCACGCTGCCGGGGCACCGGCCCGGCAGGCGAGCGGGACGACGAGCCGGCCGGACGCCGCGTCCCAGCCGGGATCGCCGACCCGGTCGAACCCGGGGTCGCGCAGCAGCTCGCCCGGAATCGCGGTCCGCAGGGTCAGCTCGGGCTGCATCCGCCCGTCCGTGCGCAGCAGCGTCGTCCCGCCCGCCAGGAAGCGGGCCCCACCCGCGCCGTGCGCGATCCCCGCGGTCGCGGTGGCCGGGGCGCGCGCGACGCCCGCGATCGCCCAGGGCCCGGGCTCGGCGGCGGGAGCCGTCGCGGGCGCGGCGCCGAGGGCGCACAGCACGACGAGCGCGACGGTGAGACGGAGAGACGTCACGACCCGGCGAGGCTATCGGGCGCGGAAGACCGCTACGCCCGCGCGGCCAGCGCCTGGCGGATGGTCTTGGGGAGCATGAAGCGCACGTCCTCCTGGACGACCTCGAACTCCTCGACCTGCGTCGTTCCGCGATCGCGGAACGACTGCACGAGCCGCTGGACGAGCTCCTCGGGCGCGCTCGCGCCCGAGGTGATGCCGAGCGTCCTCACGCCCTCGAGCCATGCCTCCTCGACCTGTTCCTCGTGATCGATGAGGTGCGAGTCGGCGCCGTGCTCGCGCGCGACCTCGACCAGGCGGTTCGAGTTCGACGAGTTGCGCGAGCCGATCACGAGCACCAGCTCGCAGAGCGGCGCGAGCTGCTTGACGGCGGCCTGGCGGTTCGTCGTGGCGTAACAGATGTCGTCGGTGCGCGGCCCGGTGATGTTCGGGAAGCGCTCGCGCAGCCGATTGATGATCGCGCGGGTCTCGTCCACCGAGAGGGTCGTCTGCGAGATGTAGGCGAGCTTGTCGGGGTCGGCGACCTGCAGCGCATCGACGTCGTCGACGGTCTCGACGAGCACGATCGCCTCGGGAGCCTCCCCCATCGTGCCCTCGACCTCCTCGTGACCGTCGTGGCCGATCAGCACGATCGTGTAGCCCTCGCCGGCGAACTTCACCGCCTCACGGTGCACCTTCGTCACGAGCGGGCAGGTCGCGTCGATCGTCTTCAGGCTGCGGCGCTCGGCGTCGTCGTGGACGGCCGGCGAGACCCCGTGGGCGCTGAAGACGGTGATCGCGCCCTCGGGGATCGTGTCGTCGAGCTCCTCGACGAACACCGCGCCGCGGTCCCGCAGCTGCTCGACCACGTGCTTGTTGTGGACGATCTCCTTACGGACGTAGACCGGTGCGCCGTACAGCTCGAGCGCCCGCTCGACCGTCTGGACCGCGCGATCCACGCCGGCGCAATAGCCGCGCGGGGCGGCGAGGAGGATCTTCTCGGGGGCGTGTCCCATGCGGTGCACACCGAGTGTACGACGCGCCCCGCCGGCCGGATGGCAGCCGGGGCTCAGGGCCGGGCGGGTGGGTCGGCGAGCGAGCCCTCGACGTGCACTTCCGGGAGCAGGCGATCAAGCCAGCCCGGCAGCCACCAGGCGCGATCGCCGAGCAGGAACATCACCGCCGGCGCAAGCAGCAGCCGCACGATCACGACATCCACGAGGATCGCGGTCGCGAGGCCGAGACCGATCATCTTCACGACGACGTCGTCCTCGAGCACGAAACCGAGGAACACGAGGATCATGATCGCCCCGGCCGCGGTGATCACGCGGCCGGTCGCCGCGAGCCCCCGCACGACGCTCGCGTGCGCGCCGACCCCGGCGCGGTACTCCTCGTGGATCCGGGACTGGAGGAAGACGTTGTAGTCCATCGAGAGCCCGAACAGGAGGGCGAACATGAACAGCGGCACGAACGCGACGATCGGCACCTCCCCCGCCACGCCGATGAGCGAGCCGCCGATCCCGAGCTGGAACACGGCGACGACGACCCCGTAGGCGGCGAGCACCGACAGCAGGTTGAAGACCGCCGAGATCACGGGCACCCAGATCGACCGGAAGACCACGATCAGCAGCAGCAGCGACAGGCCGACGACGACCGCGATGAAGACGGGCAGCCGCTCGGCCACGCGGTCGGACGTGTCCTGGAGCACCGCGGTCACCCCGCCGACGTAGGCGCGGGCACCCGTCCGTGCGGCCGCCCCGGGCACGACGGTCGAGCGCAGTCGCTGGACCAGGTCGGCCGTCGCCTCGTCCTGCGGCGCCGACTCGGGCACGACGGTGATGACCGCCGCGTCGCCCTTCGGGCTGCGCTGCGGCTCGCCGACCGCCGCGACCCCGGGCTCGGCCACGAGGTCGGCGCCGATGCGCCGGAGCGCGGCGTCGGCGGCGCCGTCCCCCGAGGGCAGCTCGACCGCGACGAGGATCGTGGCGTTCGTCCCCGCGCCGAAGCCGTCGGCGATGCGGTCGTACGCGACGCGCTGCGTCATCTCCGGCGACTGGTTGCCGTCGTCGGGCATGCCGAGCCGCAACTGCGTCACGGGCACCGCCAGGAGCAGGAGCAGGAGTGCTCCGGTGACCGCGTAGCGCCAGGGATGACGGCCCACGCGCTCCGCCCAGCGCCCGCTCAGCGGCATCTCCTCCGGCGCGGCCGGCGGGGTCAGGCGCCGCGCCGCGGCCGCCAGCAGCGCGGGCAGCAGCGTGACGGCGCCGACGGCGACCGTCGCCACCACGACGGCCGTGGCGATGCCCATCCGGCCGACGAACGGGATGCCGGTCGCGAGCAGCCCGGAGATCGCGACGACGACGATCGCGCCCGCGGTCAGCACCGAGACCCCGGCGGTCGCGTTCGCGTGGCCGGCGGCCGTCACCGCGTCCTCGCCGGCCGCGAGCCGCTCGCGGAATCGCGCCGTCACGAGCAGCGCGTAGTCCACGCCGGCGCCGAGCCCGAGCATGATGCCGAGGGTCGGGGCGACGCTCGGGATGTCGGTCACCGCGGCGCCGAGGCGCAGCAGCATCAGGCCCGAGACCAGCGCGAGCAGCGACGCGACGAGCGTGATCGTCATCGCGACGACCGAGCGGAAGACGAGCGTCAGGATGAGGATCGCCGCCGCGACGCCGATCAACTCGCCGATCGGCAGGGACTGCTGCTGCTGGGCGACATCGACGACCTGGCCGCGCATCGAGACCTCCAGGCCTGCGGCGCGCGCGGGCCCGGCGGCCTCCACGAGACGGTCGTAGGCCTCGGCGCCGAGGTCGTCGGCGGTGCGGTCGTACTGCACCGTCGCGAACGCGACCCGTCCGTCGGGTGAGACCTGCTCGCCGCCGCCGGGCGCCACGGGCGACGCGACGCCGCTGACGTTCGGCAGCCCTTCGATGCGGCGGACGGCCCCGGCGATCGCCTCCTTGCGGGCGCCGTCGCGCACCGTGCCGGACGCGGTCGCGAAGACGACGGTCGCGGGGTCGCCCGCGACCGCGGGGAAGCGCTCCTCGAGCAGATCGCGCGCCTGCTGCGACGGCGTCCCGGGAACGGAGAAGTCGTCGACGAACTCGCCGCCGAGGGTCGACGCGAGCATCCCCGTCAGGACGACGCCGGCGACGGCGAGCGCGACCGCGCGCTTCCAGTGGGACGCGGCGAGCCGCCCGAGCCGGTTCAGCAGGAGGGCCATGGCTCAGCGCCGCGCCCGCTCGCGCAGCACCAGCTCCGTGACCGTCTCCCCCGTCACGTCGAGGCTGCGCGCGGACACCTTGCCCAGGTCGTCCTCCAGCGTGTCACGCCACGGATAGGCGAAGTCGATGAGGTCGATCGCGGGGATCCCCGCGTCGAGAAAGGGCGTGTGGTCGTCGAGGATCCCGGTCTGCGCGCCGGCCGGGAACGCCGCGCCCGCGCCGACCCGGCCCGCCGCGGCGCGCAGCCGCGCCCACAGCGCGCGATCCGACGTGCCCTCACGCGGGAGGCGCAGCCCCCGGTTGGCGACGTAGTCCAGGAGGACGACCGCGCCGACCTCGTCCGCGTGCGCGCCGGCGTAGGCGCGCGACCCGCGCAGCGCGTCGCGGCGGAAGTCCGTCGAGCCCTTCGGCTCCTCTTCGCCGTCGAAGAGGACGAAGCGGACCTCGCGGGCCCCCGCGGGCCGCTCCGACCCTCTCAGCGCCCGGGCGACGCCGACGACCGCGGCGGTGCCGGCGGCGCCGTCGTTCGCGCCGACGAAGCCCTCGGGCTCCGCCTCCACGTCGTAGTGCGCGGCGACGAGGACCGCCGGGCGGCGTCCCGGGAGCGAGCCGACGACGTTGCGCAGGCCCGGGTGCCCCGCCACGGGCTCCAGTCGCCCGTTCGGGAGGCGGCCCCGCAGGTCCACCGCCAGCCGCCGCAGCGCCGGCGATCCCGCCGGGCGCCATCCGTATTCCCGCACCTGGCGGCGCAGGAGCGCGAACGCCGCGGCCTCGTCGAAGCGGTCGATGCGCGGCGTGGGCACCCCGTCGCCCGGCGCGGCCGCGAAGCGGGCCGGCACGGGATCGGTCTGCGCGGTCCGCTCCGGCACCGGATCGGCATCGCGCCCCCCGCCGACGAACGGCCAGCCGTTGACGCTGAACCAGATGATCAGCGCGGCGAGCAGCAGTTGGGCGACGAGGACGATGACGAGCAGCCGCACCGGAAGCCGGCCGCGTCCGTCCTCGTCGGGATCCCCCGCCATCGCCGCCGGCCGCACGCCCGCCTCAGTCGTTCGCCGTGACGGCTTCGAGCACGTCGGCGAACTTCTGCCGCGAGGCCTCGCGGCGCGTCGGCACGTGCTCGGTCGGGACGCCGCCCTCGGGCGCCTGGTACCCGCGCAGGATCCGCCGGGCCACGCTCTCGCGGTGCACCTCGTCCGGGCCGTCGTAGAAGCGCGCCGCCCGCGCGTAGCGGTACATCGCCTCGATCGGCATGTCGGTCGAGTAGCCGAGCGATCCGTGGATCTGCAGGGCGCGGTCGACGACGTCGTGCATGACGCCCGCGCCGAAGACCTTGATGAGCGAGACGTCCTGCCGCGCCGCCGACGAGCCGTGGGTGTCCATCTTCCACGCTGCGTGCAGCGTCATCAGGCGCGCCGCCTGCATCTGCGCCGCCGAATCCGCGACCCAGTTCTGAACGGTCTGCTTCTCGCCGAGCACCGAGCCGAACGCGTAGCGGTGCGTCGCGTACTCGCAGAGCATGTCGAACGCCCGAGCGGAGACCCCGAGCCAGCGCATGCAGTGATGGATGCGCCCGGGGACGAGCCGGTGCTGCGCGATCAGGAAGCCCGCGCCCTCCTCGCCGAGCAGCGCGTCCGCCGGCACCCGCACGTTCTCGTAGAGGATCTCGGCGTGGTTGCCGAGCTTGCCGAAGCTCGGCTCCGGATGCTCCATCGTCGGCACGTCGCGCACGATCGTCACGCCCGGCGTGTCGACCGGGACGAGGAACATCGAGGCGCGCTGGTGCGGTCGCGCGTCCGGGTCGGTGACGGCCATGACGATGAGGAAGTCGGCGATCGAGGCGTTGCTGGAGAACCACTTGTGCCCGTTGATGACGTACTCGTCGCCCTCGCGCACGGCGCGGGTGCGCAGCAGCGTCGGGTCCGATCCAGCGGTCGGCTCGGTCATGCTGAAGGCCGACTTCAGGTCGCCGTTCAGGAGCGGGTGCAGGTAGCGCTCCTTCTGCTCGGGCGTGCCGGCGAGCGCGAGGACCTCGCTGTTGCCGGAGTCCGGCGCCTGGTTGCCGAACGCGTTCGGCGCGAGCGGTGAGCTGCCGAGGATCTCGTGCATGAGCCCGAGCTTCACCTGCCCGAAGCCCTGGCCGCCCAGCTCGGGGTCCAGATGCGCGGCCCACAGCCCGCGCTCCTTCACGCGCGCCTGCAACGGCTCGTAGATGCGGTCGAGCTGCTCCTGCGTGAGCTCGTTCACGAGGGGCTCGATCGGCCAGATCTCCTCGCGGACGAACGCCCGCATCCACTCCAGCTGCTCCTCGAACTCCGGGTCCGTGGAGAAGTCCCACGCCATCGTCGCCTCCGTCGTCGTGT
>DAIPYF010000018.1:0-12842 GCA_036782855.1 Solirubrobacteraceae bacterium
GAGGAGTCCTGCTCGCCCGTCGTCGTATCCGAGGAGTCCTGCTCGCCCGTCGTCGTATCCGAGGAGTCCTGCTCGCCCGTCGTCGCGTCAGCACCGGCGGCCGTCGCCGACGCCCCGCCGGGGCCACCGGTATCGCGATCGTCGAGCACGAGGAAGAATGTGCCCGCGGCGCCCGCCGCCACGATGGCCAAGGCGACCATCACCATGCCGGCCGCGCGCAACGCGCGGCGGCGTGGCGTGCCGCCGATGGGCGCGTCCGTGACGTCACCGGTCAACGGCTCGGGTCGGGGGTCGAGCACCGTCATTCCGGCTGCGGGGGTCGGAGAGGGCGGCGGAGCCGCAACCAGCGTCCGGTCCAAGGGCCGTGCGCACTCGTCGCAGAACGGGCCGTCTCCAGCTGACGCACGGCCGCAGATCGTGCATTCCTGCGACTCGGTGGCTGAGGCCTCCATGGGAGCCTCCGCCGCTGGAGCGACCGCCGCACCACAGCTCCGACAGAAGCGTGCACCATCAAGCACGTGCGCGCCGCAGGCACCACAGACCGGGTGAGACGGCGGCGCCGGCGTGAGCTCCTCGATCGCGGCACCACAAGTCCGGCAGAACCTGCTCCGTTCCGGGTTGTGGCCTCCGCAGAAGCGGCACATTGCCGGGGCGCCGCCCGGGAATTCATTCACGCTCCGCCCCTCTCCGTCACCTGGACCGCGGGCACCCGACGCCGACGGCTCTCCCTGCGTCGCAGGATACCCGGAACTCGCAGACTCGGACATCCGACATTGCCGCCTCACCCGAACGGTTTGTGCGCCACCCATTGCCCCATACTGGTCCAGCTCGTCGCGTGGTCGCACATCCCCAGGGATAGGATTGCCAAGCCGTGCCCAGTCCAGAGGGACATCCAGATGGCGATAGCCCGAGCCCAGGTGCACAGGCGCCGCGGCCGACACGGGGCGCCGAGCTCAAGCGCGTCCTTGAAGCCGAGCGTCGCGGCGTAGCGTTTCTCCTTCTACGGGAGGGTGACGGTCCGCTCGCGATCCACGAACTGACCTCGGACAGCGACGCACTGACGGTCGGTCGCGATACAGCTTGCGATATCGCGATCCCCTGGGATGCCGGCGTCTCCCGGTTGCACGCCGAGATCACCGTTCGGGCCGGAAGTGTCGCCCTCGGGGATGACGGGCTCTCGCGCAACGGCACCTGGGTCAATGGAGCGCGGGTCTCGGGCCGGCGACGACTCGAGGATGGGGATCTCGTCCGGGTCGGGGGAACCCTCCTGCTCTTCCGCGCGCCGCGGGGCCCGGGGCCCAGCGCGACGACCGTGGTCGGGCAGTCGGCAGTGGTGACGATCACCACCGCTCAGCGCCGCGTGCTGATCGAGCTCTGTCGACCCATGGCGGTCGACCTTCGATCTCCGCCGGCATCGAACCAGCAGATCGCGGATGCGCTCTTCCTGTCCATCCCCGCCGTGAAGACCCATATTCGCAGTCTGTTCTCTGCCCTCGGTGTCGAAGATCTCCCACAGAGCCGGAAGCGAGCACGCCTCGCGCAGCTCGCCTTCCGGCTCGGGGTCGTCAGCGAGCGGGAGATCGGCACTGCCCCGTCCGGCGAGTCCGCTGCTGGGCGGCACGAGCCTCCCGCGCCGAGCTGAGCTGAGCTGAGACCGCGACTGTCGACCTCGGCCAAGTGTCTCGGAGCCAGTTCCCACGGGACGTCAGCCAACGCGCGTCGGCTAAGACGATCCCACCGCAATGATGAGCGCAACGGCGGTGCCCCACAGCACTACCAGCGACGCGAGGGACACCAGCAGCGTCCCGTGACCACGCCGACTGTCAAACCAGAGAATGTCACCCAGGCCAACGAGGACGCCGAACACCGGAGCGATGGCGAGCAGGCACCACCACGACAGCCGTGGAGTCGTAATTGGCGCGTCCATTGTCATCTCCTCGGGTGGCATTGCCCAGTGGGACAATGCGCATAGGTCACATCACAGGTTGATGGCCGCAGATATATCTGAAGCGACGGACGCCGAACGAGTCTCGGCGCCCCAACCTGCGTGCTTGCCATGCCGATGGCTCGACTCGGCGCACCGACACGGGCGACCGACAGGACCAGCGGGTGTCGCCTCGTGACGAGATCAAGCGGGTCGCTGACCGGCAGTCTCAGGGCACTTGACGTGACCATCGGGGGCGCGAGGAAACGACTAGGCCGAGCCGCCCGGCGCACACACTCGGAGCCGGTCCAGCTCCGACCCTTGGTCGAGCCTCTCCAACCGACCCACCTCGATGGCGAGGCGATTCTCCGCGGCATCGAGTTCCGCCGGGCTCACCGATCGGTCGCGCAGCGTCGATGCGATGCGGCCGAATTCCGCAGCCGCCCTTCGGTTTGGCTGGACGCTCTCCGTCAGGTAGCTCAGGCAGGGCCCGGAACCGAGCCCTGCCTGCCCACTGAGCTTCTGCGCGAGCGCGGCATCGTCCATCGCGACGGCAGCGAGCTGCTCCAACAAATCTGCCCCGCACTTGCGTTTGTCGAGGTCAGTCGCCGCTTCCCGCTGACATCGCTCTAACGCTTCAACCGACTCGGCAGCGGAGACCAGCAGCGCACACGAAGAGCGGATCGTCGCGACCTCCGACCCCGGTTCACCGGTGATTCGTTCGCAGAGCGTCCGCGCTTTGTCCACACCGTACAGCTCGTCACCGAGTCCATCAGACACGCTGGCGTATTCCCGCATCGCTGCGTAGGATTCTGGGGCGAGGGTCGTCGCGGACGAGTCTTGCTCCCCCGAACCACAGCCAGCTGCAACAGTACAACTCAAGAGCAGCGCACCACGCATCAGCCGCGCGACCATGAGTACACCGTAACTCCCTAAACAGACGGACGGCGGTGACGCGGGGCTTCAAGACGGACGCGCCGCACGACGTGAGCGATGTTGCGTTACCAAGTGCGGCGTCTAATCGCCAGTGCCCGAGGTCCGAGGCGTTGTGCGCAGCGCACTATGCCCTTCATGAGGGGTCCGTGGCCCCGGCCGACGCGACGTTGGCGACCGCTTTCCCACGCCGTTGCCTCACCGCGCGAACCGCAGACGCCGCCCGACCCCTCCAGACCCGCACCATCGCACCAGAGACCCGGCCCAGAACCCCTGCACCCCGTCAGATCGGAATGACCACCAGGTGCCGCTCGGGTCCCTCTCCCGTGGAACGTGCCACCAGATCAACGCGCCAGCGCAGGTGCGCCCGCACGATCTCGCGCTCCGCGTCGGTCATCGCCGGGAGCGCGACCGGCCGGCCGGACCGCACGACCTCGTCCGCGGCGCTGTCGGCCAGCACCTTCACGCGCCTGGCCTGATGGCTCGCGCTCACGTTCGCGTGCGCGCCCACCGTCGGCTGCGTGGGGGAACGCTTGACGACGACCAGCGGCTCGTTGCACGGGTCGCTCAGGATGACCAGGCCGGCGTGGTCCAGCTCGGCCGCGATCCGGGCGCGCGCGCCGGGCGTCAGCGGAGCCTCGCCGTACGCGCGCTCCAGCCGCCGCGACGGGAGCTCGTGCCGGCCCGGGGGCAACGCGGCCGCGAGCGAGCGGCTGGCGTCCAGCGTGTCGGGGTGAGGACGGTGCTGCTGGATGCTGATGGGCATGCCCACAACGATCGCTCGACAAACGGCCCGCGACATCCGTAGTGCCCCGACGGCCGCCACCGCCGTTCCCGTCGGTTATCGTCGCCATCATGCGGACCGCGACCCCTGCTCGTCTCGTCCTGCTCACCGCGCTGATCGCGGGCCTGCTCCCAGCCGCCGCGACGTCGGCTCAGGCCGGCGCGCCCGCGGGAACGGCTGCCAAGGCGGGCTGCTCCGCCGAGCGCAAGGCCCTGCAGCGCGCTCCCGGAAACCGCAAGCCGAAGGCGCGCAAGCGCTACCAGGCGTGCAAGGACCGGGCGCTGGCGAGCGCGATCCGCGGCCAGCTCGCCGACCGGCGCCTCGTCGGCCGGCGCGGCGACGGTGAGGCGGTGAACTGGCTCTTCTGCGCGAACGGGAAGTACCGGCTCGAGTCGAGCGGCACGAGCGGCCGCGCCGTCAAGAACGGCGCACGCTGGGTGGTGACCCAGGCCCAGGGGTCCGCAACGCGCTGGACGGCCGTCATCCGTGAGACCGCGAACCTCCGCGCGGCCGGCCTGAACATCGGCGTGGCGCGCACCGGCGCCCAGTATTTCGTCGGCATCTCGCGCGGCGCCGACGTCACGTCGCAGGGCCCCGTGACGCTGACCGCGGACGCCGCGGCCTGCGGCGCGCTGTAGGCCGCGCGCGCCGGGCCTCGCAGGACCTACGGATCCCCGAACGGCTGCACGGGCAGCCCGTGCGTCGTCTCCCGCATCCCCAGCTCGTACGCCCCGCCGTGCGCGGTGCGCAACCGCAGTGGCTCCTCCCCGTCCAGGTGGACCACCGCGTCGAGCGCCGCGATCGAGCAGTTGGCGACGTGGTGCTCGTGGCCGTCCGGATCGGCGTAGCGCCAGACGACCGTCTGCTCACGCACGGACCGCGCCGCAAGCTCCAGGCGCGCGCCCTTCCCGCCGACGGCGAGATCCAGCGCGAGCGGGTCCTCGTCGACGCGCGGGCGGTGCGCCGGCCCGCCGAGCGCGATCCGCCGCCCATCGATCGACACGACGCCCGCGGCGATCCACGGCGTCGTCACCGGGCCGATCCGCACGCGGCCGATCGACAGGTCGAGCCACGCGTCGGGACGGTCCTCGAAGCAGACGCCGTGGAGCCAGATCCAGCGCTCGGCGTGCTGGGCGCCCCAGTTGTGGCCGACCATGCCGGCCCAGCCGTCCAGCTCGGCGACCCGGTCGCCGACGGCCATCCTGCCGCTGAACGTCCCCGACGGCAGCGGGCTCTCGAGCTTCGTGCGCGGGAGCGGCGCGCGGTACATCCACGGCCTGGGCAGGTGGCGCAGCACGTCCTCGTCGCCGCGCCACGTCAGGTCCCACGACGCGGGCCCCGCGGCGCCGCGGACGCCGTCCGGTCCGAAGGCGCTGTCGCCGATGCGGATCCAGCCGTCGACCTGCGGACCCGGGAGCGACAGCTTGTGGACGGCTGGCTGCGGCGCGTCGGCGTCGAACACGACCGCCCAGATCGAGCCGACCGCCGGCTCCCCCGGGGACTTCAGGACGGTGTGGCGCAGCCAGACCCCCCGCGGGTGCAGCGGGTCGACGGCGCGCAGATAGAAGGACTCGTAGCCGCCGTCGCCGGTCGCGAGCCGGGGGAACTGGGGAGTCGCCTGGAGGCCGGGCATCGGCAGGCACCATCGCACCCGCCCGCGTGGTGGCGCAACTACCCCACGCAGCAACTGGACCGGCCCGCGCCGTCGGGGGTGTTCGACCACGACCGCGGGTTACTCCCGATGACCCCCGGCAGCCGAACGTGCACGCTCGGTCGCAACCCATGGCACACGTCCTCATCGTCGCTCACCGCACGGCCGCCACCCCGACGCTGCTCGACGCCGCCGCGTCGCGAGCGCACCGCGAGCCGTGCACCTTCACGCTGCTCGTGCCCCGGCCCTACTGGGATCCGGAGACCAACGAGGCGCAGGCGACCATCGAACTCGCGATTCCGTTGCTCGACCGTGCGACCGGCACCCATGTTCGCGGCGTGATCGGGGCGAGCGATCCGTTCGAGGCTGTGCGAGCGCTGTTCGAGCAGGAGCGCTTCGATGAGGTGATGGTCTCGACCCTTCCGCACCGGGTCTCCGGCTGGCTGCGTCTGGACCTGGCGCACCGGATCGAGCGACTGGGTGTGCCGGTGACGGTCGTGACCGCCGAGCAGTCTGCCCGGGACCTCGGCACCGGCGGGGCATGAACGGGCAGCAACGCGTGCTGGCGGCCTATGACGGCTCCCCAGCAGCGCGGAGAGCGCTTGCGCGGGCCGCCGACGTCACCGCTCCCGGAGGCATGCTGAACGTCATCAACGTGATGCCGGAGCCGGGAGTGAGCGCCAGGCTCGTGCCGCCCGCGGAGCTGTACGAGCAGGCCGTGCTGCTCGAGGACGCGGGGCGGCAGCTCGCGGCGCGCGGCGTACGGGTGCGGACGATCGCCGCCGTCGGGAACCCGGCGAGCGAGATCCTCGCGGCCGCCGAGCGGGAGTCCGTCGACATCATCGTCATCGCCCGTCGCAGCGGGCACGCATCCCACCTTCTGGGATCGGTCAGCAGCCACGTGGTGCGATCGGCTCACTGCGACGTGCTGGTGGTCCATGACCGCGACCCGGGGCCTTCATGATCAGGGTCCGTCCCGGCGACGCGTGGGGGCCGTGCGCCTACCGACGTCCCTTGCGGACGATGCGCACCCCGTCGGCCGGGTACACGATCGACTCGTGCTGCTCGTCCCAGCGCACCTTGTAGTGCTCATGCCCCGGTCCACCGAGGATCTCGATGATCTGGCCGCGACGACCGGGCTCGCCGTGGATTCCCCGGGTCTCGAGCCAGTCTCCGACTCGCGCTGCGGCCGACGGGTTCTTCGCGTTCATGTCCTGCATTGAACCGGCGCGCCGGAGGGCGCATCACGCATCCAGATCCTCCGGCGGCAGCTGCTCGAGCTCGGACCACATCCGGCCCTCGTCGATCGCGGCCGAGTCCACCCTGGCCAGACACTCGGGACAGATGACGGCGACCGAGCCGTCCTTCAGCACCCGCGCCTCCCACGGGACGCGATCCGGGGACCCGGACGCCGGAGCCGGCCGCCCGCACCGCTCGCATTCCGCGGGCATGGTCAGGTGGCCGCCACGAGCCGTTGCCGGATGTCGAACGCGCGCTGCACGTCGGTGATCGACACGATCCCGAGTGGCCGGCGCTCGCGGTCCACCACGGCGGCACGCTGCAGCCGGACGAACCCGGGCTCGTCCAGGAGCGCGGCGACGTCGGCATCGGGGCCGACGAGGAGCGCGGGCTCGTGGTCGACGAGCCCGGCGACGAGCACGCCGTTGCGCTCGGCCGCCGGGACGTGCTCGAGCGCGCTCACCCGGACGAGTCCCACGACGCGCCCGTCATCAAGCGCCGGGAACGCGGGGTGCGGCTCGTGCAGGACGAGATCCACCGCGTCGGCCACGGTCGCGGTCACCGGCAGGCACACCGCCGGGGCGCTCATGAGGTCGCTCGCCCGCACCCCGCTGAAGGCCTCCTGGACCTCCGCGTGCAGCGCCTCGGCGCCCCCGGCCGTCACCACGAACCCGCCGATGAGTGCGAGCCACAGCCCGCCGGGGTAGCCCGACACGACCTGCAGGAAGCCGAGCGCGATGAAGCCGTAGCCGAACGCGCGGCCGACGCGCGCGGCCTGGACGGTGGCCGCGAGACGGTCGTCGCTGCGCCGCCAGAGCAGCGCGTGCAGCACGCGGCCGCCGTCCAGCGGGAAGGCGGGCAGGAGGTTGAACACCAGCAGCACGACGTTCACGAGCGCCTGGTAGGCGACGAGCGCGAAGAGCGCCGTCCCGGTCGGGAGCAGCAGCAGCACCGCCCCGCTGACGGCGGCGATGACGGCCGTCACCGCGGGCCCGGCGACCGCATACGCGAGCTCGTCCTGCGGCCGGCGAGCCGTGCCGCTGATTCTCGCCACGCCGCCGAGCAGCCAGAGGTCGATGCCCTCGACCTCCACGTCGTGACGGCGGGCGACCAGCGCGTGCCCGTACTCGTGGGCGACGACGCTGGCGAAGAGCATCAACGCGCTCAGGGCCCCGAGCGCCCAGGCGGTCGCCGGCGCGATCCCGTCGACCTGCGCGGGATACCAGCCCGTCGCGAGCACGAGCGTGATCGCCGCGACGACGACCGGCCAGAGCGGATGGATGCCGAACGGGATGCCGGCGAAGGTCCCGATGTGGATTGTGCGGCCGGGCATGGGCTCTTCCGAGTGGGGCACCCTCCACGCTAGGCCGCGTGCGCTCGTCGCGCATCCGTGTGACACCGAGGGGAGATGCCCGCAGGCGGCGCGCAAAGCGACCGTTCGCGGTAGTTCGCCGCACCGCACCGGGGGTTTCGCGTGTCGCGTTCGCTGGGCTTGTGCGGCAGCCGGTGCGCCGCGCAGGTGCCACGCTTGGCGTGTGCGCCTCCCGCTCGTCGTCGCAGCGCTCGCGCTGACCCTGCTGGTCCCGGCGCAGGCCGGGGCGGCCGCGACGATCGGCACGGACCTGAGCCGCGTCCCCGACGACGCGATGGCGGACTGCACGCGCCACCCCGTCTACGGCGTGCCCACCTACGCGACCTCGTGCACCTGGTACAGCACGATCAGCAACGCCGAGAACCACATCATCCCGGAGGGCGTCGGCGTGGTGACGCGCGCGCGTGTGCGCGTGGGACGGACGACGGGGCTCATGCAGTTCGTCGACGAAGCAGGTCAGGATCACGCTGTCCAAGGCGGGCCGGCGGCTGCTGCGCACGCGCGCGAAGGCTCCGGTGTGGGCCAACAGCACCGTCGGCACCGGGGCCGAGCAGCGCGTGATCAGCGCGAAGCTCACGCTGAAGCGCTGACCGGTGCGCCGGGCAGCTCCCCTGCGCCGTCCGTAGCGCGCACAGAGCCTCTCCGGCAGGTTCCCCCCATGACGGCACGCCCCCGGGGACCTACGGTCCGAGGACATGCCGACCGGCGCCCCCGCCTACCTCAACGCGTATCTCGCCGAGCTCGACGTCGTCGTCGCGAGCGTCACACGGCAGCGTGACGGCAGCTACGAGGTGTGGGCGCAGGGCGAGCGCGTGAACGTCGGCGCGCCCGGCGGCGACGACGTGTCGCACTGGGCGCATGCTGCCACCGACGCCGTGGTCGCGCGGCTCGGCAACCGGCTGCTGCCCGGGCACTAGCGGTGCGCCCAGGGCGTCGCCCTCGGTGCTCCCCCGATGACGCATGACCCGCGGAAACCGCGCAGCACGCTCCGGGCCGTTCCCCGATGCCCCGGCCGAACCGGCGTGCTGAAGTCGCCGTATGCGCCGGCTCGCGCTCGCCACGCCCCTCGTCCTCGCGACGCTGCTCGCGGTCACGGCACCGACCCCGGCGCGCGCCGCCGTCTCGCTCACCGGCACCTGGACGGTCACGACCCGCCTGGTGGTCGCCCAGGAGAAGATCAACCCGGACTACCAGGTCGGCGACGCGCGACGCGAGACCTGGCGGATCACCACCGCGGGCGGCCGCTCGACGCTGCGCTCGCCCGTGGGCACGGTCCGGGGCCGGCGCGTCGGAAAGGCCTGGGCCTACGACGGCGTCTTCCCGTTTGCCGATCCCGTCGTGATCAAGGTCCACATCGTCGCCCGGCGCTTCTCGGCGCGCGGGATGCGCGGGACGACCGAGGCCTCCTACTGGGACGTGCGCTACGCACGCGGCGGAATGCTCTACGACCCGGGCGCCGAGCAGGGCCGCGCCGGCGGCTACTGGGACCCGTCGCTCGGGCTGAAGCTGGGCCTCGACGCGTGGAGCTTCCGCGGGACTCGCCGATGACGCCCGGGCTCCCCGGCCGATGCCGGGTTAGCATGCCCCGCCCATGCCCGTGACGACGAACGGCTCCCACGCCCCCGCCCCGCAGGTCGCGATCATCGGCGCCGGCATGTCCGGCATGTGCATGGCGATGCGCCTGCACCGCGAGGGGATCGAGACGTTCACGATCTTCGAGAAGGCCGGCGAGGTCGGCGGGACGTGGCGGGAGAACCGCTACCCCGGACTCTCGTGCGACGTGCCGTCCCCGTTCTACAGCTACTCGTTCGCGCCGAACGCCGACTGGAGCACCCGCTTCTCGGACGGCGCCGAGATCCAGGCCTACTTCAAGGGCGTCGCCCAGCGGGCCGGCGTCCTGGACCGCGTGCGCTACGACACCGAGATCATCGACGCCGCGTTCGACGGCGACCGCTGGCGGCTGCGCTCCGCCGCCGGCGAGGAGTTCACCGCCGACGTCGTCGTCGCGGCGACCGGCGTGCTGCACCAGCCGCGGATCCCCGACATCCCCGGCCTCGAGACGTTCGCGGGGGCCGCGTTCCACTCCGCCCGCTGGGACGAGAGCGTCCCGCTGGACGGCCGGCGGATCGCCGTCATCGGCACCGGATCGACCGGCGTGCAGATCGTCACCGCGCTCTCCACCCGCGCCGCGAAGGTCACGCAGTTCCAGCGCAGCGCGCAGTGGATCGCGCCCGTCCCCAACTACACCTACTCGCGCGCGTGGCGCGGGCTGCTGCACCGCTTCCCGCGGCTGAACGAGCTGCGCTACCGCGGCACCGCGATGCAGTACGGGCTGTTCACCACCGCGGTCGTGCGGCCCGGCTGGCAGCGGTCGCTGATCCAGGCCGTGTGCCGCCTGAACCTCCACACGATCCGCGACCGCGACCTGCGCCGGCGCATGACGCCGGACTACGAGCCGATGTGCCGCCGGCTGATCATGTCGAGCGGCTACTACCGCGCGATCCAGCGGCCGACGGTCGAGATCGTCGACGCCGGCATCGACCACGTCGAGCCGCGCGGCATCGTGACCGCGGACGGGCGCCTGCACGAGTGCGACGTCATCGCCCTCGCGACCGGGTTCGACGCGCACGCGTTCGTGCGCCCGATGACGGTCACCGGGCGCGACGGCCTGACGCTCGACGAGGCCTGGGCGCCGGGCCCGCGGGCGCACCGCACCGTCACGGTGCCGGGCTTCCCGAACCTGTTCCTCATGCTCGGGCCCAACAGCCCGATCGGCAACACGTCGCTCGTGCCGCTCGCCGAGTCACAGGCCGACTTCGTCGCGCGCTGGGTGCGGCGCATCGCCTCCGGCGAGATCCACGACGTCGCGCCGACCGCCGAGGCGACCGCCGCGTTCAACGCCGCGATCCGCGACAACATGCGCGACACGGTGTGGGTGACCGGCTGCGACTCCTGGTACATCGGCCCCGACGGCCAGCCCACGATGTGGCCGTTCGCGATCGACGAGTTCCACCGGATGATGGCCGCGACGCCCGACGACCGCGAGTACGAGATCACCCGCGCGCCGGCCCCGGCCGTCACGGTGGCGTAGCTCAGGCGACTGCGGACCGGCGGAGCCGCAAGGGCTCAGCGCGGCGACTTGTTGAACTTCAGCTTGCCCGACGCCGTGCCCGTCTGCCCGGCGTCCGTGTCGATCGACAGCAGCGGCACCGACCGGTCATCGGCGGCGAGCCTGCCGACGCCGTCGGGCTCGGCGAACCCGATGCCCCACGACCCGAGCGGCGTGTTGGCGTCGAACGTCTGGCAGTTCGTCATCAGGATCGACTCCCAGTCGTTGTAGGAGCCCTTGCTGGTCAGCGGGATGCCGTCCTCGGGCAGCCGGGCCGTCACCTGCCAGCCGGCGAAGCGCTTGGACTTGCCGTTCGTCTGCAGCCAGGTCGACTCCCTGACGACGACGCTCGTCTTGCCGGTCCAGGTGCCGTCGGTCCTGCGGTTCTCGCTGTCGCAGCCGGCGTGATAGGAGCGGTCCGCCGTGCTGGCCTCGGCGTGGTAGGTGAAGGTCACGGTCGCCTTGGCGGCCGCGCTGGACGTGGAACCCCGGGTGAACGGGATCTCGGCCTTCTTGATGTCGACCGTGAGCTGCTGCCAGTTCGGGCCGCTGTCGTTCCCGAACCCGCCCTCGATGTCCTGCCTGATCGTGAAGGTGCCGCTGACCGTGGCCGTGAGCGGCTTCGGCTTCGGCTTCTTCTTCTTCGCGTCGGTCGCAGGGCCCGGAGCGGCGGCGAACGCCACGCCGGGCGCGACGGCCGTGATCGCCACCGCGAGGATGATCAACGACAGCGAACGCGTGTGTCCGTGGAGCTTCGGCATCGGTGGGACGGCGGCCGGGCGATCGTACTCCGCCCGGCCGCCGACTCCCACTGCCACGCCGTTATTGCAACGCCATGTTCGGCTCGCCCTGCCCGTTGAGCCCGTTCGCCGAGCGCACGCACACGCCACCGCGCACGTTCCCGCCGTTGTAGGCCTGGCGCAGGCAGTTGCGCATCGCCTTCTCACCCCAGTAGCTCGCGTGCGAGCCCTCCTGGATCTGGTACGGCGGGAAGATCGCCGTCACCGTCCGGACCTGGGAGACCCACTCGGTGTTGTCCACCGCGCCGGGACTCGTCCACGAGGCGATGCCCTTCTCCTCGAGCAGGCCGACGGTGTTCTCGCACAGGCGCCGGCCGTCGAGCGACTGCTGCAGGTCGAGCACCTTGACGTTCGCCAGGCCGCTCGTGGCCGCCGCGTTCTTCGTGGTCGAGTTCATCGCCACGACGACCGTGTCGTTGGCCCAGTTCGCGTCCCGGTTCCACACCCCGCAGCCGCCGATGTTCTGCCGTGACCAGCCGCTCTCGGAGTAGCGGATCTGCGCGCCGCGCGGCAGCGGCGACCAGTACGTCTGCGCGAGGATCGTGTACTGCGCCGCGGTGTAGCCGGCGTTCGTCATCGCCTGCGCGACGCGCTGCAGCGCCGCCCGCACGTTCGCCGTCTCCGTCGCCTGGCGCGTCGCGGTGAACCGCGACGTGATGTCCGAGTCGTCGGAGCAGTAGTTCTTCCACCACGACGGCGACGTCACCCAGTTCGTGACGCAGCGGGTGACGATGTCCGCGAAGCCGTAGTTGTTCGCGCCGATCATCACGACGACGGCCTTCACGTTGTGCGTGGACGCGTACTCCTGCAGTGCGAGCGCCTGGCCCTTGCGGCCCTGCGCGTCGGTGTAGAAGTCGATCCCGGGCTTGAAGTCCTCGCCCGATCCCGTGCCGCCCGTGGACGTGCGCGCGCCCGAGCACGCGAGGTTCGCGCTGAGGACGCCGCCGCCGATGTGCGCCTGTGCGGCCTTCGAGCGGTGACAGCCGCTGATCGCCTCACCGCTCGGCGTGTCCCAGTACGCCGTCGAACC
>DAIPYF010000018.1:12852-14345 GCA_036782855.1 Solirubrobacteraceae bacterium
CCCGCCTCACCGGAGATCGCCGAGTCGCCGAGGGTGACGACCGCCGGCGTGCCGGCCCCCGGACCGTCCGCCGCGGCCACGCCGGCCGGCAGCACCACCGCCATCGCCGTCGCGAGCGCGATCGCTCGCATGCACCGTCGCATGAGTGTCTCCTCCCAGAACGCGGGCAGCTCGTCCACCCGCTGACCGCGAGCGATCCTCCCCCGCCCGCCGCCGGGGTGTCAAGCGTCCCGCAGGTTTCCCGCACATTCCCGCGGCCCAGACCCGATGTGCGCGCCGCCCCCACCGGCCAGGATGGGGACGACCGGCGATGCGCTCCCTCCTCCGCCACAGCCTTTCGCTCGCCGCGGCACTCGCCACCGCGGCCCTCTTCCCGGCCCTCGCCGCGGCCGCCGGACCGGCGCTCCTCACCCGCCCCGCCGCGGCCGGGCGGGCGTTCACCGGCGAGCAGGCGACCGCCGTCCCCGCGCGCTGGCGCACACCGGCGGACACGGTCGAGCGCCGCTGGATCCGCTGCGTGCTCGTGCCGGTCACCGGCGGCTGCCGCCCTGCGGACATCGCCGGCGCGACCGCGCTGACGTACGTGATCGCCGCCGCGGACGTCGGCGCGACCGTCTACGTCGCCGAGCGCGCCCGCGACGCGAGCGGCTGGTCGGACTGGGAGACGTCCGACACCGTCGGCGCCGACGGGCTGCCACAGGGCGTGAGCCCGTACGTGGTGGCCGGCCCGGCGCCGCCGCAGCTCGTCCCGCGCTGGACGGCGCTCCCCTCGATCAGCGGCACCTGGCGCGTCGGGGCGACGCTCGCCGCCGCACCGGGCGACTGGACGCCGCCGGCCGACCGCCACGAGTACCGCTGGGACCGGTGCCAGGGCGGCGAGGACGGAGAGGAGTGCGAGCTGTCCGAGATCGCGGGCGCGACGTCGCGCACCTACGAGCTGACCGCCCGCGACGAGGGCGCCTGGCCGCAGGTGCGGGTGCGGGCGCACAACGCGAACGGGTGGTCCCCGTGGGCGTCGTCGCTCCTGGAGCACTGGGACCCCGTCGGCGCGCGCGTTGCGGGCGGCCCGCCGGCCGGCGGGGACGACGGCGCCACCACGCAGGGCACCCCGGCGATCCTGCGGCTGACGATCAGGCCCGCGCGCTTTCGCGCCGCCGCCCGCGGCGCGGCATTCGGCCCCGGCGCCGGCGGCGCGCGCGTGACCGTGGTCCTCGGGGCGGCGCCCGCGTCGCTGCGCTTTCGCGTGGAGCGCCGGTCGGGTGGCCGCTGGCGGGCACGGGGCGAAACGCTGACCGCGCCCGCGCCCACGCCGGCCGCGTCGACGATCCGGCTGCGCTTCAGCGGTCGCGTGTCCGGCCGCCGGCTCCCCGCGGGGGCCTACCGGCTGCGCGCCACGGCGGTCGGCCCCCCCCGGGGGGGGGCGCCCGCGCGGGCCGCGGGGGGTAGCCTCGCGCGGTGGCGGCCGCGGCGACCCCCCCCGCCCCCCCCCCCCC
>DAIPYF010000018.1:14355-19904 GCA_036782855.1 Solirubrobacteraceae bacterium
GCCCTTTCATCATTTGACGGGGATTGGGTGTCTCCACGGCGGTCGGCCGCACCGGTGGGCTGTCGCCCGCGCGGACCGTGCGGTCCACGACCGCGCGAGGCCGGCCGCGGCATCCCGCCGCGCCCCATCGCCACTCCTGGCACCATCACCGCCATGAGCTCCATGACCGGTTTCAAGAAGGCCGACGGCCAGCGGCTGAACCCGCTGCTCGCGGCGATGTGCGGCCCGTCGACGCTGACGCTGAACCTCGCCTCGCGCTGGCCGACGCCCGCGGTCCGGCGCGCGCTGGACGTCATCTTCCCGCCGTTCTCCGCCAACCACTCGGGCGACGCCGCGATGCGCGAACTGACGATCGACCTGCCCGACGGCGCGCGGATCCCCGCCCGCCTCTACGAGCCGCCCGGCGCGGGCGACGACGCGCCGCTGCTCGTCTTCCTCCACGGCGGCGGGTTCATCCTCGGGTCGCTCGTCACGCACGCGAACACCTGCCGCTTCACCGCCGCGCAGGCCGGCTGCAAGGTCCTCGCCGTCGGCTACCGCAAGGCGCCCGAGCACCCCTTCCCGACGGCGCTCGAGGACAGCATCGGCGCGTTCCGCTGGGCGGTCGCGCACGCCGGCGAGCTCGGCGTGGACGCCTCGCGGATCGGGATCGGCGGCGACAGCGCCGGCGGCAACCTCGCCGCGGGCGTGGCGCTCGGGCTGAGCCCGGACGAGCCGGGCCCGTGCTTCGCCTGGCTCATCTACCCGCTCGTCGACGCGGACGTCGCCGCGTGGCCCTCCGCGCGGCTGTTCGCCCGCGGCCCCCTGCTGTCGCGCGCCAACGCGCAGGACATGGTCGACCACTACGCGCCGGACCCGCAGGACCGCCGCGATCCGCGGCTGTCGGTGCTCTACGCGGACGAGCTGGACCGGATGCCGCCGACGTACGTCGCCACCGCGGGGATGGACCCGATCCGCGACCAGGGCGAGCGGTTCGCCGAGCGGCTGCGCGAGGAGGGCGTCGCGGTGCAGTGCGACCGCTTCGCGAACGTCCCGCACGGCTTCGACCTGCTGCTGATCGAACCGGAGGCCGAGCGGGCGACCGCCGCGACGTGCGTGGCGCTCGCCCGCGGGCTCGCAGCCCCTGCGCCGATCGCGCACGCCGGTTAGGCTCGCCGCATGGCCTCCGCAGTCCCGACGGTGAAGATCGCGATCATCGGCGCCGGGTTCGCGGGCATGGGGATGGCGATCAGGCTGCGCCAGGAGGGCGAGCGCGACTTCGTCATGCTCGAGCGCTCGGAGGCGATCGGCGGGACCTGGCGGGCCAACACCTACCCCGGCTGCGCCGTCGACGTGGAGTCTCACCTCTACTCGTTCTCGTTCGCGCCGAACCCCGACTGGACGCAGCTCTACTCCCCGCAGCAGGAGATCTGGGACTACCAGCTGCGCCTCGCCGACGAGCACGCGCTCGGCGAGCACGTGCGCTTTCGCCATGAGGTCCTCGGCGCCGACTGGGACGAGGACGCGGGCCTGTGGCACGTGCGCACCTCCGGCGGCCCGATCGACGCGCGGTTCCTCATCTCCGGCATGGGCCCGCTGACGAACCCCGTCGCCCCGGACATTCCGGGACTGGGCACGTTCGCCGGCACGTGCTTTCACTCCGGCAGCTGGAACCACGACCACGACCTGACCGGCGAGCGCGTGGCCGTCATCGGCACCGGGTCGTCCGCCGCGCAGTTCGTCCCGCAGATCGCGCCGCAGGCCGAGCGCCTGCTCGTCTTCCAGCGCACCCCCGGCTGGGTGCTGCCGCGCATGAACCGGCACATCACGGCGCTCGAGCGCGCGCTCTACCGCCGCTTCCCCGCGGTGCAGCGCGCGGTGCGCGAGAAGCAGATGCTCCGCCACGAACTGCTCGGGATCCTGCTGCGCAGCCCGCGCAGCACGCGCGTCATCGAGCGCGTCTGCCGCGCCCACCTGGAGCGCCAGGTCCGGGACCCGGCGCTGCGCGAGCGGCTCACGCCGACGTTCCGCGCCGGCTGCAAGCGGCTGATCATCTCCGACGACTGGTACCCGGCGCTCGCGCGCCCCGACGTCGACCTCGTCACCGACGCGATCACCGAGGTGCGGCCCGAGGGCGTCGTCACCGCCGACGGCACGCTGCACGAGGTCGACACGCTGATCCTCGGCACCGGCTACGAGATCATGCCCGTCGCCGACCCGCTGCGCGGCCGCGGCGGCGTCGCGATCAGCGAGCGCTGGGCGGCGCATCGCGAGGCGTACCTCGGCACGACCGTCTCGGGCTACCCGAACTACTTCATGCTCGTCGGCCCGAACACGGCGACGGGCCACACGTCGATCCTCCTCTACGCGGAGGCGCAGATCGACTACGTCCTGCAGTGCATCGCGCACGTCGAGCGCAACGGCGCGCGGGCGATCGAGGTGCGCGAGGAGCCCCAGCACGCGTTCTCCGAGGACATCCGCGAGCAGCTCCAGGGGACGATCTGGATCGTCGGCGGCTGCAACTCCTGGTACCTCAACGAGCGCGGCGGGACGTCCGTCCTGTGGCCGGGGACGACGTGGGCGTTCACGTCCGCGCTGCGGCAGCTCGACCCCTCCGACTACGAGCTGGACTGGGCGCCCGCCCCGGCGCGACGACCCGACCCGGTCGCCGCGTAGCGGGCGCCGGCACGATGTCCGCGCTCTCCGCACTGCACGAGCAGAGCCTGCGCGACCCGGACGCCTTCTGGCTGGAGCGCGCGTCCGCGATCGACTGGACGCGCGCCCCGACCCGGGCGCTCGACGACCGTGCCGCCCCGATCTACCGCTGGTTCCCCGACGGGGAGCTGAACACGTGTGCGAATGCGCTGGACCGGCACGTCGACGCCGGGCACGGCGTGCGCGCGGCGCTCATCTACGACAGCCCCGTCACCGGCACGCAGCGCACGTTCACGTACGCCGAGCTGCTCGACCGCACCGCCCGCGTCGCCGGCATGCTCCAGGGGCTCGGCGTCGCGCGCGGCGACCGCGTCGTCCTCTACATGCCGATGGTGCCGGAGGCCGTGATCGGGATGCTCGCCTGCGCCCGGCTCGGCGCCGTGCACTCCGTCGTGTTCGGCGGCTTCGCGCCGCACGAGCTCGCGATCCGCATCGACGACGCGCGCCCGCGCGTCGTCCTCTCCGCCTCGTGCGGGATCGAGGGGCAGAAGGTCCTCCCCTACAAGCCGCTGCTCGACCACGCGCTCGAGCTCGCCGGTCACGCGCCGGCGCACTGCGTGATCCTCGCGCGCGAGCAGGCCGCCGCCGAGCTCACCGCCGGCCGCGACCACGACTGGGCCGCGCTCGAGGCGCACGCCGAGCCGGTGGACGCCGTCCCGCTCGCCGCCACCGACCCCCTGTACATCCTCTACACGAGCGGCACGACGGGCCGGCCGAAGGGCGTCGTGCGCGACAACGGCGGGCACGCCGTCGCGCTGCGCTGGTCGATGGAGGCGATCTACGACACCGGCCCCGGCGAGGTCTTCTGGGCGGCGTCCGACGTCGGCTGGGTGGTCGGGCACTCCTACATCGTCTACGCGCCGCTGCTGGCCGGCGCGACGACCGTCCTCTACGAGGGCAAGCCGGTCGGCACGCCCGACCCGGGCGCGTTCTGGCGCGTCGTCGCCGAGCACGGCGTGACGACGCTGTTCACCGCGCCGACGGCGCTGCGCGCGATCCGCAAGGAGGACCCCGAGGCCGCGCACCTGGACCGGTACGACCTCTCGTCGCTGCGCGCGCTGTTCCTCGCCGGCGAGCGCCTGGACCCCGACACCTACCACTGGGCGCGGGAGATCCTCGGCGGGCGCCCCGTCGTGGACCACTGGTGGCAGACGGAGACCGGCTGGCCGATCGCCGCGAACTGCCTGGGGATCGAGCACCTGCCGGAGAAGGCGGGCTCGCCGACGCGGCCCGTCCCCGGCTACGACGTGCGCGTCATCGACGACGAGGGCGCCGAGGTCCCCGCGGGCGTCACGGGCGCGATCGCGATCCGGACGCCCCTGCCCCCGGGGACGCTGCCGACGCTGTGGGGCGACGACGAGCGCTTCGTCTCCTCCTACCTCACCGCCCACCCGGGCAGCTACGTCACCGGCGACGGCGGGTCGTTCGACGAGGACGGCTACCTCTTCGTCATGGGCCGCATCGACGACGTCATCAACGTCGCCGGCCACCGGCTCTCGACCGGGGAGATGGAGGAGATCGTCGCCGGGCACCCCGACGTCGCCGAGTGCGCCGTGATCGGCGTGCCGGACGAGCTGCGCGGGCAGCTGCCGCTCGGCCTCGTCGTGCTGAAGGACGGCGCGGGCCGCGACCCGGCCGAGCTGGAGGCCGAGCTCGTCGCGCTCGTGCGGCGGGAGATCGGCCCGATCGCCTGCTTTCGCACCGCGCACGTCGTCGCCCGGCTGCCGAAGACGCGCTCGGGGAAGATCCTGCGCAAGACGCTGCGCGAGATCGCCGAGGGCCGCGATCCGCAGGTGCCCTCCACGATCGACGACCCCGCCGTGCTCGGCGAGCTGACACCGGTCGTGCGGGGCGAGCGCGGCTGACGGCCGCCGCGGCGCCGCGTCCCGGGACTAGGCTGCGCTCATGGACACCGCCGACCGCACCATCTGGGCCGCCGACGCGATCGACGCGGTCAGCGACATCTACGGCCGCCACGACGGCGAGCGCGCCACCCACGCCAAGGGCACGCTCTGCGCCGCGACGTTCACGGCGACGCCGGAGGCGGCCGCCCTCAGCCGCGCCGGCCATCTGCAGGGCGACGCGATCGACGCGCGCGTGCGCTTCTCCAACGGCAGCGGGTCGCCCACCGCTCCCGACGGCGCGGTCGACGGGCGCGGCATGGCCGTCACGTTCACCCTTCCGGACGGCACCGCCACGGACATCGTCGCGCTCACCCTGCCCGTGTTCTTCGTCCGCACCCCCGAGGACTTCCTGGCGTTCACCCGCGCGCGCCGGCCGGACCCGGACACCGGCAAGCCGGACTTCGCCAAGGTCGGGGCGTTCCTCGAAGCGCACCCGGAGACCCTCCCGGCGATCCAGGCCACGCTCGGCGCGAAGGCCCCCGCGAGCTACCTCGACTGCACCTACAACGCCCTCCACTCGTTCCGGCTCGTCAGCGCCGACGGTGCGGGCACCTGGGTGCGCTGGACGCTCGAGCCGGACACGCCCGGCGAGGGACTCGAGCCGGACGACGCGGCCGGACGCGACCGCGACTACCTGCACGCCGACCTCGGCGAGCGCCTCGCCTCCGCGCCCGCGGGGTTCACGCTCGTCGCGGTGATCGCGCAGGACGGCGACCCGCTCGATGACCCGACCGCCGCGTGGCCGCCCGAGCGCGAGCGCGTCGCGATCGGCCGGCTCGAGCTGACCGGCCTGGCCTCCGACCGCGAGCGGGACGGCGACATCCTCGTCTTTGACCCGACCCGCGTCGTCGACGGCGTCGAGTGCTCGGAGGACCCGATCCTGCACGCGCGCTCGTGGGCGTACTCGGAGTCGGTGGAGCGGCGGACCGGGGTGACGCGCGGGGCCTGAGG
>DAIPYF010000019.1:0-1972 GCA_036782855.1 Solirubrobacteraceae bacterium
CCTCCTCGTCCTCGACGATGCGGCCCTGCTCGAGGTCCACGAGGAAGATCTTGCCGGGCTGCAGCCGGCCGAGGCGCACGACGTTCGCGGGCTCGATCGAGAGCATCCCCGCCTCGGAGCCGAGGATGACGTAGCCGTCCTTGGTCTCCACCCAGCGACCGGGACGCAGGCCGTTGCGGTCGAGGGTGGCGCCGACGATCCGGCCGTTGGTGAAGCAGACGCCGGCGGGGCCGTCCCACGGCTCCATCAGACAGGAGTGGAAGGCGTAGAAGCCCTTCAGCTCGTCGGACAGGTCCGCCCGGTCCCGGTAGGCCTCCGGGATCATCATCATCGCGGCATGCGGGAGCGAGCGGCCCGCGAGCATGAGCAGCTCGAGGACGTTGTCGAACGACGCCGAGTCGGACCCTCCGGGACGGACGATCGGGAGGATCTTCTGCAGGTCGCGCCCGAACAGGTCGCTCGCCAGCTGACTCTCGCGGGCCCGCATCCAGTTGGCGTTGCCCATCAGCGTGTTGATCTCGCCGTTGTGGGCGATCACACGGAACGGGTGGGCGAGCTCCCAGCTGGGGAACGTGTTCGTGCTGAAGCGCGAGTGCACGAGCGCGAGCGAGCTCGCGAACCGCTCGTCCCGCAGGTCGGGGTAGAACCCCGCGACCTGCCGGGAGATGAGCATCCCCTTGTAGACGCACGTCTTCGACGAGAAGCTCGGCGCGTAGAAGTCCGGCCCCGCGGCGAGCTCGACGATGCGGCGGATGACGTAGAGCTTGCGCTCGAAGGCGTCCTGGTCCTCGGCCCACGGGCCCGAGTCGCCTGCGCCGACGAAGATCTGGCGGATGAACGGGCGCGAGCGATTGGCGGTGGCGCCGACGTGCGCCTCGTCGATCGGCACGTCGCGCCAGCCCAGCACGCGCTGGCCCTCGACGCGCACGTTGAGCTCGATGAGCTCGACGATCTTGCGGCGCAGCGCCTCGTCGCGCGGGAGAAAGCAGACGCCCACGCCGTAGCGCCCGGGCTCGGGCAGGTCGAACGGACAGACCGCGCGAAAGAACGCGTCGGGGATCTGGGTGAGGATCCCGGCGCCGTCGCCCGTCAGGACATCGGCGCCCTCCGCGCCGCGGTGCTCCAGGTTGTCGAGCGCCTCGAGCGCGCGGACGACGACGTCGTGGGCGGGGACGTCGTCGAGCTTGGCCACCATCGCGACGCCACAGGCGTCGTGCTCGAATCGAGGGTCGTACAGGCCGTCAGCCTGGGGCGGCTTGATCATCGTCATCGCGAAGTTCCTGCTTTGGGGGGCGCCGTGGCGGCCGGTGCCCCGAGAGGCGGAACGCGGAATCTTAACGCGCGACGGCCTGCGCTAGCGCGCAGGCTTCCGGGCGGCCGCGGACCGCTTCGCGGCGGGCTTCTTCGCAGCGGGCTTCTTCGCGGCGCGCTTGCGGGCGGCGGGCTTTGCCGCGGCTTCGCGCGGCTCGCGATCGCGCACGGCGTCGAGGCTCGCCTTGAGGGCGCTCATGAGGTCCGGGACGGGGCTGTCGGCCGCCTTCGCGGCAGTGACGATCTCGATCTGCTCGCCCTGAGCCTTGCGGTCGATCAGGTCCAGGACCCGGGCGCGGTACTCGTCGGTGTACCGCTCGGGCTCGAACGGGCCGGCGAGCGAGCCGATGAGCTGCTCGGCGATCCCCAGCTCGCGGTCGGAGGTCTCGGCCTCCACCACCGCATCGAGCTCCTCGACCCCGGACGGGTCGACGACCTCGTCGGCGAACAGCAGGGTCGTGAGCTGCAGGGCCCCGTCGGTCGGCCGCAGCGCGACGAGGTACTCCTTCGTCCGCAGCACCACGCGGGCGATCCCGACGCGGCCGCTGCGGCGCATCGCGTCCAGGAGCAGCCGGTACGGCTTGGCCCCGCCCGCCCCCGGGGGGAACAAGTACGGCCCCGGCTGGGGGGCCCGCGGGGGGAAGGGCGGGCCGCCCCGCGC
>DAIPYF010000019.1:1982-15418 GCA_036782855.1 Solirubrobacteraceae bacterium
GGAGCGGCCGGTACGGCTGGGCCCCGCCGGCGCCGGGGGCCAAGTAGTACGTCGCGTCGTAGAGGATCGGGTCGATCTCGGCCCCGTCGACGAAGTCCTCGATCTCGATCGTGCGGGCGCGCACCGGGTCGAGGCTGTCGAGCTCCTCCTGCGTGATCACGACGTAGCGGTCGGGCGCGATCTCGTACCCCTTGACGAGGCGGTCATAGGGCACCTCCTCGCCGGTGCTGCTGTTGACGCGGCGCTGCTGGATGCGTGAGTTGTCCTCGCCGTCGAGCTGGTTGAAGCGCACGGCCTTGCGCTGCACGGCCGGGTAGAGCTTCACCGGGATCGTGACGAGGCCGAAGGTGAGCGTGCCGCTCCAGATCGCGCGAGCCATGGAGGCAGTCTGCCCGATCGGATTCGAGGTGATGCATGGAGGGTTGCGGCGGCGGCCCGTCCGGGCGGCCGGCCATCGTCCGGGACGATGGCCGGCATCAAGGAGCGCGTGAGCGGGTGGTGGAACCGCACGATCGGGCCGACGGTCGCATGGGCCGCGGCGGGTCGCTTCCAGACCGACGACATGGGCGATCACGCCGCGGCGCTGAGCTACTACGGGGCGCTCGCGATCTTCCCCGGGCTGCTCGTGGGGCTGACGATCCTCGGGCTCGCCGGGGAGGAGCGGCTCGTCGCGGACGTGGTCCAGTTCACGCGCGACCAGGGCGGGAGCGCCGCCACGGGCGAGGTCGTGGAATCGGTCGCCCGCAACGCGACCGAGAGGTCCTCGCAGGAACTCGGGCTGGCACTCGTCGTCTCCCTCCTCTTCGCGATCAACGCGGCATCCGGGATCTGGGGCGGCGCCGGCCGGGCGATCAACGTCGCCTACGGGGCCGAGGAGCAGCGCGGGTTCCTGCGGAGGCGCCTCATCACCATCGCGCTCACACTCGTGACGATCACGTTCTTCCTGCTGTCCGTGACGGCGGTGTTCCTCGGCCAGGACTGGGCTCGGAGCCTGTTCGGGCACGTCGGCCTGGGCGACGTCGCCGAGGTGGTGTGGGTCTACGTGCGGTGGCCGATCGCGATCCTCTTCGCCCTCGCGGCCCTCACGACGGTCTTCCGCTACGCGCCGGACCCGGAGGCCCGGCGCCGGCGCCTGCTGACGACCGGAACGGTCGTGACGGTCGCCCTCTGGGTGGCCGCGACGATCGGGTTCTCGTTCTACGTCGAGAACTTCAGCCACTACGGCGCCATCTACGGCACGGCCGCGTCGATCATCGTCCTCCTGCTCTGGCTCTACCTCGTCTCGATGGGCTTCCTGTACGGCGCCGAGCTGGACGCCGAGCTGCGCCGCCGGCGGCTGGCCGCGCTCAGCCCGCAGCCGGCGACGGACGGTCCGTGAGCTCCGCCGGGTGCGAGCACAGCCCGTGGCGGCCCGGGCAGGCGCGGCACAGCCCGAGGTGCGGCTCTGCGGCGACCGGGTAGTCCCCCGCGAGCAGCGGCGCCGCCGCGCCCCGTACGACGTCCTCCAGCTCCGGGGCATCCGCAGTCGTGTACGTCGCGACGGCCGCTTCGCCGCGATCGAGGTACAGGTGGACGACCTCGACGGTCGGCGCGCCCGCGCGCAGCGCGGCGAGCGCGTAGATGGCGCGCTGGATCGCGTAGTCGCGGGCCACCAGGGCCTCGACGTCGGCGTCGGCCGCGACCCGGTCGGTCTTGTGGTCGATGACGAGGACCCGCCCGTCCTGCTCGCGCGCGAGCAGGTCGATCACGCCGTTCAGCAGCGGCGCGTCGTCGCCGTCAACGTCGAGCGGGAGGGCGAACCCGACCTCCCGACGGACGTCCGCCGCCGCGGCGGCACGCGCTCGCCAGGGCCCGTCGAGGAACGTGGAGGCGAGGCGCAGCTGGTCGGGAAGCTCGTCGTCGTGCAGCGGCTCTCCGATGGCGGCGGCCGCGGCACGGACCGCCGTGGCGTCCGGGTGCGGTGCCCCGGTCGCCAGCTCGGCGCGCTCGAGGACCGCGTGGGCGATCGAGCCGCGCCGCCGCGCGGTGTCGCCGGCGCCCGCGCCGTCCGCCGCCGCTCCGGCGTCGCGCTCGGGAAGGTCGAGCACCCGGCGCAGATACCAGGAGTACCCGCACCGCGCGTACGTGGCCAGCGACGAGTAGCTGAGAGTGGGCGGCGCAGGCGCAGGCGCCGAGCCCGTCGCGGCCGCGACCGCGACATCGGAACCCGTGAGCAGGGTCTCGGTCGATGCGGGTGCGACGACCGCGGGCTCCGGCAACGCCGGCTGCCCGCCGGGAACGCCGACCGTGACGCGCGCCTGCGCCTCGCCGATCCGCAGGACGCCGTGGGCCGGCGGGAACCCGCCCGCGGCCGCGAACAGCCCCGGGCCCATCCACGTGAGCGCCGGGCGCTTGTGCCCCGGCTCGCCCCACCCCTTGTCGGCGCCGAACGTGCCGCTGAGGACGAGGAGCTCCTGGGCGCGCGTGACCGCGACGTGCAGCACCCGGCGCTCCTCCTCGATCTCGGCCGTGACACGCGCTGCGTCGAGCCGCTCGAAGTCGAAGGCCGTCTCCGCCTGCTCGTCGTGCAGCCCCGGGAGCCGCAGGCCCACGTGGTCGCCGTCGACGAGCACCGCGGGCGCGTCGCCCCCGCCCGTGCGGCCCAGGTCCGCCACGATCACCACGGGGAACTCGAGGCCCTTCGACCCGTGGATGGTCATGAGCCGCACGGCCTGATCGGCGCCGACCTCGAGCGGCGCGTCGGGCGTCGGCGCCCCCGCCTCCAGCTCGGCGGTCGCGAGGTCGGCGAAGCCGCGCAGGTCCGGCCCCGACCGCGCGGCGTACGCATCGGCGAGCGCGATGAGCTTGCGCACGTTCGCCATCCGCCGCAGCCCGCCGGGGCCCTGGAGGGCGTGCACGTCGTACCCGGTCTGCTCGATGGCCCGCCCGAGCAACTCCGCGGGCCCGCCCGCGGAGCCGGTTCGCCGCTCGCGGCCGACGAGCTCGACGTATGCGGCGAGCGCCGCCCGCGCGGCCGGGTCCAGCCGACCCAGATGCCCGCCCTCGTCGCCCGCCGCCGCCGCGGCGGCCACGTCCCAGAGCGCCGCGCCGTTCCGCGCGCGCCGGGTGAGCGCCAGGCGCGCCAGGTCGTCGGTCCCCAGACCGGCCAGCGGCGCGGCGAGCGCGCCGAGCAGCGCCGGCTCGTCGAGTGGGTTGACGACCACCCGCAGGTGATTGATGAGGTCCTGCACCTCGCGGCGCGACCACCATCCACGGCCCTGCGTCGCGACCGCGGGGACGCCGGCGAGCTCGAGCGCCCGCTCGTACGCCGCCATGTGCGTGCCCGCCCGCAGCAGGATCACGACGTCGCCCGCGGGCCGGCCCGCGGCGAGCAGCGCCTGGACGCGCTGCGCGACGAGCCGCGCCTCGGCGCGCACCGCCAGGGGTGCCGACGGCGGCATCCCGGAGGCCAGCGCCAGCGCCAGCGGGTCGCCCGGCGGCAGCGCCTTCCACGCGTCCGCGTCGGTCATCAGCAGCTCGACTGCGGGCTCGTCCCCCGCCGGCGCCGGGAGCCCGGGCTCGAGCGGCGCGTAGTCGCGCTGGTGCGGTCCCAGAGCGGCGTTGATCGCCTCGAGGATCGGGGGCGAGGAGCGGAAGTTCCGTGCCAGGCTCCGGGTGCACCCGCGGCGCCGGTGGTCCTCCCACTCGCGGTCGAAGCCCCGGACGTCCGCGTGCCGGAAGCCGTAGATCGCCTGCAGGCGATCCCCGACGAGGAACCGGTGCTCCTGGCCCAGCGCCTCGAGCAGCTCGACCTGCAGGCGGTTGGTGTCCTGGAACTCGTCGACCATGACCCGCTGCAGGCGCTCGGCGTAGCCGGCGGCGATCTCGGGGCGCGCCTTGAGCAGGTCGCGGGTCGCGACCGCGAGGTCCGCGTAGTCCAGGCCGCGCCGGGCGCGCTTGGCGGCCGTGAGCGCATCGCCGTACGCCGTGAGGAGGTCGTCGAGGGCCGCGAGCGCGGGCAGGTGCGGCGCGTCGTCGAGCGACGGCGCGACGGGGACGGGAAGCGACGGGCGCGTGAGCCCGCGGCTGCGCAGCTCGTCGTAGAGGCCGGACACGAGCCCGCGCAGCCGGTCGTAGCCGAAGCGGTCGACGACGTCGAGGACGCCGGGCGGCGGCGTCCCCGACCGCCCGAGGAGCGCGCCGAGCGCCTCCTCCCATGCATGCTCACGCAGCGGGCGCAGCTCGGCCGGGTCGAGCACGGTGAGCGTGGGGTCCAGCCCCGCAACGACCGCGTGCGAGCTCAGGACCCGCAGGCAGAAGCCGTCGATCGTGGAGATCCACGCGGCCTCCATCGCCTGTGCCTCGGCCCCGCAGCCGATCTGCAGGAGGCGCGCGCGGATGCGCTCGCGGAGCTGCCCCGCGGCCCGGCGCGTGAAGGTGATCGCGAGGATCGACCGCGGGTCGATCCCGTCGTCGACGACGTGGCGCACGAAGCGCTCGACGAGCACGGTCGTCTTGCCGGACCCGGCGTTCGCGGCGACCATCAGCGGCCCGTCGCGGTGCAGCACGACGTCTGCCTGCTCGGGCGTCAGGCGCCGCCCGTCGGGCCCGATCGGGTCGCCGGCGGCGTCCTCCAGCAGCGAGCGGTCCGGGCCGCCGCTCACGGCGCGCACCGGCAGATCGACGGGAAAGCGCAGATCTCGTCGCGGTACCCACAGTCGCCCGGGCGCGGCCGGACCTCGCCCCGGCGCAGCTCGCCGACCGCGCACTCGGCGCGGTCGCGGACCTCTTCGAGCAGCGCTTCGGCCTCGTCGGCATCTGCGCGGTCGGTGCGCACGATGTCCCCGCGATCCTCGTCGTCGCCCCGCTGGAGGTACCCCCGGGGCCGCAGGTCCTTGCCGTTGATCGGCTGGTAGAGCGCACCGGCGACCCGCACGCCGGGCAGCAGCTCGCGCAGCGCGAGCGCGTAGATGCCGACCTGGAGCGTGCCGTCGCCCACCCAGCGCCTGCGCGCCGCGACGCCCGACTTGCCCTTGTAGTCGATGACGATCGCCGCCGTCCCGTCCGGCGAGAGGTCGACCCGGTCGATCCGCCCGCTCACCCGCAGATCCTCGCCGAGGACCACGGGCTCCCGGTCGTCGCGGCTCGTCCCGAACGACAGCTCGAAGTGCGCCGGGCGAAACACCGTCCCGCTCCCGGCGGCGAAGGCGAGGTAGCGCAGCACGTCCGTCTCGAGCGCGCGCACGAGCGCCGCGTGCTCCTGGTCGCGCCCGGCGAGCCGTTGCGCCGCGCACGCCTCACGCAGCGCGCCCAGCGCGATCGAGCGCGCGTTGGGCAGCTGCGCCTCGGTCAGCCGCCCGCGCAGCTCCTCGAACGTCCGCTGGAGGACCGCGTGGTAGATCCCGCCGCGGATCATCGGTGCCGGGTCGGGATCGAGGCTCTCCGGCCCGAGCAGCCACTCGACGAACCAGCGGACCGGGCAGGTCACCCACTGCTCGATCGAGCGCGCGGCCCACGCGTCGCGCCCGCGGATCTCCTGCAGTGCGACGGCGTCGGTGAGCGGTCCGAGACCCGGCTCGGGCGCCGGACGGGTCGCGGCCGCCGCGGCGGCGAGCCGCCGCTGGCGCGTCCCGCCGCCCACCTCGCCGAAGCCGACCTCCCCCAGCCTGCGATCGGTCACCCCGTCGGTCAGCGCGGAGCTGAAACACGCCAGGACGTCGTCGACGAACAGCGAGCGGACGCGGGGGTCGCCGTCGTCATCGCCTCGGTGCCACGAGAGGACCAGGCGCTCCGTCGGGCGCGAGACCGCGGAATAGAGCAGCCACCGCTCGGCGTCCAGCCGGTCCTCCCGCAGTCGCAGCCGCAGGCCGCCGGCGGCGTTGATCGCCAGGCGCTCGGCGTCGCCGAGGAACGGGTCCCCGCCGGCGGGACGCGGGAAGAGGCCCTCCTGCATGCGGCAGAGCAGGAGCAGGCGCACGCGCCGGGCGCGCAGCCGCAGCGGGTCGGCGACCGTGACGAGCCCGGGACCGGGCGGCGTGCCGACCTCGACGCGCTCGGCGCCGAGCAACGTCCCGAGCGTGCGGAGGTCCGGCGCCAGCGACGGCTCGGCCCGTGCGAGCCGGGCGAGCTGCTCGAGTGCGCGCCGCACGCGACCCAGCGCCGCCGCGTCCGGCCCGCTCTCAGCGGGCAGCGGCGCGCCGCTCCCCCGCCAGGGGCGGACGAGCAGCTCCTCGGCACGCATGAGCAACCGCTCGCAGAACGCCGCCGGATCGCCCGCGAGCTCGGTGAGCTCGTCGAGCTCGGCGAAGCGGAACCCGGCGAGTCGCTCCCATGCGGCGTGCGCGGCAGCGGCATCCCGCGCCCCGGCGCGGCGCAGGTCGCGCTCCAGGACATCCGCCTTCTCGGGCCTGTCGAGCCGTCCGGGGATCCGCAACCAGGCGAGCAGATCCTCCGACGTGCCACCGGGCAGCACCACGGCCAGCAGGGCGAGCAGTCCGCGTCCGAGCATCGTGTGGGCGACCGGGACGCCGCGCTCGAGCGCGATCGGCACGCCCGCCTCGGCGAAGACCCGCTGCACGAGCGGCGCGGCGTGATCGCTGTCGCGCAGCGCGACCGCGATGTCCTCCGGGGCCGTGCCCCCGGCGATCGCCGCGCGAGCGGTCTCCGCGACGAGCTCGAGCTCCGCGCGCTCACCGCCGCCCGAGAGCAGCCGCACGGCATCGCCGGGCTCCTCACGGGCCGGATCCAGCGTGAGCAGCGCGCGTTCGAGGTGGGCGAGCGCGGGCACCTCCTCGGCCCCCGGCGGCAGGCGTGTGTGCCGATCGCCGGCCAGTTCGCGCAGGTCGGAGAGCGTGCGGCCGCGAGCACGGTAGACGTCCTCCCGCCCGTCCTCGTAGGGCAGCGACACGACGACGACGGCGTCGACGAGCGCGAGCGTCCGGACCGCGTCGAGCTCCGGAGCGGTGAAGTCGTCGAACCCGTAGAAGAGGACGGGCGTGCCGCCCCACGCCGCCGGGTCGAGCCGGAGCGCGTCGTGCAGCTCGTACGCGCGCGTGGCGGGGTCGCCGCCGGCCCGGTCGATGCGGTCGCGGTAGGCGCCGTAGAGCGCGGCGAGCTCCTCGGCGTAGGCCGCGCGGCCGGGCTCGGCCTCCCCCCACGCCCGCAGCGCTGTGTACCAGAGGCCCGGGCCGATCCGCGCCTCGGCCAGCTCGCCGCACAGCGCGGCGAAGGCCGCTGCGAACCCCGGCGTCGCCGCCGACGCGGCGAGCGCCTCCAGCCGGGTCGCCGCGATCGCGGCCTCGGCCACGCGGGCGCGCACGATCCCCGGCGCCCCCCCGCCGGAGCGCCCGGCGCGCATGGCGAGTTCGCGGCTCAGGCCGCTGAACGTCTCGACGCGCACGCCGAAGACGAGGCCGTCCGCGGCGAGCTCGCGACGGAACGCGAGCGCGTCCGGCCGCGTGGGGACGACGAGGATCGGGTCGGCGCCGGCCGCCGCAAGAGCGCGGGTGCGATCGAGGACCGCGCCCGCCTTCTCCGCGTTCGCCGGCCCGGTGACGAGCTCCAGGGGCATGACGTGCGTTCAGGGTCGCGCACGCGGCGGCGGATCTGACGCGGACGGCGACCGGGTCAGGCGACCGCGGCGTCGCCCGTGGGGGCGGCGTCGGTGCCGGCCGCCGCGGCGGGCACTTCGCGCTCCGCGTCGTCCACTTCGGGCGCCTTGGCGCCCTCCTTGGCCCATGCCTCGTCGAACTCGACGCGCCAGCGGCCCTCCTCGTTCTGCTGCAGCGCGAGGCGGGCCCGGAACGACTTGCCGCTGCGAGCCCGGAATCCGGTCACCGGCCGCTCGGTCCGGCCCGTCGCGATCAGCTCCTTCGCCACGGCCGGCGGGAGCTGCTTTCCGACCTTGGACTTCCAGATCACGAAGCCGCACCCCGGGTCCTCGCGCGACCAGCACGAGTACCCCTTGCGATTCTCGATGATGTCGTGTCCGCAGACCGGGCACGGACCCAGGTTCGCGCGCGGGATGCGCACGTCCTTGAGGGTCGTGTCGAGCATGCCGACCGTCTCGCCGGCAAAGCTCGCGATGTCCTTCATGAAGGCCTTGCGGGTCTCGGTCCCGGCCTCGATCGCCCCGAGCCGCTGCTCCCACTCGCCCGTGAGGTTCGGCTGGGTGAGCGGGTGGTCGCCGAGCAGGCGGATGACGTTCATGCCCTTCTCGGTCGGCACGAGCGCGCGGCCGTCGCGATCGACGTAGCCGACGTCGATGAGGCGTTCGATGATGGCGGCGCGCGTCGCCGGCGTGCCGATGCCCGAGTCGGTCATCGCCTCGCGCAGCTCCTCGTCGTCGACGAGCTTGCCGGCGGCCTCCATGACGCCGAGCAGCGACGCGTCGGAGTAGCGCCGCGGCGGCTTGGTCTCCTTCTCGAGCACCTCGATGCTCGTCGTCTGCACGCCCTCGCCGCGCTCGAGCTTGGGCAGCTGCTGGTCGCGACCCTCGTCCTCGTCTCCGTCACCCTCGGGCAACTCGCCGTAGACGCCGCGCCAGCCGGGCACGATCAGCACCTTGCCGCGCGTGCGGAACACGTGCTCGGCGACCGTCGTCTCGATGCGGGTGTTCTCGAACTCGGCGTCCGGGTGGAACACGGCGAGGAAGCGCCGCGCGACGAGGTCGTAGATCCGGCGGTCGTCGTCGCCCATCTTCGCCAGCCGGTGCTCGGCGTTCGTCGGGATGATCGCGTGGTGGTCGCCGACCTTCTCGTCGTTCACGACGCGCCCGAGCGGGAGCAGGTCCAGCCCGGTGACGTACGCGGCCGCCGTGGCGTACTCGGCGTTGCGACCGACCTTCGCCGCGGTCGGCTTCAGCTCGGGGACCTGGTCTCCGGGCAGGAACCGGGACTCGGTGCGCGGATACGTCAGCGCCTTGTGCTCCTCGTAGCAGCGCTGCGCCGCGCCGAGGGTGCGCCGGGCCGAGAAGCCGAACCGGGTGTTGGCCTCGCGCTGCAGCGCGGTCAGGTTGTAGAGGAGCGGCGCCTTCTCGGTCCGGCGCGTCTTCTCGAGCTTCGTGATCTCGCCGCGCTGGTCGCGCGCGGCGGCGGCGATCGCCTCGGCCTCCTCGGCGCTGGGCAGGCGCGGCTTGGCGCCCGCGTGGTAGCGACCCTCGTAGGCACGGGCGTCGTCGGTGCGGAAGGCGGCGTCGACGAGCCAGTACTTCTCCGGGTTGAAGGCGCGGATCTCCTCCTCGCGGCGCGTGAGGATCGCGAGCGTCGGTGTCTGGACCCGGCCCAGCGAGACCGCGCCGTCGAACGACGAGCGCAGCCGGATCGTCGCGGCGCGCGTGGCGTTCATCCCGACGATCCAGTCGGCCTCCGACCGCGAACGCGCCGCCTCCTCGAGCTGATGGAGCTCCGCGGCGGGCCGCAGGTGCGCGAGGGCCTCCCGCATCGCGGACTCCGTCATCGAGTTGAGCCACAGGCGCTCCACCGGCTTCGCGGAGCCCGACTTCTCGTAGACGTAGGCGAAGATCAGCTCGCCCTCCCGACCGGCGTCGCAGGCGTTGATGACGCGATCGACCTCGTCGGACTTCAGCAGGCGCCGGACGACCGTCATCTGCTTCTGCGACCGCTCGTCGCGCACGACGAGCTTGAAGCGCGAGGGGACGATCGGCAGGTCGGCCATCTTCCACTTCGCGTACTTCTCGTCGTACTCGTCCGGATCGGCGAGGCCGACGAGGTGCCCGACGGCCCAGGTGATGATGTGGTCGGGGCCCTCCAGCCAGCGCGTCGTGCGCTCACCGGCCCCGGTGTGCTTCTGGAAGGGGCCGGGGAGAACCCGTGCCAGGTCCTGTCCGACCGACGGCTTCTCGGCGATCACAAGCGTCTTGCCCATCGCGGCGCACCATAGCGCCAGGTCGGCGGGGCGTCGCGAATGCGGCCACGCCCCCGCCACTCCGATGCAGGGCTGTGTGGACCCGCTGCCGAATCGCGGGACCTGGGCGTTTACCCTGCGCCATCAGGAGCACGATCGAGACGGTGAACGACACGAAGAACAGGGCGCATCCGGCATCCGACCGCCTGCGGCGCCGCGCGCTGCCCGTCGCGCTGCTCGCCGCCGCCGCGTTCGGCGTGGGGATCGTGGTCGCGAGCGGCGGCGACGACGGCGGCGATGCCGTCCGGGCGTACGCGAAGGCGTGGTCGGCCGGCGACTGGGCCACGATGCGCGCCCAGCTGACGTCGGCGTCGCAGCAGCGGATCGGGCTGCTCCCCTTCGCCGACGCCGAGCGCTCGGCGCTCGCGACCGCCACCGCCGGCGAGCGCTCCGTCGCCACCGGAACGCCCGAGGACATCGGCGACGACCGCTGGCGCGTCCCGGTGACGGTGCGCACGCGGGTCTTCGGGACCGTCAGGGGTGACGTCGTCGTGCCCGTCGCCCAGGACGGCGACGTCAAGCGGGTCGCCTGGCAGCCGCATCTGGTCTTCCCCGGCCTGCGGTCCGGCGAGCGCCTCACCCGTGAGACGACCATGCCCGAGCGCGGCACGCTCGCCGCCCGCGACGGCACGCCGCTCGCCGAGGGTGCCGCCAGGACGTCGGCCATCCCGGACGTCGCGACCCAGGTGGTCGGCCGCATCGGCCCGGTGCCCGACGAGGATGTCGCACGCGTCAACGCGCTCGGGGTGCCGCAGGGTGCGCAGGTCGGCACGACCGGCCTGGAGCGGATCTTCGACGACCGCCTCGGCGGGCAACCCGCCGGGACGCTGCTCGCAGGGCGGCGGGTGATCGCCCGCGCTGCCGGCAGGCCCGGGGAGCGCGTGCGCACGACGATCGACCCCGCGCTCGAGCGCACCACCATCGCCGCGCTGGCCGGGCGCTACGGCGGTGCCGTCGCCTTCGACCCGCGCACCGGCGCGGTCCTGGCCTTCGCGGGCGCGCCGTTCTCGCTCCTGCAGCCGCCGGGCTCGACGTTCAAGGTCATCACGACCGCGGGCGCACTCGACGCCGGGATCACCAAGCCGACCGAGGTCTTCCCGTACGAGAGCAAGGCCGTCCTCTCCGGCGTGCCCCTCTCCAACGCCGGCGGCGAGGTCTGCGGCGGCACGCTCGTCCAGGCGTTCGCCGTCTCCTGCAACTCGGTCTTCGCCCCGCTCGGCGTCCGGCTGGGCCCGCAGCGTCTCGTCGCGGCCGCCGAGCGCTTCGGGTTCAACCAGCCGGGCGCGTTCCCGATCGTCGCGCCCAGCTCCATCCCGCAGGGCGCCGCGATCGGCGACGACCTCGCGGTCGGGTCGACGGCGATCGGTCAGGGCGAGGTGCAGGCGACCGCTCTGCAGATGGGCGAGGCGGCCGGCATCGTCGCCAACCGCGGCCTGCGCCGACCGCTGACCCTCGACCTGCGCGCCGAGCGCGCCGCGAAGCCCGGAGCGGGCACCCGGGTGATCAGCGAACGGACCGCGCGACAGGTCCAGCGCATGATGCTCGCGGTCGTCTCGAGTGGGACCGGCACCGCGGCGCAGATCCCCGGTGCGCCCGTCGCGGGCAAGACCGGGACGGCGGAGCTCAAGTCACGCGAGCCGGGAGACACCAGCAGCAATCCGCAGGACACCGACGCCTGGTTCGTCGCCTACGCGCCAGCAGGCGCGGGGCGCACCCCGCGGGTCGCGGTGGGCGTCCTGCTCGTCGGCGCGGGAGCGGGCGGCGAGAGCGCCGCGCCCGTCGCGCGGGAGATCCTGGCCGCCGGCCTGCAGCGCGGCTGACCGCGCCGCGCGTCAGACGTCGAGACGGACGGCCGAGACCTTGCCCGGGAGCTCGGAGCTCCCGAACTCGAGCTCGAGCGGCCGGAAGTCCAGCGCCGAGACGGGCATCCGGAAGATGAGGAACGCCCCGGTGGTCGGCGCCTGCCCGGATGCACTGTCGGGGAGCGGGTACGTCGCGCCTCCCGGGATCTCGGCCGGCCGGTAGGCGAACGGGCTCGTCGCATCCAGCTTGACCGGCTCGAACTCACGCCCGGTGGTGTCCTTGATCGCGACCTCGTCGGCGAGCCCCTGGGCCGTCTCGGTCCCGTTCTGGGCGCCCACCCAGACACCGAACCAGATCTCGTCCGGGGCCAGGCGCCGCTCGGCGGCGGGAACGCCCTTCAGCAGGTCGCGATCCCCGGGGGAGAACCGGTCGAGCTGCCGCGAGAGCTGCACCTGGTACTGGAGCTCGCCGAGGGTGACGTAGATCGCCTCCGACTCGCCCTGGGTGACGGTCTCTTCCTTCTCCCCGCACGCGGCGAGCCCGAAGGTCGCGCAGGCGAGAACGATCAGCAGCAGCAGGCGGCTCATGACGGTCCGGCAGTCTACGTGATGGGCTCGCGGACCCGCAGCCCGGTCGCGGGCTTCCGGGCGCCGCCCGCGATCGTGGCCCGTGCTCCGCGGCCTCGATCCTCCTCGAGGATCGACCGCATCCGGCGCAGTGCCCTGCGCCATCCGCGCTTGAGCGCGCGCCGCTGGCCGAGCGACTCCAGGAACCGGTCGGTGGGGTAGCGCGGCTGCGTCTCGACCGTCACCGAGAGCCGGGTCCCGCCGCCCGGCGCCTCGCGCAACTCGAAGACGGTGAGCGTGCGGATCCGGTTGTACTTCCCGGTCCGTCCCTGCAGGACGAGTGCCTGCGGGCGGTCGGCGTCCACGATCGTGCAGTCGCCCCACGAGAAGCGCGTGAACGGCAGGTCCGCCTCGTAGCGCCCACCGGCTCCCAGCCCATACGTCTCCTCGCGGGTCATGCGCCACTCCTTCAGGAAGTGGTCGGTGAACTCGGAGTGGTTGGCGATGTCCGCGAGGTACTCGAAGACCTCGTCACGGGACCGCGCGATCTGCGCCTCGACGGTGAAGGGGTGCACGCGGCGGGAGTCTATGCGGCGAGACGCCGCACCGAGATCCCGTGCTCCAGGTGCAACACGAGGCGGTGATCCGACGGCGGCTGCGCGCGGCCGGCGCGGCACAGCTCGCACACCTCCTCGCGCCCGTACCGGTACATCGTCTCGCCGATCAGCGGGCGGCGGCCGCAGTCGCCGCACGTCGGCTCGCGGACGTCGCGCGCCTGCACCCCCTTGCGCAGCAGGGCGCGCTCGAGGTCCGGCTCGGAGAGGGTCGTGACGGAGCGGAGCATGCTCTGGAGTTCGCCGCGCGCGATTCCCGTCCTCCCACGAGCGGAATTGGTGCAAATTGCGCGAAAGCGACCAATCTCACATTGACATCAGGAGTATGATCATCGTTGAGCGGTCGTCTTGGAGGAGGCGCTTTGCGGGTCGGACCGATGAGGGAGAGCGCGCTCATGGAATCGCTGACAGCAGGCACACTGGCCGGGAAGGGGTCCTTCCGCTGCGAGCACTGCGGATATGTCCTCACGCTCTCGCACGAGGATGCGATGCCCGCCTGTCCCAGCTGCGGCGGCGAGCGCTTCGGTCGCGCGTCGCTGTTCGCCGCGGG
>DAIPYF010000019.1:15428-19606 GCA_036782855.1 Solirubrobacteraceae bacterium
CATCGTCGCGAGGGCCGCGGGTGCCGGGGCGGCAGACGAGGACGACGTTCGCGGACTCCTCGACGCCGCGGCCGAACGCCTCGACGATGCCGGGCAGTACCTGGTCTACCGCGACGGCGACCGCACGCAGGTCGTCCCGATCGCTCGCGAGTGGACGCGCATCGGCCGCAGCCTCGCCGCGGACGTCCGCTTCGACGACCCGACCGTCTCGCGGCGTCACGCGCTGATCGTCCGGCAGGCCGACGGGGTGCGTGTGCTCGACGACCGCAGCCTCAACGGCGTGTTCGTGAACGGCGAGCGCGTCGAGTGGCGCGCGCTGTGTGACGGCGACGAGATCGTCGTCGGGCGCTACCGGCTGCACTTCGTCGAGGTCCCCGCCGGCGCGGCGGGCACGGGTCCGGCGTCGGCGACGCCGACGCTCGAGGCCGAAGCCTGAGTCCGCGGGCGGGGTCCGGCCGCCGGCCCCACCCGCATCGACGTAGACTGCCGCCCCGATGGCTCTGACGATCGCGGTGCTCTCCCAGAAGGGCGGAACCGGCAAGACCACCGCAGTACGCCACCTCACGGAGGCGTTCCGCGATGCCGGGCTGCGCGTGCTCGCCGTCGACCTCGACCCGCAGGGCAACCTGTCGGACTACTTCGACGTCGACCCGGAAGCGGATCCGACCATCGGCGACGTCCTCAGCGGTCGCGCGACGGCCGCCGACGCGACACACGACGACGTCATCCCGGCGAACCTCTCGCTCGCCGAGGCGGAGCTGACGCTCGCCGGCAAGCTCGGCCGCGAGCTGACGCTGCGCAAGGCGCTCGCCGGCGCCGGGGACGACTACGACGTCATCTTCATCGACTGCCCGCCCGCGCTCGGGCTCCTGACCGTCAACGCGCTCGTGGCGGCCGACCACGCGCTGCTCAGCAGCGAGGCCCAGTACTTCGCCCTGCAGGGCGTCGAGCAGGCGCTCGAAGTGATCGAGCTGGCACGCGACAGCCTCAACCCGGACCTCAACTGGCTCGGCGTACTCCTGAACATCGCCGACATGCGCACCGTGCACTCCCGCGAGGCGTTCGAGTCCCTCCAGGAGCACGTGGGCGACAAGCTGCTCGTGCACACGGTCCGTCAGTCGATCGCCTACGCCGAGTCCGCCGAGCGCGCGATCTCGATCTACGACCACCGCCCCGACCTCGGCACGGACTACCTGCGCGTCGCCGAGGAGCTGCTCAGGCGCCTCGGGCTGGACACCGCGCGCGATCGCGTCGCGGCGCAGCTCGAAGCCGTCTAGAGCTCGCGGACGTCGGCTCCGGCGCTTTCAAACGGGGTGCGCAGAACGTGCGCCCAGCCGTCGCCTTCGCGGCGCAGCGCCTCGACCACGGCGCCGGTCTGCTCGCAGCCCGTCCAGACGAGGACGGTCGCGCAGCCCGCGGGACACGAGGTCGAGATCGCCGCGTGAGAGCCCGAGCATCAGGAGCGCACCGTGGGCGACGTTCGAGACGGCGTCGAACAGCGGGACCTCGGCGGGGAGCGCCTCGCGCGCGACCTTCGTCCTGACGGGGTCCTCCGGGACGACGAGGATGGCCTCGAGGCCGTCCGGCGGGTCGAAGCGCACGGCGTCCCCGTCGGCGCATACGACGAACCCGCCGAGCAGCGAGGCGGCGACGTTGTCGGGATGGCCCTCGAGCTCGGTGGCGATGTGCAGCAGGTCGGCGTCGAGCTCGAACAGGTGGTCGGCGGCGACGAGGCCCGCGACGAACGCGGCCGCGCTCGTGCCGAGCCCGCCGCAGAGGGGGATCTCGGAGCGGATCCGGAACGTGAAGCCGTCGGCGGGATGCAGCCGCTCGAACCCGCGCACGGCGAGGTTCCGGCGGTCCCTGGCGATCGCGAGATCGGTCTCGACCGCGAAGGTGCCGGGGGTCTCGATGACCTCGAGCTCCATGTGCAGCGCGAGCGCCGCGGCGAAGGTGTCGAACCCGGGCCCGAGGTTGGCCGAGGATGCGGGGACGCGGACGAGCCGGCGCCGCTGCATCAGCCGTAGATCGCCTGCTCGACGGCGGCGAGCTCCGCGTCGCACGGCACGACGGTGCCCGCCTGCTCGAGCGCCGTCTGCGGGTCCTTCAGGCCGTGGCCGGTGAGCACGCAGACGATCCGCTCGACGCCCTCGGGGACCCCGTGCACGAGCAGCCCGGCGACGGATGCGGCGCTGGCCGGCTCGCAGAACACGCCTTCGCGCGCAGCGAGGAAGCGGTACGCGTCGAGGATCTGCTCGTCGGTGACGGCCTCCACCCCGCCGCGCGAGTCGCGCATCGCGGTCATCGCCTCCTCCCAGCGCGCCGGGTTGCCGATCCGGATCGCGCTCGCGACCGTCTCGGGGTGCTCGACCCGCTCGCCGGTCACGAGCGGCGCGGCTCCGGCGGCCTGGAACCCGTGCATGCGCGGCGCGGCCCCCATCTCCTGGAAGCCCTTCCAGTAGGCGGTGATGTTGCCCGCGTTGCCGACGGGAATGCAGAGCGCGTCGATCTCCCCGATCTCGTCGAGGACCTCGAACGCCGCGGTCTTCTGCCCTTCGAGCCGGAAAGGGTTGACGCTGTTCACGAGCGCGATCGGGTGTTTGGCGGCGAGCTCGCGGACCAGCTCGAGCGCCTCGTCGAAGTTGCCGCGCAGCGCGATCACGCGCGCGCCGTGCATCAGCGCCTGCGCGAGCTTGCCGGTCGCGATCTTGCCCTCAGGGACGATGACGACGCCCTTGAGCTGCCCCCGCGCCGCGTACGCCGCCGCGCTCGCGGCGGTGTTGCCGGTCGACGCGCAGATCACCGCCTGCGCGCCTTCCCGCACGGCGGCCGAGACGGCGCACGTCATGCCGCGGTCCTTGAACGACCCGGTCGGGTTGGACCCCTCGATCTTGAGCCACACCTGGACGCCGAGCCGCTCCCCGAGCGCGAGCGCGGGCACGAGCGGCGTCGAGCCCTCCTGGAGGCTGACGACGGGGTCGCCGGGTGCGAACGGCAGGCGGTCGCGGTAGCGCTCGATGAGTCCGGGCATCTGGTGGCCCTACGCCTCGAAGGTCTCGTCGATGACGCGGATCGCCCGCGGGGCGGCGCGCATGAAGTCGAGCGCGGAGATCAGCTCGAGCGCGGCGCCGAAGCGCGACTCGAGCACGGGGTGGGTGACGATCACGAGGCGCGCGGTCCCGCCGAGCCCCTCCTGGATGACCGACTTCACCGACACGGCCTGGAGGCCGAGCCGCTCGGCGACCTGGGCGAGCACGCCGGGACGGTCGGCGACCTCGAGGTGCAGGTAGAAGGCCGATTCGATGTCCGTGGTGATCGTCGCGGCCCCTTCCGCGGACGGCAGCGGCGGCGCCCCGGACATGATGCTCACCACATCGCCGAGCACTGCCGACGCCGTCTGGGACCCGCCGGCGCCCGGCCCCGAGAGCGTGATCTCGGTGATCGCCGGCGACTCGATCGTCACGGCGTTGAAGGCGCCCTCGACGCTCGCGAGCGGGTGGGTCATCGGCAGGAACGCCGGATGCACGCGGACCGACAGGGCGTTGCCCGGCAGCCGCTCGGCCGTCCCCACGAGCTTCAGCGCGAGGTCGAAGTCCCGCGCGTACGCCATGTCGTCCACGGTCAGGTGCTCGATGCCCTCGTACACGACGTCATCGAGGTGCACCCACTGCCCGAAGGCGAGGCGGGCGAGGATCGCCATCTTCGCCGCGGCGTCTCCCCCGCTCACGTCCTCGGTCGGGTCGGCCTCGGCGTAGCCCAGCTCCTGGGCCTCCTTGAGCGCCGTGACGTAGGCCTCGCCCGTCGCCGCCATCGCGCTGAGGATGAAGTTGGTCGTGCCGTTGACGATGCCGTGGATGCGGTCGACCCGCGCCCCGGCGAGCGACTCGCCGAGCACCCGCACGACGGGGACCACCCCGGCGATCGCGGCCTCGAAGCGCAGCGTCGTGCCGCCGGCGGCGGCCGCCTCGGCGAGCTCGGGCCCGTGCCGGCTGACGAGCTGCTTGTTCGCGGTCACCACCGGGGTGCCCGAGGCGAGCGCGCGGACGACGAGGTCGCGCGCCGGCTCGACGCCGCCCATCAGCTCCACGACGAGGTCGGAGCCGGCGAGGCTCTGGTCTGCGTCGCCCTGGGAGCGCGTCAGGACCCCGCCGAGGGCGGGGCCGCGCCCGGTCACCCGC
>DAIPYF010000020.1:0-19246 GCA_036782855.1 Solirubrobacteraceae bacterium
AGGTTGAAGTCCTTGACCGCGGCGATGACGCCCGGGGCCGGGGACTGCAGGTTCTTCGGCACCTCGAAGGACAGCTGGTACTTGTAGAGCGGGTCGCTCGTGAGCGTCTTGAGGTTCGCGACGACGACCTCGCGGATGATCAGCGGGGAATCGCCGACGACGAGCACGGCGCCGCCCTTGCCACCCGGCAGGTTGAACGCGGTGAGGACGACCTGCTCATCGAGGCCGAGGCCGATGCCGCGGGCGGTGCCGGTGCCGATCTTCGACTCGGGCGGGCACTGCTTCTCGTCCTGGAAGATGACGGAGGGGTCGCACCCGGGGAAGAGCTTGTTGTTCGTCAGGCCCTCCTTCGGGAAGAACACGTCGCCGCGCACGGTGGCGAACTGGACCTGCTGGTCCAGGTCGGCGGAGATCGAGTCGAAGTAGGCGCGGACCGAGATCGACACGGCCTGCGGCTTGGCCTTCGTGCCGGCGACGTTCGGCGTGACCTTGACTTCGGCCTTCTGGATGGACTGGATGGCGGAGGCCGGCGCGGCCACGATGAGCGTGGCGGCGAGGGCGGTGAAGACGAGCGCAATCCTGCGCATGGACGATCCTTTCGACAGCTGGGGAATCCGGAGAGACTAGGCCCCCGGGGGTCCCGATGCCACCGGTACCGCGCGCGGCCGGCGCGGATCGACGCGGCTCGAGCCCGCTGAACGGGCCGCAGACGCGTCGATCCGGGCGCCACATCAGGGTGCGCGCGGACTCTGTGGGCGTTCTGAGAGCCGGGGCCCCTGCGAACATGCGGGCAGTGACCGCGCCGTTCGACACCGGTGATGCGACCCGCCGCACCTGGCTCGCCGCAGAGCGCACCTGGCTGGCATGGGTGCGCACGGGCCTGGGCTTCTCGGCGCTCGCGCTGACGGTCGGCAAGATCGTCCCGTCGCTCGCCGACGAGACGACGACCTGGCCCTACGAGGCCATCGGAGCGGGCTACGCGCTGCTCGGTGTGCTCGTGCTCGTCTACGCGTTCGCCCGGCGCGCCGCCGTCGAGGCGGCGCTGCCGCGCGGGGAGTACGTCGCGGCCGACGACCGCATCCTCGTCGGCGCGCTGCTCGGCGCCGCCGTGCTCGGCCTGGCCACCGCCGTCGTCATCGTCGCGGGCTGACTCAGCCGGCGGGCACGAGCACGAGGTCCAGCGCGAGGTCGACCTCGTCGCTGACGCCGCGGTCGGCGGCGCCCATGGCCTGGTGGAACTTCAGCCCGTACGCGCGCCGGCGCAGCGTTCCGCGCAGGCGCAGCTCGACGGCGTCCGCCGTGGCCGGCCCGCGTTCGACGCGCAGCGTCAGCGGAAGGGTCGTGTCGCGGATCGTCAGCTCGCCGTCCAGCGTCGCCGGGTCACCGGGCGCCGCCTGCGCGGAGAACGACATCCGCGGGAACGCCTGCGCGTCGAGGAAGTCGTCGGAGCGCACGAAGACGTCGCGCTGCTCGTCGTCGGTGCGCACCGAGTCGGCGGCGACGGACCCGCCGGCGCGATCGCCGTCCAGATGGCCTTCGAACGTCGTGAACGTGCCGTGCACGGTGCTCACGCCGAGGTGCTTGACCGACCACCCGACGGTGGAGCGCTCCGGGTCGACACGCCAGGGGCCGGGAGGGGTGAGATCGTCGCTCATGGAGTCACAGGATGACGGGCAATATCGTCCGGTGCGTGCGTATCGATCCGCAGACTCGCCTGGGCGCCGTGCGCCTGACCGTGCGCGACCTCGACGGGATGACCGGGTTCTACGAGCGGACGGTGGGCCTGCGCGTGCTCGCGCGCGAGCACGACGCCGCGAGGCTCGGGGCCGACGACGGCGCGCCGCTCGTCGAGCTGCTGCACCGTCCGGCCGCCGTTCCGCGCCCGGGCGGCACGACCGGGCTGTTCCATCTCGCGTTGCTCGTGCCCGATCGCGCGGCGCTCGCCGCGGCGATCCGGCGCGTCACGGAGAGCGGCTGGCAGTTCACCGGCGCCTCCGACCACCTCGTCAGCGAGGCCGTGTACCTGCGCGATCCCGAGGGCAACGGCATCGAGATCTACCGTGACCGCGACCCCGACGAGTGGGAGTGGGACGACGCGGCGCTGCGCATGGCGACGCTGCCGCTCGGCATCGAGTCGGTGATGGCCGAGCTGCCCGAGGGGGCCGAGCCGCTGATGCCCGCGGGGACCGTGCTCGGCCACGTGCATCTCAACGTCGCCGACCTCGCGGAGATCGAGGAGTTCTACGCCGGCGTGCTCGGCTTCGACGTGACGACCCGCGCCTACCCCGGCGCGCTGTTCCTCAGCGCCGGCGGCTACCACCATCACCTCGGCGCGAACCTGTGGGACGGGGCGAGTGCGCCCGCGCCGCCGGCGGGGGCGATGGGGCTCGAGGCGTTCGAGATCGTGCTGCCGCAGACCGGTGCGCTCGATCAGCTGCTCGCGGCGGTCGCGGAGGCCGGCGTCCCGACGGTCGACGACGCGGCCGGTACGGCGCTCACCGACCCCTCGGGGAACCGGCTGATCCTGCGCGCGGCCTGAGGCGCGATGCTCGCGGTGTCTGCCAGACTGACGGGCCCGACGATGCACACCGACGCACCCGCAGCAGCCCGCCCCACGGACACCGCCGCCGACGTCGGCGGAGTCATCCGCCGCCGCCGAGAGGCCCGCGGCATCTCGCTGCGCGCGTTCGCCCGGCAGTGCGACCTGTCACCCGCCCACGTCAGCAAGGTCGAGCGCGGCCTCGCCAGCCCCAGCCTGCTCACGCTCACGCGGATCGTGCAGGAGCTCGACCTGCACGGCGCCGACCTCTTCGGTCTCGCCCAGCAGGTGCCCGGGCACGCGCAGGTGATCCGCGCGGCCGACGTCCCGGTGCTGCCGGTCGAGGACTCGATCACCGGAAGCGGCGCCGTGCGCGTCGCCGCGCAGACGCCCGCCGCGACCGTGCTCGTCGGGCAGGGCGGGCCGGATCACTTCCTGCCGCCGACGGTCTCACCACTGCAGGTGATCGCGCTCGTGCTCGAGGGCGAGGCGGAGGCGTACGTCGGGGACGAGCGGATCACGCTGCGCGCCGGCGACACGCTGATCATCCCGCCGCTGGCCCCGCACGGCATCCGCATCACCGGCGGGCCGCGGACCCGCACGATCTACATCTCCTCGGACGAGGCGCGCATGGTCTTCGAGGCCGGCGTGCCCGGCGCCTGAGCACGACCGCCCGGTCCATCGGCTAGCGTCGCCGCGGTGAACGCCGGCGACATGGCACGCAGCGGGGGCGCGACGACGGCGGCGAAGGGGGCGGGGCTCATCCTCGCGACCCTGGCCGCCGGCCAGTTCGTCATGGCGCTCGACACGACCGTCATGAACACGGCGATCGCGACCGTCGCGAAGGACCTCGACACCACCGTCACCGGCATCCAGACCGCGATCACGCTGTACACGCTCGTGATGGCCTCGCTCATGATCACGGGCGGCAAGATCGGCGAGATCCTCGGGCGCAAGCGCGCCTTCACGATCGGCTGCGTCGTCTACGCGTGCGGGTCGCTCACGACTGCGCTGGCGCCGAACCTGACGGTGCTGATGATCGGGTGGTCGGGCCTGGAGGGTCTCGGTGCGGTGCTGATCATGCCCGCGACGGTCGCGCTCGTCGCCTCGAACTTCGGCAAGTCCGAGCGCCCGCGCGCCTACGGGCTCGTCGCGGCCGCGGGAGCGATCGCCGCCGCGCTCGGCCCGCTCATCGGCGGCGCGTTCACGACCTACGCCTCGTGGCGGTACGTGTTCGCGGGCGAGGTGTTGATCGTGCTCGTCATCCTCGTGCTGGCGCGCCGCGTCAACGACACGCCGGCCGAGGAGGGGGTCAAGCTCGACCTCGTCGGCACCGGCCTCTCGGCGCTCGGGCTCGGCGCGATCGTCATGGGCATCCTGAAGTCGGGCACGTGGGGGTTCGTGCAGCCGAAGGCGGACGCCCCGCAATGGCTCGGGCTCTCCCCGGTGATCTGGCTGATCCTGGGCGGCGGCGTCCTCCTCGCGCTCTTCGTCGCGTGGGAGCGCCGGCGCCTCGAGCGCGGCGAGGGCGCGCTCATGAATCCCAAGCTCCTGCGCAACGTGCAGCTGCGCGGCGGGGTCCTGTCGTTCCTCTTCATGTTCTGCGTGCAGGCCGGGCTGTTCTTCGTCGTGCCGCTGTTCCTCTCGGTCGCGCTGGGCCTGTCGGCGATCGAGACCGGCGTGCGCCTGCTGCCCCTCTCCCTGACGCTGCTGGCGTTCGCGGTCGGTGTCCCGAAGCTGCGGCCGGACGCCAGCCCGCGCCGCGTCGTGAATCTCGGCTTCATGTTCCTGTTCGCCGGCCTCGTGCTGCTCGTCGCGCTCCTCGACGTCGGCGCCGGACCGGAGATCATCACCGGCCCGCTGCTGCTGGCGGGCGCCGGCCTCGGCGCGATGGCCTCGCAGCTCGGCGCGGCGACCGTGTCGTCCGTGCCCGACGAGCAGAGCGGCGAGGTGGGCGGCCTGCAGAACACCGGCACGCAACTCGGCGCATCGATCGGCACCGCGCTCGCCGGCGCCGTGCTCATCTCGGCGCTGACGGCGTCGTTCTTCACCGGCATCCAGGGCAATCCTGACGTTCCCGCCAACCTCGCCGCGCAGGCGCAGACGCAGCTCACGAGCGGCGTGCCGTTCCTGTCGGACGAGGACCTGCAGGTCGCACTCGACGACGCGGGCGTGCCGTCGGCGACGGCCGACGCCGTCGTCGAGGAGAACGAGCAGGCCCGTATCGACGGGCTGCGCACCGCACTCTCCCTGCTCGCGATCATCGCGCTGCTCGGGCTGCTGGTGACGCGGGGCCTCCCGGTCGTGCAGCCGGGCTCGGCCCCGACGCGCGGCCCGCCTCCCGCCTAGGCGGTCCCGGGGGCCGCGGGCAGCCGCACGAGCAGCTTCGCGATCCGCGGCCCGTCGATCTCCTCGACGCCGAGCTCGACGCCGGCGACCGTGACGCCGTCGCCGCGGCGCGGGGCCCGCCCCAGCTCGCCGAACACGAGGCCGCCGAGCGTGCGGTAGTCCTCGGTCGGCAGATCGGTGTGGAAGGTCTCGTTGAAGTCGTCGCACGTGAAGCTGCCCGACACGCGCAGGCGACCGTCGGGCAGCTCCTGCACCGCCTCGTCGGGAAGCCCGTACTCCTCCTCGATCTCGCCGACGATCTCCTCGACGAGATCGTTGAGGGTGACGATGCCCATGGTGCGGCCGTACTCGCCGACGACGAGCGCCATCTGCGCGCCGCCCTTGCGCATCTCCTGCAGCAGCGCGCCGACGTCCTTCGTCTCGGGGACGACGAGCAGGTCGCGCGCGAGCTTGTCGATCGTCCGCTGGTCGCCGGCGTGCAGCGCGGTCGTCAGGTCGCGCAGCGCGAGCACCCCGGCGACGTCGTCGATCGAGCCGCGCACGACCGGGAAGCGGCTGTGCGGCGCCTGCAGCGCGCGCTCGACCGCGTCGCGCACCGAGAGCGAGCCGTCCAGCGTCACGACCTCCGACGAGGGAACCATGACGTCCGCGGCCTCCTGGCCGGCGAAGTCGAAGACGCGGTAGAGCATCTCCTCCTCGGCCTCCTCGATGAGGCCGGAGTCCTCGGCCTCCGCGACGATGCCGCGCAGCTCGTCGACCGTGTGGACGGTCGCCCCGGCGGGCGCCGCCGGCACCCCGAGCGGACGCAGGACCAGCCGGGCGGAGCCCTGCAGCACCCAGACGAGCGGGGAGATGATCCGCTGCAGCAGTGCGATCGGCCGCGCGACGAGCGCCGCGACCGGTGCCGCGCGGTGCAGCGCGAGCGCCTTCGGGACGAGCTCGCCGAGCACGACGCTCAGGTAGGTGATGATCGCGAACGACAGCGCGAACGAGATCCAGGCGGCGACGAGCGGGTCGAAGACCTCGCGGAACACCGGCTCGCCGAGGGCGCCGAGGGCGATGCCGAGCGCGGTGATGCCGACCTGGACGGTGCCGATGAAGCGCACCGGGTCGTCCATCAGCGTGAGCGCGACGCGCGCGCCGCCGCTGCCGTCGTCGGCCATCTCCTGCACCCGCCCGCGCGGCGCGGTGACGAGCGCGTACTCGGCGATGACGAAGAACGCGTTCGCCATCACGAGCGCCAGCACACCCAGGATCCCGAGCGCGGTCATCGCGCGGAGGCGGGGGAGTCGGGGTCTCCGGCCGGAGCCGGGGAAGCCAGCATTGCGGGCGACGATACCGTCCGCGGCCGATGGCGCGCTGCGGGCGCAGGTCCGGGAGGCCGGGGAAGGCGTGACGTCGTGCTGCGCCGGGATCCCCAAGGAAGTCAGACGACACGGATTGCGTATGTCAAGCTACGTGAATACCGATACGCTCCGGCGCGAACATGAGCACCTGGACCTTCCTCACCAACCACGCGCACGTCCTCCTGTGCATCGCCCGGGACCCCGGAATCCGCCTGCGGGAGGTGGCGACCGAGGTCGGCATCACCGAGCGCGCCGCCCAGCGGATCGTCGCCGAGCTCGTCGAGGCCGGCTACATCAGCCGTGAGCGTGAAGGCCGGCGCAACCGCTACGAGGTCCACGACGCGCTGCCGCTGCGTCATCCGCTCGAGCAGAGCCACGAGATCGGGGAGCTGCTCGGGCTGCTCGGTGGGCTTGCGGGGCGGCCTGCTGCGTCTGCGTAGGGGTGCTCGGCGCCTTTGCGCGCTGGTGCGTGCGGGTGCGGACGCTCGTGGTGCGGAGCGAGGTCGTCCGGCGGGCGGGGCGATGCGGGTCCGAGCTTGCGCTCAGGCCACCGGGAACTGCGTGGCCAGGATCTCGGCAACCTGGTGCGCCTCTTCGCCTGTCAGGTCGCCTGATGCGTTGAGCCGCCTGGCGAGTGCCCTGGGGTAGACCAGCAGGTGGCCCTCGAACGTCAGCGTCCGGGTGAGGGGCAGGTCCGCATCGACGAAGCAGAGGGCGCCGCTCACCGGCACGGTGACCCGGGCCTCCGCGAGTGCCTGCCGGACGGTGGCCACCTGTCGTGAGAGCCCGGCGCCGAGCTTGGACCTGTTCCGGCCGTCGATCTTGAGCTGTGGCGGTCCGAAGACGGGCTTCGAGACGTGGACCTTCCCGCTGTACCGCTTGGCGTCGATGACCCACACCCCTGAGGGAGCGATGGCGATGTGGTCGATATTGGCTCGTGATCCGGGGATGCGCCGGTCGTGGAGCAGGACCACGGAGTCGTTGCATCGACGCGTGAGCGACGCGGCAACGGCCACTTCGCCGGCGGCGCCGCGTGCCCAGGCTCGCTCGTGCTGCGGCTCCTCCTGAAGCGTGAAGAGGAGTCCGCCGAGATGCGGATGCCGGTCGCGGACGCGACGCTCGCGGTTGGCCTTGCGTCTCTCGTACTCACGCCGCGCGCTCGCGCCAGGAGTCGCGGGCGCAGGCGCCGGCCGGTCAGCTTCGGGCATCACCCTGGCAGCTTCGGTCGCGCCGGCGTGTGACGAGAGAAGGCGGCGCGGTCATGGACGCTTGGGCGACGACTCGGCTTCGAGCACGACTCCTGTGCGGGTGACCGTCCCCGAACCTCGCCCGGACGGGCGGGGTGTCGTCGGTCTGCCCGGCGAGCTCCGGTGCCGCGGTAGTGTCGGCGCATGGATCTGCAGCTGATCGCGCTGGGTGACCCGACCGAGACCCGGGAGTTCGTGAAGGGGCGCTTTGAGCTGTATCGCGTCGGCCCGATGACGCTGGGGCGCGCGAGCTACGAGCCGGGGTGGCGCTGGAGCGAGCACGTCGGTGCCGCGACCGGCGAGGCGTGGTGCGAGGTCGAGCACGTCGGCCTGGTGCTGAGCGGACGGGCGATGGCGGCGATGCGCGACGGCGTGGAGCGCGTGATGGAACCGGGGCAGCTGTTCTACGTGCCGCCCGGTCATGACAGCTGGGTCGTCGGGGACGAGCCGTACGTGTCGCTGCACATCATGGGGTCCGAGGACTACGCGGCAGGCGAGCCCGACGCGACCTGAGGCACGCTCCGGGAGGAGCGGATCGAGCTGCGGTGACGACGCTCGATCCGGCCGCCGCCTCAGCCCGCGAGCGGCAGCGTCAGCCGGAACAGCGGGCCGCCGCCGGGGGCGTCCTCGACCGTCACCGAGCCGCCGTGGCTCTCGGCGACCTGGTGCACGATCGCCAGGCCGAGGCCGGACCCCGGGCGCGCGCGGGCGTCCGCTCCGCGCCAGAAGCGGTCGAAGACGTGCTCGCGCTCGGCGGCAGGGATGCCCGGGCCATGGTCGCGGACGCTCACGGTGCCGCCGGCACCGACGCGCACCTCGACCGGCCCGCCGGGCGGGCCGTGCTTGACGGCGTTGTCGAGCAGGTTGTTGACGGCGCGGCTCAGGCGTTCGCGATGGGCCTCGACGACGACGGGCTCCGCCTCCAGCTCGAACCGGGCGCCCGGCGCGAGGCGCCGCGCCCGGGCGACCGCCTCGGCGACGAGCTCGTCGAGCCGCACCTCCTCGCGCTCGGTGGCGTTCGGCGGCTCGCCGTCGCGCGCCAGCTCGATCAGGTCGGCGACGAGCAGCCCCAGCTCGTCCGCCTGCGCGACGACGTCGTCGAGGATCTCGTTGCGCTCCTCGACGGGCAGGTCCGGCCGCTCGCGCAGCACCTCGGCGTTCGTGCGCACGCTCGTCACGGGGGTGCGCAGCTCGTGCGAGGCGTCCGTGACGAGCCGGCGCTGCGCGTCCACCGACGCGTCGAGCTCGGCGCGCGAGGCCTGGAGCCGGCCGAGCATCGCGTTGAAGCGGCCCGCGAGCCGGCCGACCTCGTCGCGCTCGCCGCGCTCGTCCACCGCGATGCGCGGGGACAGGTCGCCCGTCAGCTCCACGTGCTCGACGGCGTCGGTGAGGTCGGCGACGGGACGCAGCGCGCGGTTGGCGAACAGCCGCCCGAGCAGCCCGCCCGCGAGCACCGCCAGCAGCAGCGCGAGGCCCAGGACGATCCGCAGGCGCCGCAGCACGCTGTCGACCCCGTCGAGCGAGCGCGCGAGCTGGACGGCGACACCGGTTCGCGGGCTGAACGTGTACACGCGCAGGCGGCTGCCGCCCGCGTCGCGCTCGCTGAAGAAGGCGGGCGACCCGGTCCGCACGGCGCGGTCCGCGGCGGTGACGGGCACCTCGACCTGCGAGGTCGGCAGCCGGACCACGCGCCCCTGCGGGCCGATGATCTGGATCGCCGTCGGCGCGCCGAAGGACGGCGGCGGAAGCGGGACGGCGGTCGGCGTGCCCGCCGGCGGTGTTGCGCCCGCAGGGAAAGGCGGGGGCGGCGCGCCGGCGCGGCGCGGGGGGGCGCGCCCCGGCGGGGGCCGCCCGGGCCCCCCTCCCCGCCGGGAACGGGGCGGGGGCACGCTGCGCGGCGCGGCGCGCGAGGTCGGCCTGCGCGGTGAGCGCCGAGTCCCCCTGGTCGCGCAGCTCGGTGCGGACCACGACGTACGTGACGACGCTCGCCGCGAGGACCGTGATCCCCACCGCGAGCGCGGTCAGCAGGCCGATCCGTCGCCGCAGCGGCACGCGCGGGCCTACGACTCCCGCAGCGCGTAGCCCACGCCGCGCACCGTGTGCAGGAGGCGCGGCTCGCCGCCCTCCTCGGTCTTGCGGCGCAGATACCCGATGTACACCCCGAGCGCGTTGGAGGTCGCACCGAAGTCGTAGCCCCACACCTGCTCGAAGATCTGCGAGCGGGTCAGCACCTGGCGGGGGTGCTCAAGGAACAGGCTGAGCAGCTCGAACTCGGTGCGCGTCAGCTCGACCGCGCGCTCGCCGCGGTGCACTTCGCGCGTCGCGGGGTCCAGCCGGAGGTCGGCGAAGCGCAGCACCGCGCTGCCTGGGCCGTCGTCGGTGCGGCGCAGCAGAGCGCGCAGCCGCGCCTGCAGCTCGCGCAGCGCGAACGGCTTCACGAGGTAGTCGTCGGCCCCCGCGTCCAGCCCGGCCACACGGTCGTCGACCGTCTCGCGCGCCGTGAGCATCAGGACGGGTGTGCGGTCGCCGGCATCGCGCAGACGCCGGCAGACCTCCAGGCCGTCGATGCCGGGCATCGCGACATCGAGGACGATCGCGTCCGCGGGCTCGTCGGCCAGCTGCGCGAGCGCGTCCGCCCCGTCGCCCGCGAGCCGCACGTCGTAGTGCTCCAGGCGCAGCGCGCGGTCGAGCGCGCCCCGCACCGCCGGCTCGTCATCGACCACGAGGATCCTCACGCTGTCGATGCTCCCAGGTCGCGGGGTGGTCCGGTCCCTCATGACGCGAGGGCGATCGGGACGAGCAGGCTGTTGGGTGCGTGCGACACGGGGCGGCTCCGGCGTCTGCGGGCGACATGGTGCCCCACCTGGGCCGCGTCCGACGGCCGAAGGCAAGTCACAGGGTTCATCACACCCGCCGACTCGAAGAGCGGCGTGTGAGGGAGCGAAGGACTGCGTAAGAGCGTCAGGGTGCGGCCGGGTCGTCCGGCACGGCTTCGGGCGGCGCGCCCGGCGGCGCGACGTGCGCGTCCTGCAGGTCCGGTTCCGCGCCGGGCGGCGCGTCGGGCACTGCCGGCAGCTTCACCGGCGGAACCATCGGGGGCCGAGGTCCGGGCCCCCGGGCACCGGCCGGGTCGTCCGAACGGTCCGTCCACACCACGTCGTCGGGGCGTCGGGGACTCGCGGACGGTCCGGTCTCCGGCTCGTCGAGCATCTCGTCCGCCGGCGGCGTCCAGTTCCGCGCCTCGTCGCCGATGTCGGGCGCGGCCCGTCGGTCAGCGCCCGACGGAACATGCCGCACGGTCGTCAGACGCCGCTGCCGCCGAGTCGGACCGGTCGCTTTGACGACGTGGGCCGAGGGCGACGAGGGCGTGACCGCTGTCGCTGGAGCTGATGCGGCTGCGGTCACGGCGGTGACCCGATGATGTTGGACGTGTACGGTCGGCGGAGGCCGCACAGCCGTGCCCGTGTCGTGGCCGGCGCCAGGGGCCGCCCCCGCGGCGGTGAGCGCCGCCGTCGCTCTCCCCGCCACCTGCCCCGAGAGCACCGAGCTGCCCGAGCTCGTCATCGCGCAGAGCTCGGCGAGCCACGCGGGCAGCGGCAGGATGCCCGCCACCCGGCGACGGCGCAGGGCACGCCGCGCGCTCATCACCGACTGACGGGCGGCTTCCGGACTCGTCTGCAAGGTCGCCGCGATGTCGTCGTAGGTGGCCTCGCCCAGCACGCGCATCAGCAGCGCCTGGCGCTGCCGTGTGGTGAGCGCGCCGATGCCCGCTATCGCCGCGGCCAGCTCCTCCCGCTCGGCCACGGTCTCATGAACGTCCGCCGTCGGCGTTGCGCTCTCAGGCAGCTCGCCCCGGGGGCGCCGGCGCCGCAACACCGACACGGACTCGTTGTGGGCGATGCGGTACAGCCACGGGCGCAGCGGCGCATCGCCGCGCCGCGCGAGCGCGGACCATGCCTTGAGCATCGTGTTCTGCAGCGCGTCAAGCGCGTCCTCGTCGTTGCGCAGGACGCGGCGGCAGTACGTCGTGAGCCCGGCGGCGTGACGGGCGTAGAGGATGTTGAACGCCGGCTCGCTGCCCCCGGCGGCCAGGCGCGCCAGTGGCTCGTCGGGCAGCAGGCGCAGGACGGCGCGCGGGGCGTGAGGACTCATCGGATCGGGGCGACGATCCCGGGCGGGAATGAGAGGACCGTAAGAGTGGGCCGGCGGGGGGCCCGCACCTGCAGGCCCCCCGCCGCTCCCCCCCGCCGGCCCCGGGCTACGGGAGCCCGAACCCAGGGCGGGGCGGAGGGCCCTCTTCCCACGAGCCGCCGTCGTCCTCGTCCTGGGAGGAGCCGAGGGCGTCGACGCGCGCGTCGACGTTCTTGCGCGTCGCCGTGACCTTCGTGCGGGCGCCACCGAGCGCGCTCTTCGCGCCGCTCGTGAGCGTGTCGTCGCTCAGTGCCTCGTCGATCGCATCCAGCTCATCAGCGAGGTCCTTGGACGTGCTGTCGAGGACATCGCTGAACTCCCCCTGGTCGCTCTCGCCGAGCGCCGAGATCGCGGCGACCGCCTCGCCGCGCGCGTCCAGAGCGCGGTCGAGCGTCGTGGCGAGCGCGTCCACGGCGTCGCCGTCCTGTCCGTCGAAGTTGTCGACGGCCCCGGCGGCGATGTCGTGTTCGACGCCGAGCAGGGCGCCCACGCTCGCCGGGCCGGCATCGTCACCGGCCACGACATGCTTCAGGCCCGACCGCGAGGCCGACGACAGCGCGCGCCGGACGGCGGCGAGCTGCGCGACGGCCTTGGCCGCGTCGCCGTCGTCGATTCGTTCCTCGGCTCGACGCAGTGCCGCTGACGCGCGGCTCAGGCGGTTCGTCACGCGGCTCGGAACGGTGCTGCGCGTGCTCGACGCGCTGCGGCGGTCGCCCGGACCGTGTCCGCCGACATCGTGTGCGAGCGCCGGCGCCGCCGTCGTCAGCGATCCGGCCACCAGCGCCGCGGCGGTCGCGTGTGAGAGCAGTCTCTTCATGTGGTGGAAGTCCTTTCCTGGGTTGAGCGGTCATCTCGTACGACGCGACTCACGCTGGTTCGTGAGGTCCGAGATGCCTCTTCGACAACTCTTCGGTTGCTCTCACGCGGCTCTTGTCTTGCGGCGGCACCTTGCGGGTCATGCGCTCCTCCATTCCCCGCCGGGTGACGGCCCTGGCCCTCATGTCCGCTCTCGTCGCCCTGGTCGCGACCGGGTGCGGTTCCGACTCGTCGTCTTCGTCAGCCACCGCGAGCACGAGCTCGCAGGACGCCGCACGCGTGAAGTTCACGAAGTGCATGCGCGACAACGGCGTCGATATCCCCGACAACCCTGGACAGGGCGGAGCTGGGGCCCCGAACATCGATCGGACGAAGCTCGAAGCCGCGGCGAAGGCCTGCCAGAAGTACCAGCAGGCGGCGGTCGGCGACATCAGCGACGAGCAGCGCCAGGAGTTCCAGGACGCGTTTGCGAAGTTCTCCGCGTGCATGCGCCAGAACGGCGTCGACCTCCCGGACCCGGGGGCCGGCAACGGCCCGCCGGCCGGGGGTCGGCTCGATCAGAGCGACCCGAAGGTCCAGGCCGCGACAAAGGCGTGCCAGGACAAGCTTCCGCAGCGCGGACAGGGCGGCCCTGGTGGCCCCCCCGGCGGCGGCGACGGAAGCTGACCATGGCGATCCAGGATCAACAGGAGGCGGCCGCCGACCGGGAGCACCATGCGTCGACGCCCGACACCGAGAATGTCACCCCCCGACGGCGACGGCTCAGCCGCCGTGGTGTCGCGGTGGCCGCCGGCGTCGCTTGCGTCGCGGTCGTTGCCGTCGTCATCGCAACCTCGGGCGGGGGATCGGACACCGCGTCCGGCGACTCACCGAGCACGTCCGTGGCGACCACGCAGATCAAGCGCCAGGATCTCGTAGAGACCGTCAGCGAGACCGGGACCCTCGGCTACGCGGATTCTCGGGAGGTCACCAATCACCTCAGCGGGACGATCACGTGGCTCCCGTCGGAGGGGGACGTCGTGCGCCCGAACCACGCGCTGTACAAGGTGGACGCCACTCCCGTGATCCTGATGAACGGGACGCGACCGGCGTGGCGGACACTCAGCAGCTCAACCAGCTCCTCGGGAACGGACGTCGCCCAGCTCGAGCACGATCTGCGTGCCCTCGGCTACGACCCCGGGAAGGACATGAAGGTCGACGGCGACTGGACAGCCGCGACCACCGCGGCAGTCGTGCGCTGGCAGGATGCCCACGGGCTGACCGAGGACGGGGTCATCGAGTTCGGGCGCGTCGTCTTCCAGTCCCACTCGCGGCGCGTCGCGTCGGTCGATGTCGTCCTCGGCGGGTCCAGCAGCTCGGGTGGGTCCGCCCAGGCGTCCGTCGGCGCCACCGACGCTTCGACCGCATCGACGCCGTCGGATTCGGCCGCGACGACCGTCACGGCCGCGTATCACCCGTCGTCCACCGGGAGCGCCACGATGGTCGCCGCGGTCTATAGGGGCGGCGTCCGTGTGCACGCCGCACAGGCCGCGACCACCACGCCGTCCACGAGCTCCGGGACGCCGACGAGCTCCGGGACGCCGACGACCTCGGGGACGCCCGGGACGAGTACCGAGACCCCGAGCACCAAGACTCCGAGCACCGGATCCGGGAATGCAGGCAACGGCGCCGGGCAGCAGCAGGCGCCTAGTGCCGGCGCTGGAACCGCGACACCCTCTGCGGGAGCAGCGAGCGCGGGCGGCAGCGCGGGCGGCAGCGGCAGCGGCGGCGGCGGCACGAGTTCGGCTGCCACGTCCTCGCCGGCGAACACCGTCCTGACCACGACGGCCACGCGGAAGGTCGTCACCGTGGATCTGGAGACCACCAAGTCGACCCTGGCAAAGGTGGGTGCGCGCGTGAGCGTGGAGCTGCCGTCGGGGAAGACGGTCCACGGCCGGATCAGCGACGTCGGCAAGGTCGCGACCAAGGAGAGCTCCTCCTCGAGCGACAACTCGTCGTCGAGTACCAAGGCGACCATTCCCGTGACGATCAGGCTGTTCTCGCGCGGGACCGCGCTCGATCAGGCACCGGTGATCGTCACGTTCGAGCAGAGCCGCGCCAAGGATGTTCTGGCGATCCCGGTCACTGCGCTGCTTGCGCAGCCCGGCGGCAAGTTCGCCGTCGAGGTGGTCGAGAACGGGAAGCACCGGCTCGTGAGCGTCACGCCCGGGAGCTACACGAGCGGGTACGTGGAGATCACCGGCGAGGGTCTCGACGCCGGCATGACCGTCACGAACGCCGCGGTGGAGTGATGCTGCACTCCGACGACGGTCGCGCGCTCGAGCTGCGCGGTGTCAGCAAGCGCTACCCCGGCGGGGTCGAGGCCCTCAAGGCCGTCGACCTGTCGATCGATCGCGGCGGCCTGGTCGCCATCGTCGGGCCGTCCGGCTCAGGCAAGACCACGATGTTGCAGATCATGGGCACGCTCGATCGTCCAACCGAGGGCGACGTGATGGTCGACGGCTATGACGCCTCGACTGCCACCGACAACGAGCTGTCCGCGCTGCGGGCACACCGGATGGGCTTCGTCTTCCAGCAGTTCTATCTGCTGGACGGCATGAGCGCCGTGGACAACGTCGCGGGTGGGCTGCTCTACAACGGCGTCCCGTCTCGCGAGCGTCGTGAGCGCGCCAGGGAGGCGCTCGTGCGCGTCGGCCTCGGTCACCGGCTGAACCACGAGCCCGGTCAGCTCTCCGGCGGCGAGAAGCAGCGCACGGCGATCGCGCGCGCGATCGTCGGCCGGCCGGCGATCGTCTTTGCGGACGAGCCGACCGGTGCGCTCGACAGTACGACCGGGCGGGAGATCATCGAGCTCCTGCGGGAGCTCAACGGCGATGGCGCGACACTCGTGATCATCACCCACGACCGCGATCTGGCCGACGCGCTGCCGCGCCAGGTGCACGTCCGCGATGGCGAGATCGTGGACGACAGCGCCATCCACGACCCGGTCGCGGCATGAGCACTCCCCAGCTCTCCCCGAGTCGGCTGCTCGGCTCCGATCTGTTCGCCGTCGGGAGCGTCGGCCTGCGCACACGCAAGCTGCGCGCAGCGCTGTCGGCCGTCGGCGTCGCGATCGGCATCGCCTCGATGGTCGCGGTGCTCGGCATCTCCGCTTCCTCACAGGCCGATCTGCTGAACACGATCGACAGGCTCGGCACGAACCTCCTGACGGTCGAGGCCGGCCAGTCGTTCCTGGGAGACACCGCCGAACTGCCCAAGACGACAGGCGTCAAGGTCGCATCGATGCGCGGGGTGGACGATGCCTCCGCGGTCTACAGCGTCAGCGGGGCGACCGCGCGCCGCAACGCGCTCGTCGACGAGAACGACACCAGCGGCCTCAGCGTTGACGCGACCGATCTCAATCTTCCGCAGACGCTGAGCGCCGAGCTCGCGAGCGGGCACTTCCTGACGAGCGCCGAAGCGCGGTATCCGACCGTCGTCCTGGGCTCCGTCGCCGCGCAGCGCCTGGGCATCACGTCGGTCAAGGGCAGTCCGGCGGTGTACATCGGCGGGCAGTACTACACGGTCGTCGGGATCCTGAAGTCGGTCACGCTCGCGCCCTCGATCGATCGCACGGCGCTGATCGGCCTGCCGCAGGCAGCGAGCGCGTTCGGGACCGAGGCACACCCGTCGAGCCAGTACGTGCGGACCGCGGACGGTGACCTCACGGCCGTGCGCGAGCTGATTCCCGCCACCGTCAACCCCGAGCACCCGGAGGAGGTGCAGGTCAGCCGTCCCTCCGACGCGCTCGAGGCCAAGGCCGCCGCCAAGGGCGCCTTCACCTCATTGCTGCTGGGGCTCGGCGCCGTCGCGCTGCTCGTCGGCGGCGTCGGTATCGCCAACGTCATGGTCATCTCGGTGCTCGAGCGCCGGTCGGAGATCGGCCTGCGTCGCGCGCTCGGTGCGACGAGGCGCCACATCTCCGCTCAGTTCCTGACCGAGTCGCTGCTGCTCGCGGCGATCGGCGGGGCCGTGGGCGCGGGGCTGGGGGCGATCGTCACCGCCATCTATTCGACGGCGCAGGGGCAGCCGACCGTCGTGCCGGTCCTCGCGGTGGTGGGGGGAATGGTGGCGGCGCTGTTGATCGGAGCGATCGCCGGCCTCTACCCGTCGGTGCGTGCATCGCGGCTCTCGCCCACCGAAGCCCTGCGCACCGTCTGAGCGCGAAGCGAAGAGCAGCCGAAGAACTCCGGTCGGGTGCATCACACCGTGCGCCGAGCCACGTGATCCGTTGTGATGCCCCGAACACGAACCCTGCTCGTCGCCCTCCTGGTGTGCGCGGCACCCGCTGCGGCGCCGACGTCCGCTTCCGCCGCGACCACCGGTCGCGTCGTCGTCCTGATGCGACCCGGCGCACCGTCGCTGACCGCGTCCTCGGCGACCGTGCGTCTCGCGGACGCGCGCCTGGGGATGCGGGTGCTCACCCCGGGCGCCGGCGAGACCGCCGGGCACCTTGCGCGGCGCCTGAGGCACGCGCCCGGCGTTGCGTCGGCCCAGGTTGAGGGGCGGATGGCGCCCTTCACCATCGATCCCGCGCGCACCCGCGTCGACACCAGCGGCAGACTGCCCGCGGGCACAGCGATTCAGTGGACGCTGCCACGCCTTCACGTCCCGGATGTGGGCGCGCGGCCCAGCAAGCGTGTGCGCGTCGCGATCATCGACAGCGGCGCCGACACCGGCCATCCCGACCTCAGGCGGGCGATCGCGGCGACCGGCTCCAGCGACGCGGAGTATCCCGATCCCTCGACTGACGAGGACGGCCACGGAACCCACGTCGCATCACTCGCATGCGCGACACCAGACAACGGCGTCGGCCTCGCCGGGACCGGCGGCTGGTGCGATCTGCTGATCGTCAAGAGCGACCTGCGCGACGCGAGCGTCGCGTGGGGGATCCGCGCCGCCGTCGATGCGGGCGCCGGCGTCATCAACATGAGCTTTGGCGCCAGCAAGGCACGGGCGCCCGTCGCCGCGATCAGGCGGGCGATCAACTATGCGGTCGAGAAGGACGTCATTCTCGTCGCCGCCGCTCCGAATGAGCCGAAGGACCGGACCACGCAGCCCGCGAGCCTGCTGCAACCGCGCGGTACCGGACAGGACATCGCCCAGGGCCGAGGGCTTGTCGTCACCTCGGCCAACTTCGCCGATGCTCGCGCGTCCTTCGCCGCGTTCGGATCGGGCATCTCGCTTGCCGCCTACGGCGCGGCCACCGACACGGTCAACGCCGCCGGCACGTCGACCGTCACGGGCGTGTTCGGCGCGTTCCCGCGCACCATGACCACGCTCGACACCGGCACCCGGTTCCCGCCGCCAGGGCAGGCACCGTGCGGCTGCCGGGCCAGTCTGGGCGCCGAGACCGCCTACGCCTCGATGGCCGGGAACTCGATGGCCGCGCCCGAAGTCGCAGGCATCGCCGCGCGCGTGCGCGCTGCGGCGCCGCGCGCCAAGCTCCAGGATCTGCTGAAGGTCATCAAGCAGACGGCCAGCAGGCCCGCGGGAACGGCCGGGTGGTCTGACCAGCTCGGCTGGGGCATCGTCAACGCACGGGCGGCAGTGATCGCGGCACGGAAGCTCCGGTAGCAGCCGGCGCCCGCTCAGATCCCCGGCTCGGCCGGGGTGTCGCGCACCGTGCCGACGGCCGTCACCGGGTCGTTCGAGAGCCGCTGGGCGATGTAGACGGGGATGATCGACAGGATCACGACGACGACGGCGACGACGTTGACGACGCCGAGGCTCCGCGGGCGGCTGAGGTTGTTGAGGATCCAGATCGGGAGCGTCTCGGTGCTGCCGGCGGTGAACGTCGTGACGATCACCTCGTCGAAGCTCAGCGCGAACGCGAGCAGCGCGCCGGCGATCAGGGCCGAGCGCATCTGCGGGAACGTGATGTCGCGGAACCCGCGTGAGGGGAGCGCGCCGAGGTCGGCCGCGGCGTCCTCGAGCGACGCGGGCGTGCGGCGCAGGCGCGCGACGACGTTGTTGAACACGACCACGATGCAGAACGTCGCGTGGCCGATGATCACCGTCCACAGCGACAGGCTGACGCCGAGCACCTGCGTGAACGTCGCGTTCAGCGCCATGCCGGTGACGATGCCCGGCAGCGCGATCGGGAGGATCACGAGGAACGAGATCGACGTCTTCCCGAAGAAGTCGAAGCGCGCGACGGTGTACGAGGCCAGCGTGCCGAGGATCATCGCGATCCCGGTCGCGCCGATCGCGACCTTCACGCTCGTCCACAGCGCATCGCGCACGCCCTGGTTGTCCCACGCCTCCGAGAACCAGCGGAATGACAGCCCCGCGGGCGGCCACTGCTGCACGGTCGTCTCGTTGAACGCGTAGATGAAGATGACGACCAGCGGCGCGTAGAGGAACGCGAGCGTCACCGCGGACCCGATCCGCAGCACCCAGCGCGTGGCTCCCGAGACGGGCACGGTCAGTGGCCCGTCCCGAAAGGATCGACCGACAGCGCCGGACGCCGGTCGCCGCCATGCGGCGTCCTCGGATCCGGCCATGCCACCAGCATGGCCTGGATCCTGCGTCCTTGCCTGACGACGCCGGCGCCGCGGCGTTGCGCGGTGATCCGTCCGCGACGAACCACTAGAGCGCCTCGAACGCGCCGAGCCGGCGCGCGATCAGGAGGTAGACGACCATGATCACGATCGGGACCGTCGCGAACGCGGACGCGAGCGGCAGGTTGTTCGCGATGCCGACGTTGGCGTAGACGA
>DAIPYF010000021.1:0-6086 GCA_036782855.1 Solirubrobacteraceae bacterium
GACAAGGTCGCCGACCAGATCTCCGACGGCGTCCTCGACGCCGTCCTCAAGGACGACCCCTACGGTCGCGTCGCCTGCGAGACGCTCGTCAACACCGGCCTCGTCGTCGTGTCCGGCGAGATCTCCACCAGCACCTACGTGGACGTCCAGGAGATCGCCCGCGAGACGATCCGCGGCATCGGCTACATCGACGCCGACCTCGGCTTCAGCGCCGACTCCTGCGCCGTCCTCAACGCGATCGACAAGCAGTCGCCCGACATCGCCCAGGGCGTCGACCAGGCCTACGAGGCCCGCACCGACCCCAACGACGACGACCGGCTCGACGTCGCCGGCGCCGGCGACCAGGGCATGATGTTCGGCTACGCCAGCAACGAGACGCCCGAGCTCATGCCGCTCCCGATCGCGCTCGCGCACAAGCTCGCCAAGCGGCTCACCGACGTGCGCAAGGACGGTGGCCTGAACTACCTGCGCCCCGACGGCAAGACCCAGGTCTCCGTGCGCTACGTGGACGGCAGGCCCGTCGGGATCGAGCAGCTGCTCATCTCCAGCCAGCACGCCGAGGGCGCCGAGGGCGCGATCAAGGACGACCTCTGGGAGCACGTCGTCGAGCCGATTCTCCCCAAGGACCTCTACGACGAGGCCGAGCTGCGCCGCGTCTTCCTCGTCAACCCGACCGGGCGCTTCGTCATCGGCGGCCCCGTCGGCGACGCCGGCCTCACCGGCCGCAAGATCATCGTCGACACCTACGGCGGCATGGCCCGCCACGGCGGCGGCGCCTTCTCCGGCAAGGACCCGTCGAAGGTCGACCGCTCCGCGGCGTACGCCACGCGCTGGGTTGCGAAGAACATCGTCGCCGCGGGCCTCGCGGACCGGGCAGAGGTGCAGGTCGCCTACGCCATCGGCGTCGCGCACCCCGTCTCCGTCATGGTCGAGACCTTCGGCACCGAGCGGATCGGGCGCGGCAGGATCCAGGAGCTCGTCGGCGAGCACTTCGACCTGCGGCCCGGCGCGTTCCGCGAAGAGCTGCAGCTGCACCGGCCGATCTACCAGAAGACCGCCGCGTACGGCCACTTCGGGCGTGAGGACCACGACTTCACGTGGGAGCGGACGGACAAGGCCGCTGCGCTCGCGGACGCTGCCGGGCTCGCCGCACCCGCGACCGCTTAGGCGTGGTCGCGGATCTCGGGGCGCCTGGCGCGCCCGTCGGGCAGGGGCCGTACACCTGTACTGGCCCCTACCCGCCGACCACGCCATGCATCCCCGATCTCTCGCTCCGGTCTTGGGCTGACGATGCTGCTCCAGGCCTGCCGGTGGCGTGATGGATCAGGCCGCCGGCACCTGCTGGGTGATGCAGTGGGGTCCGCCGCCGCCGTAGGCGATGACGTTGGCGGGGACGCCGATGGTGTCGCGGTCGGGGAAGGCGGCGGCGATGATCGCGAGCGCGTCGTCGTCGCTGGGGTGCAGGCCGAGGGGGACGATGACGGCGCCGTTGGCGATGTAGAGGTTCACGTAGGGCACGGAGAGCTCGGTGCCCTGGATCTCGGCGGCTGAGAAGCAGGGAACCTCGATGACCTCGAGCGCTCGCCCGCGGGCGTCGCGGGCACCGTGCAGGACGTCGATGTTCGCGCGCATCCGCTCGTGGTCGGGGTGGGCCGGGTCGGGCGCGGTCTGCGCGAGCACGACGCCGGGGCGCACGTAGGCGGCGACGCCGTCGACGTGGCCGTCGGTGTCCCGGTCGTCCGCCTGGCCGTACGGCAGCCAGATGATCGCCTCGACGCCCAGCCGCGCGCGCAGCTCGTCCTCGATCTGCCCGCGCGTCATGCCGGGGTTGCGGTTGGGGTGCAGGAGACACTGCTCGGTCGTGATCAGCGTGCCGTCGCCGTCGACGGTGATCGCGCCGCCCTCCAGGACCATCGCGCTGCGCTCGCGCGGGATCCCGAGGTGCTCGAGGATCGGCCCGGCGACCGCTGCGTCCCGGTCGAACGGGAGGTACCTGCCGCCCCAGGAGTTGAAGGTGAAGTGGACGCCGACGCGCTCAGCGCGCTCGTCGCGGACGACGATCGGCCCGCTGTCGCGCAGCCACGAGTCGTCGATCCGGGCCTCGAGCAGCTCCACGCCGCGGGTGAGCCGGCGGCGAGCGCTCGCCGCGCCCTCCGGGGTGACGACCATCACGACGGGCTCGTACGCGGCGATCGCGTTCGCGACGCCGGCGTACTCGGCCTGCGCGGCCTCCCAGGTCGGGCCCCACAGCTCGCGGCGGGTCGGCCACGCCATCAGCGTCGCCGCGTGCGGCTCCCACTCCGCCGGCATCCGGCGCGCGGGAGCGGTCACGTCTACAGCCCGCCGGGGATCTGGCCGCCGCCGGGGCGCGACTCGGCGGCCAGGCGCTGGGCGCGATCGACCGCGGCCGCCACGCCCGTCGGGTCGTTCACGCCGTCGAAGGTGAAGTCCGAGTCGTCGGTGCCCGCCGTGTCGAAGTCGACGGCGCCGACCTTGAGCATGCGGTCGATCGGCCGCTGGCGGGTGTTCACGTTCTGCACGCGGTCGATGCGCGTCTGCTGGACCCGGCGCGAGACGATCCCGCGCTGGATCCGCAGGCGCTGGTCGGTGATCGTGAACCGCACGAACACGCGGCGGATGAAGCCGACGAGCACGGCGATCCCGATGCACGCGAGGAACGCGACGATGCCCCAGAACGGGCCGGCCGCCAGCCACAGGATCGCTCCGACCAGGAGGCCCGCGACCGTCCCCTGGAGGTAGAGCGCCATGACCGAGCGCCAGCTCGGGCGCCCGTCGTAGATCACCTGTTCGCCGGGATGCAGTTCGAGTGCCATCGGCCGGGAGGCTACCGCCGCGCCGGGACCTACCCTCGATGACGTGCCGGGTGTCGCGCGGGTCGAGCCGATCACGACGGCTCGCGTTCTGCGCGGGCCGTTCGACTACGCGTGCCCGGACGGCGTCGAGGTCGGCTCGGTTCTCGTCGTCCCGTTCGGCCGGCGCGACGTCCTCGGCGTCGTCACCGCGGTCGCCGAGCACTCCGAGCACGAGGTCGTCGCGCCGCGCCGGGTCCTGGAGGCCTCGCTCCCGCCGGACCTCGTCGCGCTCGCGCCGTGGATCGCGGCCGAGTACTGCTCGACCCCGGCGCGCGCGCTGTCGCTCATGCTGCCGCCGAAGGGGGTGCGGGCGCGGACGGCGCTGTACGCCGTGGCCGCCCGGGCTCCCGCGGACGGGGAGCGGTTGACCGACGCCCAGGCCGCGCTGCTCGCCTCGCTCCCGCGCTTCACGGGCTCCGACACTGCGGCCCTGCGCCGCCTGGAGGGCCGCGGGCTCGTGGCGATCGCACCGCGCGTGGTGCGCCGGGCGCCCGAGCACACCGCGGTGGGCGCGCGCGCGGGCGCGCAGCCGCCGTCCCTGACCGCCGACCAGCGCGGCGTGCTCGCGGACCTTGCGCGTGCCGCGCCCGGCGAGCGTCTGCTGCTCCACGGGGTCACCGGCTCCGGCAAGACGGAGATCTACCTGCACGCGGCGGAGCGCACGCTGGCCGCGGGCCGCACGGTGATGGTGCTCGTGCCGGAGATCGCGCTGACGCCGCAGATCGTCGCCCGCTTCCAGGCGCGCTTCGGCGACACGGTCGCCGTCCTGCACTCCGCGATGGCGCCCGGCGAGCGCTATGACGAATGGCTGCGCCTGCGCCGCGGCGAGGCGCGGATCTGCGTCGGCCCGCGCTCGGCCGTGTTCGCGCCGATGGACGACCTCGGCCTCCTCGTCGTGGACGAGGAGCACGACGCGTCCTACAAGCACGAGGGCGACCCGCGCTACGACGCCCGCCACGTCGCCGAGCGCCGGGCGCTCGACCACGGCGCCGTGCTCGTCGCCGGCAGCGCGACGCCGCGCGCGGAGTCCTGGGAGCGCCTGCGGCGCCTCTCCCTGCCCTCGCGCGTGGACGGCGCGCCGATGCCCGCCGTCGAGATCCTCGACCTGCGCGGTGTGCGCGGCGCGCTGCACCCGGCCGCGCACGAGGCGCTCGTGGACGCCCGCAAGGCGATCGTCCTGCTGAACCGCCGCGGGTGGTCGAACTTCCTGACGTGCACGACCTGCGGCCGCGCCTGGGAGTGCCCGGACTGCGACGTGACGCTCGTGCTGCACCGGGCGTCCGCGACACTCGCCTGCCATCACTGCGGCCACCGCGAGCCGGTGCCGTCGGCCTGCCCGGACTGCGGCTCGACGTCGATCGCCCGCCACGGGACCGGGACCGAGCGGCTGGGGGAGGAGCTGCCGGGCCGCGTCTTCCGGCTCGACGGCGACGCTGGGCGCTCCGGCGGGGCGGCGGCCGTCCTGGCCGCCTTCGAGCGCGCGGACCGCGGCATCCTCCTCGGGACGCAGATGGTCGCCAAGGGGCACGATTTCCCGGACGTCGAACTGGGCGTGGTGGTGGACGCCGACCAGACGCTGCGCTTCCCGGACTTCCGCGCGGAGGAGCGCACGTTCGCGCTCGTCGCGCAGCTCGCTGGCCGCGCCGGCCGCGGCGCGTCCGACGGGCGGGTGCTCGTGCAGACGCTCGTTCCGGACGCCGAGCCGATCGTGCGCGCCGCCCACCACGACGCGCCCGGGTTCCTCGCGGGTGAGCTGCAGCGCCGGCGCCTGCTGCGCTACCCCCCGTTCTCGACGCTCGTGCGGGTCGTCTGCGCCGCGGAGGAGGCGGGCGCGCCGGATGCGGCGGCCGGCGCCCTGCGCGCGCGCCTGGACGCGGCGCTGCCCGCGGACGCCGCGAGCGTCCTCGGGCCCGCACCGCTGTTTCGCCTGCGCGCCAAGCACCGCAGCCAGGTCGTCGTGAAGGCCGCCGACCGCGCGCGCGCCGTCACGGCCATCGGCGCGGCGGTCGACGCGCTGGCGGCCGATCGCGCGCACCGCGGCGTGGCGTTCAGCGTCGACGTGGACCCGCAGTAGGCGCGCACGGCCCCTCTAGACTGCTCAGCCGCGATGGCCGAGCACGAGCACCCACCCGACGCCGACCTGCTCGAGGCCGACGACGGCGCCCACGACGAGCCGCCGCCGCTGGACCCGGAGGTCCTGGCGCGCCGCGAGGCGGCGCTCGCGCAGGTCGTCCAGTTCGGCGATCCGGTCCTGAAGTCCAGGGCGATGCCGGTCACGACGTTCGACGAGGCGCTGCTCGCGGAGGTCGAGCGGATGGGCGTGCTGATGGCCGACTCGCTGGGCATCGGGCTCGCCGCGACGCAGGTCGGCCGGCTGCGGCGGGTGCTCGTCTACCGCGTCGAGGGCGACGGGCCCGTGCAGGCGCTCGTCAACCCCGAGCTGCAGTGGGCGTCCAAGGAGCAGGAGGTCTTCGAGGAGGGCTGCCTGAGCCTGCGGGGCGTCGCGGTCGACGTCGAGCGCCCGATCCACGTGCGGGTCGCCGCCCGCGACGCGCACGGCGAGCAGGTCCTCGTCGAGGCCTCCGGACTCGAGGCCCGGGTGATCCAGCACGAGATGGACCATCTCGACGGCGTGCTCATCATCGACCGCGCGCCCCGCGACCAGCGGCGCGAGGCCATGCGCATCCTGCGCGAGCGCGACGACGCCGCGGCGTAGCCGGCCGTGGCGCGCACCGTCTACCTGGGCACGAGCGACTTCGCAGCCGCCGTCCTGCGTCTGCTGGCGCAGACCACGCACCGCCCGCAACTCGTCGTCACCCGCCCGGACCGTCCGGCCGGCCGCGGCCGGACGCTGACGCCGCCGCCGGTGGCGACCCTCGCGGGTGAGCTCGGCATCGACCTCGACCAGCCGGACGACGTCAACGCGCCCGACGCCGTCGCGCGCATCGCCGCCGCGCAGCCCGAGGCCGTGATCGTGTGCGCCTTCGGTGCGCTCATCCGCGACCCGTTGCTCGCCGACCACGAGATCCTCAACGTGCACCCGTCGCTCCTGCCGCGGTGGCGCGGCGCCGCCCCGATCGAGCGCGCGATCATGGCCGGGGACGCCGAGACGGGCGTGTCGATCATGCGTCTGACGGCCGGCCTGGACACCGGTCCCGTCTGCCTGCAGCAGACCGAGCCGATCACGGCGGACGACACCTTCGGATCACTGGC
>DAIPYF010000021.1:6096-19231 GCA_036782855.1 Solirubrobacteraceae bacterium
GGCTCCACGCCTGGAGGGGCTCGGCGCCATGCTCCTGGTCCGGGCGCTCGAGGAGCGCCCGCCGTTCGCCGAGCAGGACGAGTCGCTCGTCACCTATGCCGAGAAGCTCACGGGCGAGGTCCGCACCCTCGACCCGGCGGCGTCCGCCGCCGAGCGGGCGCGCGTCGTCCGCGCACTGAGCCCGCACATCGGCGCCCGGGTGGCCCTCGGCGACGGGACGTTCCTCGGCGTGCTGCGCGCCCACGCGCACGGTGAGGCGCTCGTCCTGGACGAGGTCCAGCCCCCGGGGGGACGGCCGATGCCGTACGCCGACTGGGCGCGCGGACGCCCCGACCAGGCCGCCGCGCTCGGCCTCGGCCCCGGTGACGGGCCGTGAGCGTCAGCCCCGCCCGTCGCGCGGCGCACACCGTCGTCGTGCGCACGCTGCAGAGCGGCGCGTACGCCGATCGGGCCCTGCACAGCGCCTCCCAGGGCCTGAACCAGCGCGACCGGGGGCTCGCCAAGCGCCTGGCGTTCGGCGCCGTCCAGCGCCGCGGCACGCTCGACTGGATCTGCGACCGCTACGCGAAGGGCAAGCTCGACGTCCCCGTGCGCGCGGCGCTGCACATCGGCCTCGAGCAGCTGCTGTTCCTCGACGGGATCGCCGACCACGCGGCGATCGACGAGTCCGTCGAGCTCGCGAAGCCGAGCCCCGGCCACCGGCTCGTCAACGCGGTGCTGCGGCGCGTGCAGCGCGAGGGCGTCGAGCTGCCGGCCGACGACACGCCGGCGGGCGCCGCGATCCGCCACGCCCACCCGGCGTGGCTCACGGAGCTCTGGTGGGACTGGCTCGGCGCCGAGCGCACGCTCGCACTGCTGAAGGCGGACAACGAGCCGGCGGAGCTGGCGCTGCGCGTCAACCCGCTCGCGGGCGACGTGGAGCTGTCGGACATCGCGGGGACGCGGGACGGCGACACGATCGTCGTGGACGGCCCGTTCGACCTGTTCGCCCATCCCGCCTACGCCGCCGGTGCGATCACGCCGCAGTCACGGGCGGCCCAGCGGGTCGGGGTGTTCGTGGATCCGCGCCCCGGCGAGCGGGTGCTCGACCTGTGCGCGGCACCCGGCGGCAAGACGACGCACCTCGCGGCCCTGATGGGCGGGGAGGGGGAGATCGTCGCCGTCGAGCGCCACGAGGGCCGCGCCGAGGCGCTCGGGCGCACCTGCGAGCGCACGCACGCCGCCGGAATGGTCCGGATCGTCACGGCCGACGCGCGCGAGTTCCGCGACGAGGCGGGGTTCGACCGGGTGCTGCTCGACCCGCCGTGCAGCGGCCTCGGGACGCTCCAGGGGCACCCGGACCTGCGCTGGCGCGTCCAGCCCGACGATCTGCCGGGGCTGGCGGACGCGCAGGACGCGCTGCTGGAGGCCGCGCGGGCGAACCTGCGGCCCGGCGGCACGCTCGTCTACGCCGTGTGCACCCTGAACCCGGGCGAGGAGCGTCTCGCCGCCGACGACTCGTGGCGCACGCTGCCGTCCGAGGACGGGACCGACGGGTTCTACGCGGCGCGCGCGACCCTCTGACGGTCGCGCCCCCGCTTGGCGGAAATCGGCCAGTCACCGGTCGAAACCCGCGGCGAGTGACCGGCGCGCCGCGTTCGTTGCGAGAAATGATCAGTCACTGGTCGCAACCCGCATGCAACCCGGCCGACGCACCCGCGCGCGCCCACCCCGCCGCCCCCGCCGGTACCCTCGTCCCGATGGGGGATCAGGAGATCGAGGTCGGCCTGCGCTGCCCCTCGTGCCGCGAGCCGTGGCTGCGGCCCTCCAGCGTTCCCGGTCGCTACCGCTGCGTCAACTGCCTGCACCGGTTCGAGCTGCGCTCGGTCTGCCCCGGCTGCGGTGAGCACCAGACGATCGTGCGCATGGCGAGCACCGCGACGACCGAATGCGGGCACTGCGGGTCGTCGATGCTCGTCGAGGTGTAGGGCGTCCCGCCGCCCCACGCGCCAGAATCCGCGCAGATGCCGCCGATCCAGGTCGCCCCGTCCATCCTCGCCGCCGACCACGGGCGCCTGCGCGAGCAGGTGCAGACGGTCTGTGACGCCGGCGCCCGCGTCATCCACGTCGACGTGATGGACGGCCATTTCGTGCCGCCGCTCGCGCTCGGGCCGGGCGCCGTCAGCGCGCTGCGCGACCTCGACGTGCACCTCGACGTGCACCTCATGGTCGATCGCCCCGAGCGGACGCAGATCGCCGCGTTCGCCGCCGCCGGGGCGCACACCATCACCGTTCACGCCGAGGCCACACCGCACCTGGATTACGCGCTCGGTCAGATCCGTGACGCCGGCTGCCGCGCGGGGCTCGCGGTGACCCCCTCGACGCCGCTGGAGGTCTTCGGCGAGGTCGCCGTCGACCTGGCGCTCGTCATGTCCGTCAATCCCGGCTGGGGCGGGCAGGCCTTCATCCCGTCCGCGCTCGACAAGATCGCGCGCCTGCGCGAGCTGCTCGGGCCGGAGGTGCCGATCGAGGTGGACGGGGGCGTCGACGCGTCCACCGCCGGGCCGGTCGCCGCAGCCGGGGCCACACTGCTGGTGGCCGGCAGCGCGATCTTCGGGACACCGGACCCCGCCGGCGCGTACGCGCGGATCCTCGCGGCGGCCGGGGGGTAACCAGAGTGTGAACCCTGGGTCTGCCCGGCTGGCGCCGCCGCCTGCGGACGTGAAACGCTGCGGGCATGAGCACCCCCGCCGCCGCGCCACAGGAGTCATCCGTCGCCGCCATCGTCTCCGCCCGCGACGTCACCCGCGTCTTCGGCGAGGGGGAGGCCGAGGTCCGCGCGCTCGACGACGTCTCGGTCGACTTCCCGCGCGGGCGGCTGACGGCCATCATGGGCCCTTCGGGATCCGGCAAGTCGACGCTCATGCACATCCTCGCCGGCCTGGACCAGCCGACGAGCGGCACGGTCACGCTCGACGGGGTCGAGATCAGCGCGCTGGAGGACAAGGAGCTCACCCAGCTGCGCCGCGAGAAGGTCGGCTTCATCTTCCAGTCCTTCAACCTCCTGCCGGTCCTCACGGCGCGCGAGAACATCGAGCTCCCCCTGTCGATCGCCGGGGTCTCACCCGACGGTGAGTGGGTGGAGCGCGTCATCGACACGGTCGCGATCCGCGACCGCCTCGCGCACCTGCCGAGCGAGCTGTCCGGCGGTCAGCAGCAGCGCGTGGCGGTCGCGCGCGCGCTCGCCTCACGCCCCGCGGTGGTGTTCGCCGACGAGCCCACCGGCAACCTCGACTCCAAGGCAGGCCAGGACGTCCTGGACCTCCTGCGCCGCTCCGTCGACGATTTCGGGCAGACGATCGTGATGGTCACCCACGACGCCCATGCCGCGGCGGTCGCCGACCGCCTGCTGCTCCTCCAGGACGGGCGGATCGTCCACGACGGCGAGGCGGGCACCGCCGACGACGTGTACGAGCTGATGAAGAGCCTGGGGACCTGAGCCGTGCGCCGCGTCCTCGTCCGCGGGCTCATGGCCCGCAAGCTCCGGCTCGCCCTCACGCTGCTCGCGGTGGCGCTCGGCGTCTCGCTGATCACGGCGACGTACGTGTTCACCGACACGATCAACTCGAGCTTCGACAGGATCTTCCAGGAGACGAACAAGAGCACCGACGCGGCGATCACGCCGAAGAAGTTCATCGACACGACCAACGAGGGCGGGACCGCGCCGACGGTCGCGCCGTCGGTGCTCGCCGAGGTCCGGACGAACCCGGACGTGCAGCTCGCCCAGGGCTCGGTCTTCGACACCGCGACGGTGCTCGGCAGGGACGGGAAGCGCATCGGCGTCGGCGGGGCGCCGAACTTCGTCGCGTCCGTCGCCCAGTACCCGCGGTTCGAGGCGTCGACGGTCTCCGAGGGGCGCTTCCCCAGGACCGCGGACGAGGCCGTGATCGACCTCGGGACCTCGAAGAAGGAGGGCTTCAAGGTCGGCGACAAGATCACGGTGCAGGGCGCCGCGCCGCGCAAGGACTACACGATCGTCGGCCTGACCCAGCTCGCCGGCGTGGACTCGTTCGGCGGCTCCACCGTCGTCGGGCTGATCCAGGCCGAGGCGCTGCGGATGCTCGGCAAGCGCGGCTTCGACGCGATCGAGACGGCCGCCAGGCCGGGCGTGACGCCCGAGCGGCTCGTCGCGTCGCTGAAGGCCCAGCTCGCGAACCCGAAGCTCACGGTCCGCACCGGCGCCGAGGAGGCTCGCTCGCAGTCGCAGGAGATCACCGACAACCTCGGGTTCCTCAAGACGTTCCTGCTCGTCTTCGGCTTCGTCTCGCTCTTCGTCGGGGCGTTCATCATCTTCAACTCGTTCTCGATCACCGTCGCGCAGCGCACGCGGGAGCTGGGCCTGCTGCGGGCGATGGGCGCCTCGCGGCGCCAGGTCCTCACGAGCGTGCTCACCGAGGGGGTGCTGCTCGGCGTGCTGGGCTCGATGCTCGGCCTGCTGCTCGGGTTCGCGCTCGCGCCGGGCATCAAGGCGCTGTTCGTCGCGGTCGGCGTGGCCCTGCCGGGGAGCGGGCTCGTGTTCGAGCCGCGCACGTTCGTCGTGCCGCTCGTGGTCGGCACGATCGTCGCCGCGCTCTCCAGCCTGGCGCCCGCGATCCGCGCGACACGCGTGCCGCCGATGGCGGCGCTGCGCGAGGCCGCCGCGCCGACGGTCGGCCACGTCTCCCGCCGGCTCACGATCACGGCCTCCCTGCTGCTCGCGGCCGGCGTCATCCTGATCGCGCTCGGCCTGTTCGCCGGTGGCTCGACGAACGCCACGCTCGTGAAGCTCGGGATCGGCACGGTCGTCACCTTCATGGGCGTCGCCCTGCTGAGCCCGTACCTCGTGGGCCCGATGTCCTCGGTGATCGGCTGGCCGGTCCAGAAGGTCGCGGGCTTCCCGGGACGCCTGGCGCGCGACAACGCGATGCGCCAACCCGGCAGGACCGCCGCGACGGCGGCGGCGCTGATGATCGGCGTCGCGCTCGTGACGTTCGCCTCGGTCTTCGCCGCCGGGGTGTCCGCGACGATCGACGGGGCGGTGAAGGACAACTTCAAGGGCGACTTCTTCGTGCGCAACGTCGACGGCTTCTCGCCGTTCTCCGCACAGGTGCTCAAGGGGGTCGGGACGGTCGAGGGCGTGTCCACCGTCAGCGCGGTGCGGTTCTCGAAGGCCCGCGTGAAGGGCATCGCGGGGGAGACCGCGATCTCCGGCATCGACCCCGCGACGCTCCCCGAGCTGTACCGCCTGCAGCCGAAGAAGGGGCCCGACGACGCGGTCGCCCGGCTCGGGACCGGCGGCGCGATCCTCAAGGAGGACTTCGCCGAGGACGAGAAGCTCGAGGTCGGCGACACGCTCGCCCTGACGACGCCGACGCGCGAGCAGGTCCGCCTGAAGGTCGAGGGCATCGTCAAGGACGACGGCGGCCTGATCGCCGACGTCGCGGTCGCGCTGCCGCTGCTCGAGCGCTCGTTCGACGAGCGCAAGGACGCCTTCGGGCTCGTGGGCCTCGCGCCGGGCGCCGATCAGAAGGCGGTTCAGCAGCGCATCGACGCGCTGTTCAAGGCGAAGTTCCCCGAGGGCGAGGCCCAGACCGCACAGGAGTTCATCGACTCGCAGACGGGCCAGGTCAACCAGCTGCTCGGGCTGATCTACGCGCTCCTGTCGCTCGCGGTGATCATCTCGCTGTTCGGGATCGTCAACACGCTCGTGCTCTCGATCAGCGAGCGCACGCGGGAGATCGGCATGCTGCGCGCCGTCGGCGCCTCGCGCCGGCAGATCCGCAAGATGGTCCGCTGGGAGGCCGTCATCACCGCGCTGATCGGCGGGATCGTCGGCTGCGTCGTCGGCCTCGGGCTGTCGATCCTGTTCATCCAGCCGCTCGACGGGTTCCGGCTGGCGATCCCGTTCGGGCAGATCCTCGTCCTGGTCGTCCTCGCGGGCGTCGCGGGCGTGCTCGCCGCGGTGTGGCCGGCGCGGCGCGCGGCGAAGCTCGACGTGCTGAAGGCGCTGGCCTGGGAGTGAGGCGGCGGGCTACGGCGCCGCCGCGTCGCGCCGGTACAGCCCGAACAGGAGCACGCAGAGCAGCGCGGAGGCGCCGGCGTACCCGGCCTCCGCGCGCAGCAGCACGTCGCTGACGACCGGCACCGCCATCCACGCGACGAACAGCGCCGCGCACAGCAGCCACAGCGCGCACGCCGCGGAGGCCTGGCCCCGGGCCAGCGCCGCCTGGTTGAGCGTCCCGGCGATCAGATGCAGGCCCATGCCGACGGCGACGACCGCCAGCCCCCAGCGCCCGTAGTCGGTGTCGTCCCCGAAGACGAGGTGCATCACCCACGGGCCGATCAGCAGCAGGCCCAGCGCGACGGCCGCCGCGAACCCGGTGATCGCGAGCACCGTGACGCGGATCGCCCGCGAGAACTCCTCGGCGCCCTCGGTCGCCTCGAGGCCCGCCAGGTGCGGCAGGAGCGAGGTCTGGACGGCCTGGAAGAGCTGCAGCGGGGCACGGGTGATCAGCAGGACGTTGAAGACGGCGCCCGCGACGGCCGCGCTCGAGACCGCGTCGGCGACGATCACTCCCGCGTTCAGCAGCGTCTGCTCGCCGAGCTGGATGCCGGCGACCGCCACCGCGAAGCCCGCCCCCGCCCGCATCGTCATCGACGGGTCCGGCACCGGGGCCTGCGCGTCCAGGCGCCGGTGCCGCGCGATCGCCCAGGGGATCACGACGAGCGACGCGATCGGCGCGGCCAGGATGCCGAGTGCCACGGCCGTCTGGCCGGTCGCGATCCCGACGGCCACGGCGACCGGGAAGCAGAAGCGCGAGACCGCCTCGAACAGGACGAGGCCGCCGTACAGGGCGAACCACTGGTGCCCGGCGAAGTAGCCGCGGGCGAAGTAGCTCGCCGCGTACGCCATGGCCGACCCGATGAAGATCCAGTACAGCGAGGCGGAGCCGCCGAACAGGTCCTCGAGCTGCGGGCGCAGCGCGAGCGCCACGGCGAGGAAGATGACCGCGAACCCGCCCTGGATGCTCAGCGGCACGCGCAGCGGGTGGCCGGAATGCAGGCCGCGGGCGCGCCGGTCGGCGATCGAGCGCGAGAGCAGCTGCTCGACCGGCCGGTAGATCACCGAGATGACGACGAACAGGACCGACCACAGCAGGGCGATCTGCCCGTACTGCTCGGCGCTCAGGACATGCGAGGCGACCGCGAAGTACGCGAACGAGAACAGCCCCGTCGCCGCGATCCCGATCGACAGGATCCGCGCCCCGCTGCCGTAGGACGATGGCGGCTCCCCGCCGGGGGCTGCGTCCTCGAGTTCGGCGGCGGCGTCAGTCACCGACGCGCACGAGGCACATCGTCCACGGGAACGGGCGCCGCAGCTCGACCACCTCGCCGTACTGCGACAGGAGTCGCTTGAAGGCCCCGCTCGACCAGTGGTTCACGTGGCCGGGCGTGTTGCCCATGTCCTTCCAGTACGCGCCACGCGCGACGTTCGTCGCGCGCCACAGCGGCTCCCGCGGGACCGAGACGAGGATCCACTGCTTCGCGCAGCGCTGCATCTCCGACAGCGTGTCCTCGGGGTCCGGCACGTGCTCGAGCACCTCGATCGCTGTCGCCATGTCGAACTCGTCGTCGGCGAACGGCATGTTCTCGGCCTTCATGACCTGGTAGTCGAGGTTCGGGCGCTGCCTGGTCTTCCACTGCTCGTGCAGCAGCGGGTCGTCGAGGTCGATCCCGACGATCCGCCCGTCGCCGAGCCGCTCGGCCCACTCGTAGGTCAGGACGCCTTCGCCGCACCCGACATCGAGAATCGACGTCGGCGCCGCGAGGCCCCACAGCTCGTCGAGGTTGCGGTGGAACGCCGCCATCAGGCGGCGTACGACGGGGTTGGAGGACCCGTACTTGTCGTAGGTGTTGCCGGTGACGGTCCCCTCGGGGTCCACCGTGACGTTGGTGCTCACAGCCGGACGGCCTCCTGCTCCTGGGTGGACTGGCGCTGCTCCTCGGGCGTCGGGGCGCTGCGAGCGCCCGTCGTCGGCGCGTGGCCGGTCTGGCGCGCGCCGGGCTCGTAGTGCGAGGGCGGGACGTCGAGCTGCAGCTCGATCCGCCGCACCTTCTCGAACACGCGCTGGGTCATGATGCGCTGGCCCGCGAGCAGGTCGCCGATGACGCCGAGCGCGGCCATCACGACGGCCGCGTTGAAGAGCACGGCTCCGAAGATCAGCGACTGCACGTGACCGGCCCCGTCGCCCTGGACCCACGCGACGAAGAACCGCAGCCACGGGACGGCGGCGAGGACGATGAGGATGCCGGCGAGCGTCGTGAAGACGCGCATCGGCTCGTACTGGGCGTAGATGCGGAAGATCGAGACGCTGTTGCGGCGCACGTAGGCCCACATCGACGGGAACAGCCGCGACTCGCGCGTCTTCTCGTTCGTCGCGATCGGGACGTCCTCGATGGCGACGAGGAGCTTCCCGGCCTGGATGATCGTCTCGAGCGTGTACGTGAACTTCGAGACGACCGCCATCTGGATCGCGGCCTCGCGGTTGTAGGCGCGGAAGCCGGACGTCGTGTCGGGCACGCTCGTGCCCGAGGCCTGGCGCACGACCCAGGAGCCCAGGTGCTGGAGCCGCACCTTCAGGCGCGAGAAGTGCGGGATCGTCTCGACCTGCCGGTCCCCGACGACCATGTCGGCGCGGCCGTCGACGATCGGCGCGACGAGCCTGGGGATGTCCCCGCCGAAGTACTGGTTGTCGGCATCCGTGTTGACGATGACGTCGGCCCCGAGCTTCAGGCAGGCGTCCAGGCCGGCCTGGAAGCCCGCAGCCAGGCCCTTGTTGTTCGTCAGCCGGACGATGTGGTCGACGCCGTGCTCGATCGCGACCTCGATCGTGCGGTCCGTCGAGCCGTCGTCGATGACGAGCCACTCGACCGTGGAGAAGCCGTCCACCTCACGCGGAAGGTCCGCGAGCGTGGCGGGCAGCGTCGCCTCCTCGTTGAGGCACGGGATCTGGATGATGAGCTTCATGCGGTGCAGCCAGAGTACGCCGCCGACTGGCGGCTGGTTACGGCACGCGTCAGGCGGAGGTCGTGCCGTACACTCGCGCGCTCAGTATGCCTGACGAACGGGCGGCACGTCCGAACACCGGCCCGCCCGTTCCCTTCGCGCGGATCCGCGGCTGGAACTGGCCGGCGCTGCTTCTCGGCGCCCTCATCCTGGCGACCATCGCCGGGACGCTCGCCTACCCGACGTACTCGAACTACGACTCGACGTACTCGCTGATCTGGGGTCGCGAGCTGCTGGGAGGGGAGCTGCCCTCCTTCGACGCCTACCGCGCGCCGACCCAGCACCCGCTCGCCGTCGTCTTCGGCGCGATCATGGCGCTGTTCGGCTACTGGGGCGACCGGCTGCTCGTGTTCGCGACCCTCGCGAGCTTCGTCGTGCTCGCCGCCGGGCTCTACCGCCTCGGGCGCACGACGTTCACCGCGCTCGTCGGCGTCGTCGCCGGCGTGATCCTCTGCACCCGGTTCGACTTCCCGTTCCTCGCGGCGCGCGGCTACGTCGACATCCCGTACCTGGCGCTCATCGTGTGGGCCGCCGTCCTGGAGGCCGCGCGGCCCCGCCGCGGCCGGGCCGTGCTCGTCCTGCTGCTGCTCGCCGGCCTCCTGCGCCCCGAGGCGTGGGTGCTGAGCGGTGTCTACTGGCTCTGGCTGTTCCCGCGGGCGAGCTGGCGCGAGCGGATCGAGGACGCGCTGCTCGTCGCCGCGGCGCCGCTGATCTGGGCGGGCACCGACTTCATCGTCACCGGCGACCCGCTGTTCTCCCAGAACCACACGAGCGGCCTGGCCGAGGAGCTCGGGCGCAACAAGGGGATCGGCGAGGTCCCGACGGCGATGGTCAGCTTCCTGAAGGCGCTCGTGAAGCTGCCCGTCGCGATCGCCGGGCTCATCGGCCTCGGGCTCGCGACGTGGCTGGCGCCGACCCGCGTGCGTGTCCCGCTCGCGCTGCTGATCGTCGGCCTGGGAACCTTCGTGATGGTCGGTGCGGCCGGGCTCTCCGTCATCAACCGCTACCTGCTGGTGCCCTCGCTCATGGTGATGCTGTTCGCGGGCGTCGCCGTCGGCGGCTGGACGATGCTCGAGCACGGGCGGGCGCGGACCGCATGGACCGTGCTGGCGGCCCTGGGCGTGGCGTTCGCGCTCGTCTGGACGCTGCTGCGCGTCGACCTCGCGCGGCTCGGCAACGAGCTGACGCTGCGCGGCGACGCCCGGGTCGGGCTGAAGGAGCTGCTCGACAAGCCGCAGGTGCGCGCGGCCGCGCGCTGCGGGCCGGTGCTCGTCCCCAACCACCGGCTGATCCCCGACGTCCGCTGGATCATGGACCTGCCCGAGGATCGCGTCGTGGCCCGCAGCGACGAGGACGCCGCGGCGGACGTGCGGACGGGCCTGGCGATCCTCCCGGCGCGCCGCTCGATCCTGCTGCGCAACGGCCTGGACCCGGTCGACGACAGCCCGCAGGACACCGCGAACATCCTGCCCCCCCAGGGCTACGTGCGCATCGCCGGGACGGCCTTCTACGCCGCGTACGCCCGCTGCACCTGACCCGGGGCGGCGGGCGCCGAGCCGTATCCTCCATGGCGGTGCCCGCGAACGCCGACGACCGTCAGCTGCTGGACCGCGCGATCGAGCTCGGTCGTCACGGGCTGGGCAGGGTGAGCCCCAATCCGCACGTCGGCGCGGTCATCGCCCGCGACGGCGAGGTGCTCGGCGAGGGCTGGCACGACGCCTACGGCGGGCCGCACGCCGAGGCGGCGGCGATCGCCGCCGCCGGCGGGGCGGATCTGCACGGGGCGACGCTCTACGTCTCGCTCGAGCCGTGCTGCCATCAGGGGCGCCAGCCACCGTGCACCGACGCGATCCTCGCCGCCGGCATCAGCCGTGTCGTCGTCGCGAGCGACGACCCGACCGAGAAGGCCAGCGGCCGCGGGCTGGGGATCCTGCGCGACGAGGGCGTCGACGTCGTCGTCGCGAACGGCGATCAGGCGCAGCGGGCGCGGCTGGAGAACCAGGCGTTCCGCAAGCACGCGCGGACCGGGCGTCCCTGGGTGCTCTTCAAGGCGGCGACGAGCCTCGACGGGAAGGTGGCCACGCGCGACGGCGACTCCCAGTGGATCTCCTGCGAGCAGAGCCGTGAGCTGGCCCATCATTGGCGCGCCGAGGTCGACGCGGTCGTCGTCGGGATCGGGACGGCGCTCGCCGACGACCCGCGGCTGACCGCGCGCCTGCCGGATGTCGAGCGCCAGCCGCGTCGCGTCGTGTTCGACTCCACGGCGCGCCTGCCGGTCGACTCCCTGCTGGTCCGCGACGCGTCCGAGATCCCGCTGACCGTCATCGTCTCCCGCGCCGCCCGGCGCTCGGCCACCGAGACGCTGGAGATGGCCGGCGCCCACGTGATCACCGCGACGGGCGAGAACGAGCCCGCCCGGGTCGCGGACGCGCTCGACCAGCTCGGCGAGCTCGACCTGCCCGTCACCGCGCTCATGCTCGAAGGCGGCCCGCATCTCGCCGGCGCGTTCTTCGACGCCGGCGAGATCGACGAGGCACGCCTCTTCGTCGCCCCGCTCCTGCTGGGCGGACGCAGCGCCCGCGACCCGCTGGAGGGCGAGGGCGTCGCGAAGATCGCGGACGCGATGCGCGCGATCTCGCTCGACTCCGAGCGGTCCGGCGACGACATCCTGATCACCGCGCGACTGCGGGTGTGGTGACCGTGTTCACCGGGCTCGTCGAGGACCGGGGTGCCGTCGTCGCCGTCGACGCGACGGCGGACGGCGCGCGCCTGCGCGTGCGCACCCGCCTCGCCGCGGACGTCGCCGAGGGCGACTCGGTCGCGGTGAACGGCGTCTGTCTCACCGCCACCGCGATCGAGGACGGCAGCTTCGCCGCCGACGCGATGCACGAGACGCTGCGGCGCTCCTCGCTCGGCGCGCTCGAGGCCGGCGCCGCGGTCAATCTCGAGCTCGCGCTGCGCGCCGACGCGCGGCTCGGCGGGCACATCATGCAGGGGCACGTCGACGGGACCGGCACCGTCGCCGGGGTGCGCGAGGACGGCTTCGCGCGCATCGTCACCGTCGCCGCCGCGCCGGAGCTGCTGCGCTACGTCGTCGAGAAGGGCTCGATCGCCGTGGACGGCGTCTCGCTGACCGTCTCCCGGGTCGACGGCGAAGGCTTCGACGTCTCACTCATCCCCGAGACGCTCGAGCGCACCACGCTCGGCGCCGCGGCACCCGGACGCATCGTCAACCTGGAGGTCGACATCGTGGCCAAGTACGTCGAGAAGCTCGCCGGGACCGCGGAGGCGCCGCGATGAGCGCCCCCGCCCGCGAGGAGATCCGCTTCGCCACGATCGAGGAGGCGCTCGAGGACGTCGCCGCCGGCAGGATGATCGTCGTCGTCGACGACGAGGACCGCGAGAACGAGGGTGACCTCGTGATGGCGGCCGAGCACGTCACGCCCGACGCGATCAACTTCATGGCGATGCATGCGCGTGGCTGGATCTGCCTCGCGCTGACGCCGGAGCGCTGCGACGAGCTCGACCTCGAGCTCATGACCGCGAAGAACGACACGCCGTACGAGACGCCGTTCACCGTCACGATCGAGGCGCGCGAGGGCGTGACCACCGGCATCAGCGCGGCCGACCGGGCCCACACCATCAAGACCGCCGTGGACCCGGCCAACGGGCGCGACGCCATCGTCAAGGGCGGGCACGTCAACCCGCTGAAGGCCAAGCCCGGCGGCGTGCTCGAGCGCACCGGCCACACCGAGGCGAGCGTCGACCTCGCGCGCCTGGCGGGCTGCGTGCCCGCGGGCGTCATCTGCGAGGTCATGAACGAGGACGGGTCGATGGCCCGCGTCGGCGACCTGCAGGCCTACTGCCACAAGCACGGGCTGCGGATGATCACGATCGCCGACCTGATCGCCTACCGGCGCAAGCACGACAAGCTCGTCGAGCGGGTCGTCTCGACCTCGATGCCCACCGCCTTCGGAGAGTTCACCGTCGTCGGCTACCGCTCGCTCGTCGACGAGAAGCACCACGTCGCGATGGTCAAGGGCGACGTCG
>DAIPYF010000022.1:0-18040 GCA_036782855.1 Solirubrobacteraceae bacterium
GTACTCGCGCAGCCCGTCCTCGGAGTAGACGATCTCCATGGCGCGGCCGCCGAGGACGTAGCTCGGGCGCACCAGCAGCGGGAAGCCGACCTGCGCCGCGGCCGCCAGCGCCTCCTCGACGGAGTGCGCCTCCGCGTAGGGCGGCGCCTCGTAGCCGAGCTCGTCGAGCAGACCGCCGAAGCGGCCGCGGTCCTCCGCGAGGTCGATCGCGTCGACGCTCGTGCCCAGCAGCGGGATGCCCGCGTCGACGAGACCGGCCGCGAGCTTCAGCGGCGTCTGCCCGCCGAACTGCACCACGAGGCCTTCGGGCCGCTCGATCTCGCAGACCGCGAGGACGTCCTCGAGGGTCAGCGGCTCGAAGTAGAGCCGGTCGGACGTGTCGTAGTCGGTCGAGACCGTCTCCGGATTGCAGTTGATCATCACCGCGTCGCGGCCGGACTCGCGGACGGTCATCGCGGCGTGCACGCAGCAGTAGTCGAACTCGATGCCCTGGCCGATGCGGTTCGGGCCGGCGCCGAGGATGACGACCGACGGCTTCGGCGGGTCGGGCAGGACGACCTCGTTCTCCAGCTGCGCCTCCCAGCCGGAGTAGAAGTACGGCGTCGCGGCCTCGAACTCGGCCGCGCACGTGTCCACAGCGCGAAAGCCCCGCTCGCCGGCGAACGGCGCATCAGGGTCCAGGGCGAAGGCGTGGAGCTCACCCAGGAACCAGCGGTCGACCCCGCAGCGCGCGAACACGTCCTCGACGCCCGCGCCGGCGCGGAATGCCGCGAGCACGCGATCGAAGCGGTCCCAGGTCGGCCGTTCGAGAGAGGCGAGGAGGTCGTCCCGGGTGAGGCCCGCGACGTCCGGCTGCGTGTCGAGCTCGCGACTGCGCAGCGCCTTGCCGAACGCCTGCTGGAACGTCCGCCCGATCGCCATGATCTCGCCGACGCTCTTCATGTGCGTGGACAGGATCGGGTCGGCGCCGCGGAACTTCTCGAACGCGAATCGCGGCCACTTCACGACGACGTAGTCGATCGTCGGCTCGAAGCTCGCTGGCGTCACCTTGGTGATGTCGTTCGGGATCTCCTCGAGCGTGTAGCCGACGGCCAGGCGGGCGGCGATCTTCGCGATCGGGAAGCCGGTGGCCTTGGAGGCGAGCGCCGAGGACCGGGAGACGCGCGGGTTCATCTCGATGACGAGGATCTCGTCGGTCTCGGGGTTCACCGCGAACTGCACGTTCGAGCCGCCCGTCTCGACGCCGACCGCGCGGATGACGGTCATCGCCTGGTCGCGCAGCTGCTGGTAGAGACGGTCGGGCAGCGTCTGCTGCGGGGCGACGGTGACGCTGTCGCCCGTGTGGACGCCCATCGGGTCCATGTTCTCGATCGAGCAGACGATCACGCAGTTGTCGTTGCGGTCGCGCATGACCTCGAGCTCGAACTCGCCCCAGCCGATCACCGACTGGTCGAGGAGCACCTGGCCGATCGGGGAGGCGTCGAGGCCGCGCGTGACGATCTCGCGGAACTGCGCCTCGTCGTACGCGATGCCGCCGCCGCGCCCGCCGAGCGTGAACGCCGGCCGCACGATCGTCGGCAGTCCGAGCTCCTCCGCGTGCGTGAGCGCCTCCTCGAGCGTCGTCGCGATGGCGCTCTTGGGCATCCGCAGGCCGGCGGCGTCCATCGTCTCGCGGAAGCGGTCGCGGTCCTCTGCCCGGTCGATCGCCTCGTAGTCGGCGCCGATCAGCTCGACCCCGAAGCGCTCGAGCGTCCCGTCCTCGGCGAGGGCCTTCGCGAGGTTCAGCGCGGTCTGCCCGCCGAGCGTCGGGAGCAGCGCGTCGGGGCGCTCCTTCTCGATGATCTGTGCGAGCGGACCGGGCAGCAGCGGCTCCACGTACGTCGCGTCCGCAAACTCCGGGTCGGTCATGATCGTCGCCGGGTTCGAGTTCACGAGGACGACCTCGTAGCCCTCCTCGCGCAGCACCTTGCACGCCTGCACGCCGGAGTAGTCGAACTCCGCGGCCTGCCCGATCACGATCGGCCCGGAGCCGACGATCAGGATCTTGCGGATGTCGTCGCGCCGCGGCATCAGACGCCCGCCCGGATCTGGTCGAGGAACCGGTCGAAGAGGTAGAGGGAGTCGTTCGGCCCGGGACCGGCCTCCGGGTGGTACTGGACGGTCCCGCCGGGGACGTCGAGAAGCGTCAGGCCCTCGACCGTGCGGTCGTAGAGGTTCACGTGCGAGAGCTCGGCGGCCCCGACCTCCGTCTCCCAGCGCACCGGCTCGTCGCGCTCGACACGCAGCCCGCCGTCCGGCGCAGCGACGGCGAAGCCGTGATTCTGCGAGGTGATCTCGATTCTCCCGGTCCGCAGGTCCTTGACGGGGTGGTTGGCCCCGCGATGGCCGAACGGCAGCTTGAACGTCTCGAGGCCGACGGCGCGGCAGAGGAGCTGGTGGCCGAGGCAGATGCCGAACGTGGGCCGCGGGCCGATCACGGCGCGGACGGTCTCGACGACGTAGTCCAGGGCCGCGGGATCTCCGGGGCCGTTCGCCAGGAAGACCGCGTCGGGGCTCGAGGCCAGCAGCTCCTCGGGCGTCACGGTGCACGGATGCAGCTGCAGGCGGGCGCCGCGGTCGACGAGCTCGCGCACGATCGAGAGCTTGATGCCGGTGTCGATCGCGGCGATCAGCGGACCCGTGTTGCCCGCGCCGTGCTCGGTCATGGCGCCCGGCGTGACCTCGCGGGCCAGGTCCAGTCCCCGCATCGGTGCCTCGGCGTGCACCGCTTCCAGGGCCGTCCCCGGCGCGACGTCCGCGGCGAAGAGCCCGCCGCGCATCGAGCCCTTCGTGCGGATGTGCCGGACGAGGGCGCGCGTGTCGACGCCGCTGATCGCGGGCACGCCGCAGTCGCGCAACCAGTCCAGCCAGCCGCGCTCGGCGGTGGGCGCGTCCTCGCGGTTGACGGCCTCGCGCATCACCACGGCGCGGGCGTGGACGCGATCGGACTCCATCGCCTCGGAGCTGACGCCGTAGTTCCCGATGTGCGGATAGGTGAACACGATCACCTGGCGCGCGAACGACGGGTCGGTGACCGACTCCTGGTAGCCGCTCATGCCGGTCGTGAAGACGACCTCGCCGGTGCCGTCCGCCGCGGCGCCGCACAGCGTCCCGTCGTAGCGCGAGCCGTCCTCCAGCAGGAGGTACCCGGGCGTCGTGTCGCTCACTTGATCAGCTCCTGCACGGCTTTGAACTCGGGGGTGCCGGCCTGGCCGAGCAGTTCGAACAGCGCGGCCTCGACGCCGGTCACGGTCGCCCCCGCCCGCTCCATGCGGTGCAGGCCGGTGTCCCGGTCGCCGGTCGCCCGCGACGCGGTCGCGTCGCCCGCCACCTGCACGTCGACGCCGGCGCCGAGCAGGTCGATGACCGTCTGGGCGACGCAGACATGGGCCTCGACGCCGCAGACGAGCGCCTGGTCGCGCCCACCGAGATCGAAGCCCTCGGCGCGCATCGCGGAGAACGCGGTCTTCGGCAGCCGCGCGAGGTCGCCGAGCGGCGCAGCGACCTCCCCGACGGTGTCCCCCAGGCCGCGCGGGTACTGCTCGGTGACGATGATCGGCACCCCCAGCGCCTGGGCGCCCCGCACGAGGACGGCGGTGCGCCGGGCGACCTCCTCGAAGCCCACCACCGCCTTGCGAAAGGCCTCCTGCACGTCGACGACGACGAGCACCGTCCGTTCGCGCTGCAGCAGTCCCGCCGTCACGACGATCCTCCCGGGTCGGGCGCGGCGGAGACCGAGAACGCGCGCTCGCGGAACGCGACCGCGCCCGCGGCCACGGTGAGGAGCACGCGTCCGCGGAGCTCGCGCCCGGCGAAGCAGCAGTTCTCCGACCGGCTCTCGTACCCGTCCTCGCCGACGACCCAGGTCGCCTCGAGGTCGACGAGACAGACGTTCGCGGGCTCGTCCTGGGCGATCCGCGGGATCGGCAGGCCGAAGAGTGCGCCGCCGCTGGTCATCCGCTCAAGCACGAGCGGCAGGCCGAGCACGCCCGGGACGACCAGCTCGGTGTAGACGGCGGCGAACGAGGTCTCCAGACCGGTGGTGCCCATCGGGGCCTGCTCGAAGGGGACCTCCTTCTCGTCACGCGCGTGCGGCGCGTGATCGGTGGCGATGCAGTCGATGACTCCGCTGCGGAGGCCTTCGATGAGTGCCTGGCGATCGGCCTCGGTTCGCAGCGGCGGGTTCAGCTTCATGCTCGTGTCGAGCGAGCGCACCGCCTCGTCGGTGAGGCAGAGATGGTGGGGGCTCGCCTCGCAGCTGACCCGGTACCCGAGCTCCTTCGCGAGCGCGATCGCCCGGACCGACGCGACGCAGCTCAGATGCTGCATGTGCACCGCACCGCCCTCGTAGCCGGCGATCTCCGCGTCGCGCGCGACGAACGTCGACTCGCTGATGCTCGGGATGCCGTCCACCCCGAGCAGCGCGCTCACGGCGCCCTCGTGCATGACACCGGAGCCCGACAGCGACGGATCCTCCTCGTGCAGGGCGAGTACGCCGCCGCACAGGCGCTGGTACTGAAGCGCGCGGCGCAGCATCCCGGCGCTGACCACCGGCTTGCCGTCGTCCGTGAAGCCGAGGGCTCCCGCGTCGCGCAGGCCCTCCATCTCGGTCAGGTCCGTCCCCCCGAGTCCGCGGGTGATCGAGCCCATGAACCCCACGGGCACGCGCGCGTCGCGGGCGGCCGTCTCGCGCAGCGCGCCGAGGATCGACGGCGAGTCCACGACGGGGTCGGTGTTCGGCATCGCGATGACCTGGCAGAAGCCGCCGGCGCCGGCCGCGCGGGTGCCGGTCTCCAGGTCCTCCTTGTGCTCCTGCCCGGGCGTGCGCAGGTGCACATGCGGATCGACGAACGCCGGGAACAGGTGCTTGCCGGCGCCGTCCACGATCTCCGTGCCGGTGGGGGGCTCCAGCGACCCCGGGGACCCGATCTCGGCGATCCGGCCGGCGCGGACCAGGACGTCGTGCGCGCCGTCGAACCCGGCCCGCGGGTCGAGGACGTGCGCGCCGCGGACGAGCAGTTCGGCGTCGGGCACCGCAGCTCTGACGAGGGGCTCGGGAAGGAGGTCCGTCATCACGCGGGCTGGGGCTCGGGGACGGGCTCGCCGGCGCGCGTGGCGGCGAGCACCTCGTAGAGGACGGCCATCCGCACGACGACCCCGGCTGCAACCTGCTCCAGGACGAGGCTCTGCGGCGAGTCGACCACGTCGCCCGAGAGCTCGACGCCGCGATTCACCGGCCCCGGGTGCATGAGCAGCTGGCGGGCGCCCAGCCGGCGCCCATCGATCTGGTAGACGGCCGCGTACTCGCGCAGCGACGGCACGAACGCCTCGCCCATCCGCTCGTGCTGCATCCGCAGCGCGTAGACGACGTCCGCGGCTGCGAGGCCGTCGAGCGTCGTGCGAACCTCGACGCCGAGCGACTCGACCGCGCGCGGAAGCAGCGTCGGCGGCCCGGCGAGCGTCACCGTCGCGCCCATCTTCCGGAACGCGAGGATGTTCGAGCGGGCGACGCGGGAGTGCAGGACGTCGCCGACGATCCAGATGTTCGCGCCGTCCAGCGAGCCCAGGCGGCGGCGCAGCGTGTAGACGTCGAGCAGCGCCTGGGTGGGGTGCTCGTGCTTGCCGTCCCCCGCGTTGACGATCGCGGCGTCCGTCCAGCGCGGGAGCAGCGCGGGTGCCCCGGCCCAGGGGCAGCGGATGACGATCGCGTCTGGCCGGTGGGCGCTGAGCGTCAGGACGGTGTCCTTCAGCGACTCGCCCTTCTCGATCGACGACCCGGAGGCGACGAAGTTCACGACATCCGCGCTGAGCCGCTTGGCGGCGAGCTCGAACGAGCTGCGGGTGCGGGTGCTCGCCTCGTAGAAGAGGTTCAGCACGGTGCGTCCGCGCAGCGCCGGGACCTTCTTGATGTCGCGCTCGCCGACCTCCTCGAACGAGGCGGCGCGGTCGCAGATGCGCTCGATCGCCGCCCGGTCGAGGTCCTCGATCGAGAGCAGGTGCTTCATCGTCATGCCGCGACCTGCGCGCCGGAGGAGATCGTGACCTCGTCGACCCCGTCGATCTCGGCGACCCGCACGTTCACGCGCTCCTGGCGCGAGGTCGGCAGGTTCTTGCCGACGTAGTCGGGGCGGATCGGCAGCTCGCGGTGGCCCCGGTCGGCGAGCACCGCCAGCTGGACGGTCGCCGGGCGGCCGAACGAGAAGAGCGCCTCGATCGCGGCGCGCACCGTCCGTCCCGTGTAGAGCACGTCGTCGACGATGACGATGGTTGCGCCCTCGACCGGGAAGTCGATCTCGGTCGCGTGGACCTCCGGCGTGTCGCTGCGCGTGGAGAGGTCGTCCCGGTAGAAGCTGATGTCGACGAGCCCGAGCGGCACGTCGTGGTCGAGCAGATCGCCCAGGAGGACTCGCAGGCGCCGGGCCAGGACCGCGCCGCGACGGTGGATCCCGACGATCGCGAGGTTGCCGGGTCCCTCGTGCCGCTCGACGATCTCGTGGGCGATCCGCACCAGGGTGCGCCGCATGTCGTCGCCGTCGAGGACGACCTTGCCGTCGTCGTTGTTCACGTGCTTCCGTCCTTCCTGGCCTCTCGGGACCGGGTTAAAGGAACTCTGCGGACCGTGTCTGTCCGTCTTCCAGGACCCTAGCACCGCGATCCCACGGCACGACCGCGGGCGGGCCCTTCTCGGACTGCGGGACGGCGACCGTGTCGAAGTCGCGCGCGACGTGGACCCGGTCGAACACGGCCCGCGCCTCCTCGAGGACGATCCGGGGCGGGTAGCGGCTGGAAAGGTGGTTCAGGACGAGCAGGCGCGGGTCGGTCTCGCGGCCCACCTCCGCCGCCTGGCGCGCCGTGCTGTGCTCGGTCTCGGCGGCACGTGCGGCGTCCTCCTCGAGGAACGTCGCCTCGTGGACGAGGACGTCGGCGCCGCGGGCGGACTCCCGGACCATGTCGCAGGGCGCGGTGTCACCGGAGATGACGACGCGCCGTCCGGGGCGCGGCTCGCCGATGACGTCCTGCGGGCGCACGCCGCCGACCGTCTCCCCCGCCTGCAGGCGCCCGAAGGCCGGCCCGGCGGCCACGCCGAGCGACGCCGCCTTCTCCGCGTCGAACCGGCCGGGCCGCTCGTGCTCGACGATCGCGTAGCCGAATGCGCGCCCGCGATGGCGCACGTTGAACGCCTCCACCTCGTAGCCGTCGAACTCGATCGCGTCGCCGGCATCGACGTCCGTGACCTGCAGGTGGTACGCGACGCGCCCCCAGATGCCCGACATCGAGGCGAGCAGGCGCTGCGTGCCCGGTGGCCCGAAGACGTCGAGCGGCTTCTCGCGCCCGCGCAGGTCGAAGGTCTTCAGCATGCCCGGCAGGCCGAGCCAGTGATCGGCGTGATGGTGCGTCAGGAAGACCGCGTCGAGATCGGCGAGCCCCACGCTGCGCAGCAGCTGACGCTGCGTTCCCTCGCCGCAGTCGAACAGCAGCCGGTCGCCGTCCAGGCGCGCGAGCAGGGCCGGCAGACCGCGCCGGGCGGCGGGCACCGATGCTCCCGTTCCGGCGAAGAACAGCTCGAGCTCGTCCATCTGCGGCGAGCGTATCGCCGCGGCCCCGGGCGGTACTCTCCGGGGCCGGCGTGCGGATCGACGCTGCGCCGCACGCGCCCGTAGCTCAGTGGATAGAGCGCCCGCCTCCGGAGCGGGAGGTCAGAGGTTCGAATCCTCTCGGGCGCGTCCCGCGGTCACCGGGCCGTGACGAACTCCGCGACCGCCCGGATCTCGGCCGCCGAGAGCCCTTCGCGGTAGCTGGGCATCCCGGCCGCGCCGTCGCGGATCACGGCCGCCGCGGCGGCCGTGTCCAACTGGGCATCGTCGAGGTTCGGGCCCGCCGTCCCGTCCGTCCCGGCCGGGGTGAAGACGTGACAGCTGCCGCATCCCGTCTCGACGAACAGCCGCTCGCCGAGGCTCGCGGCGGGATCGACCGGGGGATCGCCGCCCCCGCATCCGGCGAGCGCGATGGCCGCCATGGCCGCAGCGCAGAGCGCCATGTGACGTCGGTCGCGGGCTCGCACCTGCGCGATCCTGACAGAGGGAGCGCGGCGGGTCGTGTGAACGTTCCGTGTACGCCCGCCGCCGGGGTGGCCGCGCGCCGCTAGCGTGCGCGCTCGCATGCCCTCCGTCATCAAGTTCAGCGGCAACCGCGACGACTCGCTGCTCGTCACCGAGAGCGTCGACGAGGTGGCCGCGATGTTCACCGCCGCCGGCGACGCGCCGCTGCGGCTCACCCGCAACATCGGCACGCCGGTCTTCATCAACCGCGGGCGCATCGCCTACTGGCACGACTACACGCGCGGGCGCCAGGGTCTGGACAGCCGCCGGGCCGCCGTCCCGCACGCCTGAGGCCGCCGCGCTGGACGACCGCCGCCGCGGCGGCGATCATGCCCGCCACACGAACGCGGGAGGCAGCAGGATGAGCACTGTCGAGACCACCACCGGGCCGATCGACGCGGCCGACATGGGGCGCACGCTCTGCCACGAGCACCTGTTGTCCTCGAGCGAGGCGATCCGCGACCAGTACCCGCACCTGTACGACCGCGAGCGCGAGTTCGAGCGCGCCGTCACCCAGGTCCGCGGCGCGATGGGCCACGGCGTTCGGACGATCGTCGACCCCGGCTGCATGGACCTCGCCAGGGACGCGCGCCTGGCGATCCGCGTGGCCGAGGCGACCGGCGTCCAGCTCGTCCTCGCAACCGGGATCTACGGCCAGCACTACACCTTCATCCCGCAGCACTTCCAGACGCGCGACGAGGACTACCTCGCCGACGCCTTCGTCCACGACATCGAGGTGGGCATCCAGGGCACGCCCGTGAAGGCGGCGTTCATCAAGACCGCCGCGGACGAGCCGGGCATCACGCCGGACGTCGAGAAGGTCCACCGCGCCGCCGCCCGGGCCTCCAACCGCACGGGCCGGCCGATCATGGCCCATTCCCGGCCGGCCAGCCGCACGGGGCTCGACCAGATGCGCATCTTCCTCGAGGAGGGCGTGCCCGCCGAGCGCGTGATGATCGCCCACACCGGCGACACGGACGACCTGGACCACATCGAGGAGCTGCTCGCGCTCGGCCCGTTCATCGGCATGGACCGCTACGGCACCGAGATCTTCCTGCCGGACGCGGCCCGGAACGTCACCGTCGCGGCGCTCTGCGAGCGCGGCCTCGCCGACCGCATGGTGCTGAGCCAGGACGCGTGCGCGACGATCGACTGGTTCCCCGAGGAGCTGATCGACCAGCTCGCGCCGAACTGGCACTTCACCCACCTGTTCGAGACGATCCTCCCCCAGCTCGCCGAGCTCGGCGTCAGCGACGCCGACGTCGCGACGATGCTCGACGAGACGCCGTCGCGGTGGCTGGCGGCCTGATCACCTGGCCGGGACCTGCTCGGTCTGCGAAAGGACCTTCCAGGACGACTGGATCGGGTCGACGACCGCCGGCGGCTCGCGGAAGTGGAAGCGGTCGTCGTAGGCGTACGCCTTGATGTAGCCCGTCGAAGCGCCGCTGCTGCCGCCGGTGCCGACCGGTCCGCGGTACTTCTGGACGATCGAGCCGGTGACGGTGAGCGTGCCGAGCGCATTGCCGCAGAAGTAGTTGTCGACCATGAACGAGTGGTTGAGGGCGAAGAGCGACGCGACGATCGTCGGGTTGTTCAGTGAGCCTGTGGCGTTGTCGCAGTCGTCGTCGTTGACGTCGAGGTTGTTGATCGGGTGGTAGATCCGGATGAACTGGTCGGCGATCAGCGCGAGCAGCGTGTCGCCCGAGTTCGTGACGTTGCCGTTGATGATGATGTCCTTCTCGCTGGCGATCGTCAGCGAGGCGCCGTAGCTGCCCTTGACGTAGACGTCCGCGCACCCGATCGGCGAGTTGTACGGGTCGTACGTCTTCAGCGTCTGCCCGCACGTCCCGTTCTGCACGTAGATCTGGCCGTTGGTCGGGTAGGCCATCGTCGTCCCGTTCACGACCATGTTGCCGGCGTTCAGGACGATCGTCGTGCGGCCCGTGAAGATGTACGACGGGTCGGTCGTGTCGCGCAGCTGGGTGTTCGTCGGCGGCATCGTGAGCAGCGGCGCGGACGCGTTGTAGGTGCCGCGGAACGTCGGGCTGGAGCTCGAGCACGCCGAGCGCCAGCCGGGGCTGGAGGCGGACACCTCGATCTGGTCGTCCACGGTGCGCCCGAAGATCGGGTGGCCGCAGACGAGGAACTCGTCGTTCGTGTGCACCGGCCCGTTGAGGACGTCCCCGGCGGCGAACTGGATCTCACCGCACTTCAGGTTGTTCACGGCGGTCGGTTGGTTCAGCGCGTTGTACTTGTTGCCGTTGTAGCGCTTGCTCGAGCGCCCGTCGCGGTACCAGCCGCAGTTGTCGCTCGCCCACTGGGTGATGTCCGGGACCGTCGGCCAGCCGTTGACGTACCGCGTGTACCACGCGGGGTCGAGCGACTCGATGTCCGTGAAGTACAGGTAGTCGAGGAAGCTCCGGCGGCGGAACTTGCCGACGATGCTGCGCTTCATGCCGCGCACCCGACCGGTCGCGCGGATGCGGATCAGCCCGTTCTGCACGACCGAGGCGGCGGGATTCGCCGGGTTGCAGGAGGAGTAGCCCGTCGCCGGCAGCAGCTCGACGGTGTACTGCCCGTCGGTGCCCGGAAGCGAGCGCCAGACGCGCGGGTCGGCACCCGAGCCGTTCCACACCTGGTTGACGAAGGGCGGGCCGGAGACGGCCGTGCACTTCGTCCACAGGTCGAGGTCGTGCTGGAGCCGGAAGAGGTAGTTCTGCAGCCCGGCCTCGGCGGCGCCGTACGCGAGCTTGCGGTCCTGGTCGCGGCGGGCCTGGGGGGTGTCCGCCTGCACCGTCACGACGACGCCGGCCGTCAGGATGCCCAGGATGAGCATCAGCGACATCATCGCGGGCAGCGCGATGCCGCGCTCGGAGCGCAGCGACGCGCGGAGGGACTTCGTGGCGTTCAGCATCGTGGTCCGTTCGTCGTGTCGACGGGGTCGGCGGCGCGGACGAAGACCGCGTTCTGCAGGTCCGTGGAGCCGGAGTTGTTGTTCCTGAAGTCGCGCCCGGGGTAGGTCCGGAACGACACCGCGATCTTCACGGGCTTGCCGAGGTTCAGTGCCGACAGCGGCGCCGGGAGGAGCGTGGTCGGCAGCACGGGGTTGCCGTTCTGCCAGGCGTAGTAGCGCAGGAACGGCGTGCCGCCGTAGGTCGCCACGTTCTCCAGCAGCGTGCGCGTGCTCGTCGCCGTGCCGGGGAAGGTCATGTTCGGCGGCGTCCCCGTCCCCACGAACCGCTTGAGGACGATGTCGCCCCCGGTGAGCGTGATCTCGTGACGCTCGGGCTTGGCGTCGACGACCCCGAGATTCACGTAGAAGATGACGTTCGTCGCGGTCGCGGTGGTGAGCGCGGGCGCGGTCGCGCTCATGCAGACCTGCGAGCGCAGCTCACGCGTGATGGTCTCCATCGCGGTGCGGGCGCGCTGCGCGGAGTCCACGCGTGCGTGCGTCGTACGCGAGATCCGCAGGACGGAGTCGAGGATCGTCATCCCGCCGAGGATCACGAGGAGCCCGATCGCCATGCCGATCATCATCTCGACGAGGGTGAACCCGGAATCGCGCCTGGTCATGGGCACGCCCCCGAGGTCCCGCCGCTGGTGGGGATCGTGAGCGTCTGCAGCGCCGTCCCCGCCGCCGCGCGGTTCTGGATCGTCCCGCTGACGATCCGCTTGGAACCGTCGTCCGCGCACACCTGGTAGTCGCCGTACGGCAGACCGGGGTAGGTGAGCTTCGCGCTCGCGTTGAGAAGTCCGGAGCCGCCGAAGACCGCGCCGCAGCCGGCCGTCATCGGCGTGATGCGCACGCGCGCGCTGGGGTAGTTGACCGGGGACGAGCTGCCGCGCTTGATCTGGATGTTCAGCGCGGGCTCGTGGATCGTGACGGCGCCCGTGGCCGCGGGGTTCGTCGTCACCGACGACACCGGCTGGGTGTACGTGCGCGGATCGGCCCCGCTGCACGTCCCCGACCAGACGACGTACCCGTCCTGGTAGGGGAAGACCGTCCCGCCCGTCGTGATGCTCGCGGCGGCCGTGCCGACGCTGAACATGCGCGTGCCCGGCGAGGAGAGACCGCTGTTGGCGATCGTCAGGTCGGTCGCCCGGTCGTTCTGCGGCGTGCCGCCGACCGTCGTCCGGAAGGACGCGGTGATCGTCGAGGCGCGGTCGTAGGCGAAGACGAAGGAGTTCGTGGAGCCGCCGATCACGGTGCCGCTCTGGTGGATGACGTTGTCGCCGTCCTTGTCGACGAACCCGGGCTGGGCGACGTCGATGTAGTAGCCGCCCTCCGGCAGGCCGCTCCAGAACGCGCAGCCGTCAGAGTCGCTCGTGCCGCTGCTGGTCTGCGGGCCGGTGATCGACACCCCGATGTTCGGCACGCCGTTGCCGGTCCGGTCGAGGAACTTCGCGATCAGGCCGCCCGTCGCGTCGTCGAACGTGCCGAGCGGCACGGCGATCAGCGTCTGGTTCTTCACCGGTGGCGTCTGCCCCATCGCGGGCCAGCTGACGGTCGAGATCGCCTTCAGGTAGTCCGTGCGGGTCGCCCCCGACGGGCACGTCGTCGTCCCGGTCGAGTCGTCCACCCACTGCGTGGTCGTCGTGACCGAGTACGGGACGCCGTTGACGGAGACCGTCCGCGTCGCGTTCATGTTCGCCAGGTCGCGGATCTTCAGCGCCTTGACCCGTTCGATGTCCTCCTGCGCGAGCGCCGCCGCCGCGGACCGCGACTCGTTGTTCCCGCTGATCCGCGAGGAGGTGTCGAGAGCGGCCAGGAAGCCCAGCGCGAAGATGACCAGCAGCACCATCGAGACGATCGCCTCGAAGAGGATCGATCCGCGCTCGGCGGCCAGCGACGGGCGCCCGACGGGATCAGGGCGCGGGGACGGGTGACTGCGTGGGCGGACCACCTTCACACGTGCGGTATCGGGCGCCCAGCGGAAACCTTGATGGGGGCTGGACCCCATGACGAGGCCGGGCGAGGCCGCCGGGGCCTCGAACATCCGTCCGGCGGCGCGCTCAGGTGGCCGCGGGCAGCTGCTGCGCCAGCGTGGCGACGTCCGCGAACAGGTCGCCGGATGCCTCCACGCGCCGTAGGACGTCCGCGAGCGTGAACGTCAGCGCCGCGCGCTCCCCACCGGCGCCCGCGTCGACCTCCTCCCACGTGACCGGCGTCGAGACCGTGGGCCGGTCCCGGGCGCGCAGCGAATAGACCCCGACCGTCGTCTTCGCACGATCGTTCTGATACCAGTCGATCAGCACACGACCCTCCCGCAGCCGCTTCGCCTGGCGCGCGACGACGAGGTCGGGCCGGCCCGCCTGCAGGACCTCGGCGACCGTCCTGGCGAACGCCTTCGTGGCGTCGAACGTCGGCTCCGGCAGGTTGAGCGGGACGTACACCTGCAGGCCCTTGGAGCCCGAGGTCTTGGCGATCGCCCGGAGCCCGATCCCCTCGAGCATCGCGCGCAGCAGCAGCGCCACCTCGCAGCAGGCGACGATCGTCGCCGGCGCGCCCGGGTCCAGGTCGAAGACGACGGCCGTCGGGCGATCGGGCGCCGCCGCGAGCGCGAGCGAGGGGTGCAGCTCCAGCGCCGCGAGCTGCGCGAGCCAGACGAGGGTCGCCCGGTCCTCCGCCACGACGTGCTCGATCGTCTCCCGGCCGTAGGCGACGGTGGCCGTCACGACCCAGTCCGGGCGATGCGACGGGGCGCGCTTCTCGAAGAACTGCTGCCCCTCCACCCCGTCGGGGCAGCGCAGCAGCGTGAGCGCGCGGCCGCGCAGGTGGGGCAGCAGCACGGGTGCGATGGCCGCCGCGTAGTCGAGCACCTGGCGCTTGGTGGTGCCGTCGCCGTAGAGCCGCTTGTCGAGGTTCGTGACCGGCAGCGAGCGGTCGTCGACGGGCACCGTCGCGACGCGGCCCTTCCCGCGGACCGCGCGCTCGTCCTCGAAGACGAGCGGCGCGGGGACGTCATCGCGCAGGCCGCGCCAGACGGGCTGGCGCAGCCGCCCGTTCGCCGAGCGCTCCGCGAACGCGACCTCCGCGACGAGGACCGGGTGCACCCACCGCACCTCGCGCGGCGGCCTGGGAACGCCCCGGGTGAACGGGCTCTCCGCAGTCGTGAGGTCCGCGAGCCGCGCGGCGATCGCCGTGAGCTCGCGCTGGGTGAGCCCGGACCCCACTCGCCCGACGAACCGCAGTTCCCCATCGGGCAGCCGCTCCCCGAGCAGCAGGGCCCCGACCGTTCGCGAGCGGCCGTCGCCGCCGGGGACCCATCCGCCGATCAGGAACTCCGCGGACTGCCGGCGCCGGACCTTGACCCATGCCGCGCTCCGGCGGCCGGCCTCGTAGGGCGAGTCGCGACGCTTGGCGACCACGCCCTCCAGACCGAGCGCGGCGGCCGCCTGCTCGAGCTCGGCGCCGGCGTCCGGCCCCGTCGCGGCCTCGGGAACCTGCCAGTGAGGACCGTGGAGCCCGAGGTCCCGCAGCCGCGTCCGGCGCGCGTCGTACGGCAGGCCCATGAGCGAGTGGCCGTCGAGCCAGAGCAGGTCGAAGACCACATAGGTCACGGGGACCTCCGCGGCCAACCGCCGCACACGCCGCTCGTCGCGGACGTGCATGCGCCGCTGGAGCGCCTGAAAGCTCGGGCGCGGCGGATCGGCGGTGAGGTCGAACGCCACGATCTCGCCGTCCAGCAGGACGCGGTGCTCGTGCAGCGCGCGCGCGAGCCCGCCGAGTTCCGGGTACCCCGCCGTGATGTCGGCGCCGGCGCGCGAGCGCAGCGTGAGGCTCCCCGGCTCCGACCGGCACAGCGCGCGCACGCCGTCCCACTTGACCTCGTAGGCCCAGCCGTCGCCCGTCGGGAGCGGGCCGGCGCCTGCGAGCATCGGCGGGACGGCGTCCGGGAGCGGCTCCGCCTCGGGGTCCAGGGGATCCCCCATCCGGTGGATCATCCACTCGCGCTCGGTCCCGCCCTCCCTCCCGATCGGGAACAGGGCCCAGCGCCCGGTGAGGCGCTCACCGTGAAGCTCGACCTCGACCTTCCGCGGCTCCCAGAGGAGCACGTCGTACGTGCCGCTGTCGTAGATCGACATCGTCCCCGCGCCGTAGTGGCCGTGGGGGATCTCCCCCTCGAAGCCGAGGTACTCGACCGGGTGGTCCTCCGTCCGCACAGCGAGGCGGCTGTCACCGCTCGCGCCGGGCAGGAAGCGCGGCAGCGCCCAGGATGCGAGCACGCCGTCGTGCTCGAGCCGCAGGTCCCAGTGCAGCCGCGTCGCGCTGTGCTCCTGCACGACGAACCGGGGCGCGCCCTTCCGCCGGCGCAGCGGCCCGCCGACGGGCTCCCCCGAACCGTCGGGGTCGCGCCTGCCGCGGTACTCGCCGAGCGGGTCGGTCACCGGGCGACCGTACCGGGGCGGGGAGCTACCCCCCGGCGACGGCCGGCAGGATCTGGACCTCGGCCCCGTCCGCGACGGGCGTCTGGAGCGCCTCGCCGAAGCGGATGTCCTCCCCACCGACGTACACGTTCACGAACCGGCGCAGCGCGCCGTCCTCGTCGCACAACCGGTCGCGGAGCTCGCCGTGCCGGGCGAACAGGTCGTCGAGCACCTCGGCGACCGTCCCTCCCGCGACCTCGACGGACGCGGCCCCTCCGGCGGCGGCGCGCAGCTGCGTCGGCAGCTTCACCACCGCGCTCACGACGTGACCCCGCCGCCCACGACCGCCTCGACCTCGGTCTCGAACGCGTCGTAGGACGGGTCGATCTCGAACGACTCGAACGTGCCCCGCACCGCGTCGAGCGTCTTCAGCCCCTCACCGGTGATCACGAGGACCACCCGCTCGTCGCGCCCGATCGCGCCCTGCTCGGCGAGCTTGGCGAGCACCGCCGTCGTGACGCCGCCGGCCGTCTCGGTGAAGACGCCGGTCGTCTCCGCCAGCAGGCGGATGCCGTCGCGGACCTCCTGGTCGGTGACCGCCTCGATCGAGCCGCCGCTGCTGCGCGCCAGCTCGAGCGCGTACGGCCCGTCCGCGGGGTTGCCGATCGCGAGCGACTTGGCGATCGTGTCCGGCCTGACCGGCCGGCAGACGTCCACGCCTGCGTCCCATGCCTGCGCGACCGGCGAGCAGCCTGCCGCCTGCGCCCCGTGCATGACGGGCGCGTCGCCGGCGATCAGGCCGATGTCCAGCCACTCGCCGAAGCCCTTGGCGATCTTCGTGTAGAGCGATCCGGAGGCGACGGGCGCGACGATCCGGTCCGGCGTCCTCCACCCCAGCTGCTCGGCCAGCTCGTAGGCGATCGTCTTGGAACCCTCCGCGTAGTACGGCCGCAGGTTGACGTTCACGAACGCCCAGTCACGCTCACCCGACAGCTCCGTGCAGAGACGGTTGACGTCGTCGTAGGTGCCGCGGACCTTGACGAGGTTCGTCCCGTACACGCCGGTCGCGAGGACCTTCTGCTCCTCGAGGTCCGCCGGGATGAAGACATAGCTCTCGAGCCCCAGCGCCGCGGCATGCGCCGCCACCGAGTTCGCGAGGTTGCCGGTCGAGGCGCAGGCGAGCACCTCGAAGCCCAGTTCGCGGGCGCGCGCGGCCGCGACGCTCACGACGCGATCCTTGAACGAATGCGTCGGGTTCGCCGCGTCGTTCTTCACCCAGACCTCTCCGAGGCCCAGACGCTCGGCGAGCCGGTCGGCGCGGATCAGCGGCGTGCATCCCGCCGGCAGCCCGGCGCGCGAGGACGCCCGGCTGGACGGACCCGGCTGGCCGTCGACCACCGGCAGGAAGTCGGCGTAGCGCCAGATGTTCTGCGGCCCCGCCTGGATCCGGCGCCGCAGCTCGGCGACGTCGGTGGTCAGGCCGGTGTGGTCGTAGACCACCTCGAGCGGCCCGAAGCAGCGCGAGCAGACGTAGCTCGCATCCAGCTCATATGCGGCGCCGCATTCGCGGCATCCAAGATTCGTTGCTCCCATGTGAAAAACCCTCCGCCGTGACACGTGGCGGAGGCTTCTGGAAGCTCCGACCACATCTGACAGGAATTGGCACCGTTCGCTTGCGCGATGGTTGCCGGGGTTTCAACGGGCCAGTCCCTCCACCCCTCTGGATGTGTCCAGCTACTGCTATGTGGCGGGCAAGGTAGCAGACCGTTCCGGCGGCGTCATGCCGATTGCACGCGCACGCCCCGGAGCGGTCAGGGGCGCGGGTACAATGGGCGCGACGCGAACGACGTGCAGAGGCGCCCCCGATGACCGACGAGCCCCGAAGTCATGCCCAGCCTGCCCAAGCCCCGCCTGCGCCGCGCGGCGCGGACTCGCGGCGCCGTCGTCGCGGCGACTCCTGAGCTTCGCGCACCCCGCGTCGAGACGATCCAGGGCGGCGCGGAGGGCCGCGAGCTGCGCTGGATCAACGTCGACGGCTTCAAGTCCGCGGAGCGCGGGTGGCTCGAGGACCACTTCGAGTTCCACCCGCTCGACTACGAGGACCTCTCGTCCCGCAACCAGCGGCCGAAGGTCGACGAGTACGACGACTACCTCTTCGTCGTCCTGCAGTTCCCGCGCTACGACAAGCAGCTCGGCCGGCTGAGCGCCGCCGAGGTCGACGTCTTTCTCGGCCCCGACTACGTCCTCACCGTCCCCAACCAGCCGCTGCGCTCGCTGGACTACCTGTTCGAGCGCTGCCAGGCCGACGAGGATCTCCGCGACCAGCTGTTCGGCAAGGGCGCCGGCTACCTGCTGTACCGGATCGTCGACGACGCGGTCGACGCCTCGTTCCCGATGCTGCGCAAGATGGGCAACAAGCTGGAGCGCCTCGAGGACGACGTCTTCGAGGGGCGCTCGAGCGAGGTCGTCCGCGACATCTTCAACGTCAAGCAGGAGATCATCAACTTCCGCCGCGTCGTGCGGCCGATGCGCTC
>DAIPYF010000023.1:0-16151 GCA_036782855.1 Solirubrobacteraceae bacterium
ACTCTCGGTAGAGGGGTTACCCCTACAACGGTTTTCGAGACCGCCCCGTTCAACCGCTCCGGCACCCCTCCAGGCGTCCATACGGACGGGCTGGACAGGGTAGCGAGCGCCGCGGAATGGCGGATGCCCCGCGACTTGTGCGTATTGGCCACAAAGTCAGGAATGCGCGAGGATCGGGTCTCCCCGCCCGCCCGACCCGAGAGGACCCGCCCCCATGTCGCCCGACGTCATCACCCACCTTCAGCAGGTCACCGTCGTCCCCGAGCAGCTCGAGGACTGGGGCCCGCTCGAGGAGGCGACGGGCGCCGCGATGCACACGTCGGGCGTCGAGATGTGGAGCGACGGCGAGCAGTCCGCCGGCATCTGGCGCTGCACGCAGGGCCCCTCGCGCTGGAGCTTCGACACCGTCGCCGAGTTCATCCACGTCCTCGACGGCTCGATGACGGTCACCGCCGACGGCTCGGAGCCGGTCCGGATCGGTGCGGGCGACCTTGCGGTGTTCCCGCGCGGCTGGTCGGGCACGTGGGACATCCACGAGCCGCTGACGAAGGCCTACGTCATCTTCTGAGCGACCGGCTCGCGCGGCCGGCGGAGGCCGGTACGCTCGGCGCCCGTCCGCCGTCTCGAGGGGTCTTGATGCTGCGCCGCAGGATGCTGTTGCTCGTCGCTCTGGTCGCCGTCGCCGCCGTGCCGGCCGGCTCCGCACCGGCCGCGGCCGCCGACCTCGGCGCCCGCGGCTTCGCGCTCGACGGCGCGTCACTGCTCGCCTTCGATCCCGCGACCCCCGCTGCCGCGACCCCCACGACGATCGTGGGGGTCACCCCGACGGACACGCTCGTCGCGATCGCGGTGCGACCGCAGAACGGCGAGCTGTACGCGCTCGGCGTGGACACCGTCGCCGACACCGCCCAGCTGTACCACCTGAGCGCGCGGACGGGGTTCGCGACGGCGATCGGGGCCGCGGCGGCGTTCGTGCTCGCCGACGGGACGACGCCCGTGCAGATCTCCGGCAGCGAGTTCGGGATGGCGTTCAACCCGACCGTCGATCGACTTCGCGTCGTCAGCAGCGACGGGCTGAACTTCCGGCTGAACCCGAACACCGGCGCTCCGGTCGACGGCAATGGCGCCGGCGGCACCGGCATCAACACCGACGGCCCGATCAACGGCGCCACCACCGGCGCCGGCGCCACGGCGTACACGAACCGCCGCCAGGTCACGGCGATCACGACGCAGTACACGCTCGACGCGGCGACCGACGCGCTCCACATCCAGAACCCGCCGAACAACGGCACGCAGACCGCTGGTCTGGCCATCACCGTCAACGGCGTGCCCGTGGACCTGACGGCCGCTGAGGGCCTGGACCTGCTTCCCGGAGTCCAGGCCCCGGCGTCGGGTGCCGCCGCGACGGGCGTCGCGTCGGCGGCGATGACGGTCGCCGGCGTGACCGGTCTCTACACGATCGACCTCACGACCGGGGCGGCGACGCGCGTCGGCCCGATCGGCGGGGGCGGCGCCGGCGTGCGCGGGCTCGCCGTGCAGGCCGAGGAGGTCGCCGGCGGCGTGCCCGCCGTCGCGCTCGTCAGCGGCGGGCCGAGCCTCGCGCGGTTCAACACGGGCGACCCCGGCGCCGCGGTGTCCCAGGCGGTCACCGGCGTCACGGCGGGCGAGGCCCTCGTGGGCTTCGACTGGCGCCCGCAGACCGGCCAGCTCTGCGGGCTCGGCGTGAACGCGACCGCGAACACCGCGACCGCCTACGTCATCGACCCGGTCACCGGCGCCGCCACCGCGGTCGGGGCAGCTGGGTCCATCGCCTTCGTCGGCGCGGGCGGAAGCCCGATCGACCTCCCCGATCCCGCGACGTCCGGCTATGGCCTGGACTTCGACCCGACGGTCGACCGGATCCGCGTCGTCACCGGCAGCGGGCTGAACTTCCGCGTCAACCCCGGCACCGGAGCCCCGGTCGACGGCAACCTGAACAGCGGCTCCCCGGCAGGGGTCAACCCGGACGGGCCGATCAACGGCCTGGCGCCCGGGTCGACCGGCGTCAGCGCGGTCGCCCACACGAACAGCTTCGGGCAGCCGCTCACCGGCGGAGTCACGACGGCCTACGCGCTGGACGCGGCCGCCGACGCGCTGACGATCCAGAGCCCGCCGAACGCGGGCACGCAGACCGCGGCCGTCACGGTGAAGCTCGGCGCGGCGCCGCTGGACTTCACCGCGGTCTCCGGGTTCGACATCCGGCCCGCCGTTGCGGTGGGCGCGTCGAATGCGCCGGCCGCCGGGACGGCGGACGCGGTGATCCGGGTCGCCGGGGCCACCGCGCTCTACCGCATCGACCTGGCGACCGGCGCGGCCACGAGCGCCGGCCCGATCGGCGGCGGCCTCACGGCGGACGGCCTCGCGGTCGGCGACGGCCCGCCGCCGCCGACCGCTCCGGAGCCCCCTGCGCCCGGACCCGGCTCCGTCCTCATCCCGGGCAGGCCCTCGGCGACCCCCGCTCCCGCGGCCGAGGTCGCTCCCGTGATCAGCCGCTTCTCGCTCAGCAACACGACCTTCCGCACCGGGCCGCCGAAGCGCGCCACCACGCGCAAGGTGAAGCGCGGGTCGACGTTCCGCCTCAGCCTGTCGAAGACCGCCGCCGTGGCGTTCACGATCGAGCGCCGCTCGGCCGGCCGCCGCCAGGGCGGCCGCTGCCGGCCGGCGACGTCCCGCAACCGCCGCTCGCCCGCGTGCACGCTCTTCACCCGGCTCGTGACGCTGCGGACGACGCTCGCGGCGGGGCGCCAGAGCCTGAACTTCGCCGGGATCGTCCGGGGTGAGGGCCTTCCGCCGGGCCGTTACCGCGTCACCGCGGTCGCCCGCGACACCGGCGGCCGCACGTCGGCGCCGGCCTCGGCGACGTTCACCGTCGTGCGCTGAGCGGCTACCGCCGGGACGCGAAGAACGCGCGCAGCAGCGCGGCGCACTCGTCCCCGAGCACGCCGCCGTCGACCTGCGGGCGATGGTTCAGGCGCTCGTCGGCGAGCACGTCGAGCACGCTCCCCGCGGCCCCGGCCTTCGGGTCGGCCGTGCCGTAGACGACGCGCGGGATCCGGGCGAGGACGATCGCGCCCGCGCACATCGCGCACGGTTCCAGCGTCACGTAGAGGGTGCTGTCGAGCACCCGCCAGGACCCGAGCGCCGCGGCCGCCTCGCGGAGCGCCAGCACCTCCGCGTGCGCCGTCGGGTCGCCCCGCAGCTCGCGCTCGTTGCGCCCGCGGCCGATCGCGCGGCCGGCGTGGACCACGACGGCGCCGATCGGGACGTCCCCGTGGGCCTCGGCCACGCGCGCCTCGTCCAGCGCCGCGCGCATCCACTCCTCGTCCGTCTGGCGCAGGATCACCTCCACAGTGCGGCATGATGCCCTGACACGGAACTTCGGTGCCACACCGGTGTTCTTGAACTGGGCCCTTCAGGCGCCCCGCAGCGTCCGGCCCCACATGCTCCTCCGCGTTCCCCACACGATCCTCGCCCTCGCGGCCGCGTTGACGGTGGGTCTCGCGCTGCCGGGGGCGGCCCTCGCGCTCGACACCGAGCCCGGCCAGGTCGTCGTGCGGTTCGAGCCGGGGTCGACGGCGACGACCGCGCAGGCGTCCGGCGGCGAGCCCGCGGTGCTGCGGGTCAAGAGCGTGAAGGACGCGTTGCGCGGCCTGCGCGCGCGCCCGGACGTCGCCTACGCGGTGCCGGACGTCAAGGCGCACGCGTCCGCGTCCGCGGGGTTCATCCCCAACGACCCCGGCCGCGAGAACCGCACCGCCGCCTGGCAGGACGTGCAATGGAACTTCTCCGGTCCCGCGGGCGTGAACGCGCCGCAGGCCTGGGCCAACCTCATCACCGCCGGCGCCCCCGGCGGCCGCGGCGTGGCGATCGCCGTCCTCGACACCGGCGTCGCCTATGGGAGCCGCCCGCCGTACGCGCGCTCGCCGGACTTCGCGCCCGGCCAGTTCCTGCGCGGCTACGACTTCGTCGACCGCGACCCGTTCCCGCACGACCGCAACGGCCACGGCACGCACGTCGCCGGGACGCTCGCCGAGGCGACGAACAACGGCGTCGGCCTGACCGGGCTGGCCTACGGGGCGCGGCTGCTGCCGGTGCGCGTGCTCGACGCCGCGGGGGAGGGCAACGCGAGCGACATCGCCGCCGGCATCCGCTTCGCCGCGCGCCGCGGGGCCAAGATCATCAACCTCAGCCTGGAGTTCGACTCCGACGTGCGGGCCGCGGACATCCCGCAGATCCTCGACGCGGTCGCCTTCGCGCGCTCGCGCGGGTCGCTCGTGGTCGGCGCCTCCGGCAACGAGGGCCGCGCGCGCGTCGCGTACCCCGCGCGCGCCAGCGGTGTCCTGTCGGTCGGCGCGACGACCGAGCACGGCTGCCTGTCGGAGTTCTCCAACGGCGGCAGCGGACTGGACATCGTCGCCCCGGGCGGCGGAGCCGACGCCGCGCTGAACGGCGACCCGAACTGCCGCCCCGGCGACGCGGCGGGCCGCAACATCTTCCAGGTGACGCTGCTCAGCCGCGCGGTCGGCACCTTCGGCATCCCCGGCACGTATGAGGGCACGTCGATGGCGGTCCCGCACGTCGCGGCGGCCGCGGCGCTCGTCGTCGCCAGCGGCGTGATCGGGCGGAACCCCTCGCCGCTGCGGATCGAACGGCAGCTCGAGAACACCGCGCGCGACCTCGGGACCAAGGGCTACGACACGCGCTACGGCTGGGGGCTGCTCGACGCGGCCGCGGCCACGACCCCGCCCGGCGGCGCCGGCGGGGGCGGCGGCACGGCGTCCCCCACGGCCGGCTGACCGGCGCTCAGCCGGTCCGGATGATCAGCACGCCGCAGGGAGCGTGATGGCTGATCTTGTTCGGCACCGAGCCGAGCAGGAAGCGCTTGGCGCCCGTCATGCCCTTGTTGCCGATGACGACGAGGTCCGCGCCCGTCTCCTCGGCGACGTCGAGGATCGCGTCCGCCGGATCGCCCTGGCGCGCGTGCACCTCGGCGTCCACGCCCGCCGCGCGGGCCAGCGCGGCGGCCTCGGCGAGCGTCGCGTCCACGTCCTCGCGCGGGCCGATCATCCACTGCACGTCGGCCGGTGCCTGCTGGGACTCGCTGCGCAGCCGCGCCCCGGGCACCGGCTCGTACGCGCACACGATCTCCAGCCGGCCGCCGACGGCGGTCGCCAGCTCGACGGCCTGGCGCACGGCCTCCGCCGCCGTCTGCGACCCGTCGGTCCCCACCACGATCGTGCTGAACATCGCCCCTCCGTCCGTCGGTCCGGGCGATGCTAGTGGACGCGCGAGCGCCCGCCGCCCGCGGTCACGCGAGCTTCACGATCGCGATCACGATGCCCGCGAGCACGAAGACCACGATCGCCGCCTGCATCCAGATCCAGAAGGGGGACATGCCCGCAGAGTACGGTCCGCCGCCGCGCGTAGGATCGTTCCCCGATGGCCGCCGACAGCCCGCCCGCGGGCCCGCCGCCGCGCGACCCCACCGCACCCGCCCGGCTGCTCGACGCCGCCGGGGACGTGTCGCTGCGCGTCGAGCGCGCCCACCGGCATCTCGACGACCTGACGGCGGCGCTCGACCGGCTCGCCGCCGAGGCAGGGGCGCCGCCCGGGCGGCCCGTCCCGCCGGGCGCTACTCCTGCAGCTTCTGATTGATCGCGGTGATCGCCGCGGTGACCCGCGTGCTCGTGCGCGCGGTGTCGGCCGCCAGGCGCGCCTCGGCCGCCGTCGCCTGCTCGGCGCTCCCGCCGAGCTTCCCCTGCGCGGCGCCGACCGCCTCCTCGTACTCGGCGAGGGCCTCGACGAGCTGGTCGTGCTGGGCCCGGACCTTCTCGGGCGCCTTGATCTTCCGCAGGTCGGCGACGGTCGTGGCGAGCGTCGCGTTGATGCTGCGCAGCGTCTTGCGGTCCTCGGCGGGGGTGCTCGACGACGTGATGTCGCGCGCGAGGCGCTCGAAGCTCGAGGCGAATCGCGACTGCGCGAGGTTGACGTTGTCGACGTACGCGTTGGACTCCTGCACGTCGTCCCCGCCGCAGCCGGCGAGGAGGAACGTCAGGAGCAGCAGCGCAAGGGCGGCGCGCCTCATCCGAAGAAGACCTCGGCGGTGGCGAAGAGCGCCGGGTCGAGCAGCTTGGGCTCGGCGAGCGCCTCGGCCAGCGGGACGGTGATGACGTCGGTGCCGCGCAGCGCGACCATCTTCCCGGTCTCGCCGCGGGTCAGCGCGTCGATCGCCTCGACGCCGTAACGCGTGGCGAGCACCCGGTCGAAGGCCGTGGGGGTGCCGCCGCGCTGCACGTGGCCGAGGACGACCATGCGGGTCTCGTACCCGGTGCGCCGCTCGATCTCGTGCTCGAGCCACGCCGCGATGCCCCCGAGCCGCACGTGCCCGAACTCGTCGACCTCCGCGTTCTTCGTCGCCATCGAGCCGGCGAGCGGCTGGGCGCCCTCGCTCGCCACGACGATCGAGAACGAGCGACCGCGCTGGTGGCGGGCCGTCAGGTGGGCGCAGACGTCGTCGATGTCGAACGGGCGCTCCGGGACGAGGATCGCGTCGGCACCGCCGGCCATGCCGGAGTGGCAGGCGATCCAGCCGGCGTGCCGGCCCATGACCTCGACCACGAGGACCCGGTTGTGGGACTCCGCGGTCGTGTGGAGGCGGTCGATCGCGTCGGTCGCGATCTGCACGGCCGTGTCGAAGCCGAAGGTGTAGTCCGTCCCGTCGAGGTCGTTGTCGATCGTCTTCGGCACGCCGATGACCGGGATGCCGTCGGCGGCGAGCCGCCCGGCGACGCCGAGGGTGTCCTCGCCGCCGATCGGGATCAGCGCCTCGACGCCCGCCTTCTCCATCCCGGCGCGCACGATCGCGGTGCCGTCGCCCTCGCCCTTGTAGGGGTTGGTCCGCGAGGTGCCGAGGATCGTGCCGCCGCGCGGAAGCAGGCCGGAGGTCGCCTCGATCGAGAGGTCGATCGTCGTGCCTTCGACGACGCCGGCCCAGCCGTAGCGGAAGCCGACGAACTCGTGTCCGTGGACCTTGACGCCCTTGCGGACGATGCCGCGGATCACCGCGTTGAGGCCGGGGCAGTCGCCGCCGCCGGTGAGGATGCCGATTCGGGTCATGCGCGGCATGCTCCCATGGGGCGCAAGTCCGTGATCACGCGGGTGCCGGCGGAGGCGCGTCGTCCGGGAGGATCTGTGGCGCGGCGCCGTCCTCCGGGCCGTCCACCTGCGGCTCGCGGGTGGCCGCAACCCGATAGCGCCACCACTCCTGGACGGAGATCTGGATCGTGGCGGCCACGGGGATCGCGAGCAGGGCTCCGACGATCCCGAACAGCGAGCCGCCGAAGAGGACCGAGACCAGGACGATGATCGGCTCGAGCTGGACCGCGCGCTTCTGGATCTGCGGCTGCACCACGTAGTTCTCGAACTGCTGATAGGCGAGCGCGAACGCGATCCAGACGATCGTCGCCGTCGGGAAGTCCGTGAACAGGGTGACCAGGGCGACGCCGAACGCGGCGATCGTGGCGCCGACGAGCGGGATCAGGTCGAGCACGCCGACGATCACGGCGAGCGCACCGGCGAACGGCACGCCGAGGATGCTGAGGAGGATGAACGAGCTGATGCCCGCGATCGACGCCTGGACGATCGCGCCGCCGACGTAGTTGCCGACGGCGGTCGCGATCCGGTCGAGCGCCGCCTTGATCTTCTCCGCGTGCGCGGTGCCGCGCAGGTCGATCGCCGCGTCCACCCAGCCGCGGCCGCGGGCGACCATGAAGATGCTCAGCACGAAGATCGTGAAGCCGGCGAAGATCGAGTTGACGAGCCCGCTGCCGAGATCGCGCAGCACGCCCGCCGCGGCACCGATCCGGTTCGGCGCGTCGTTGGCGAGCTTGTTGACGCGGTCGGTGAGGCCGAGGTCGTCGTTGAGGTTCCCGAGCTTCTCGTTCTTCTCGACGTAGTCCTGCAGGTCGTCGGAGTACTGCGGGAACTTCTCGACGAAGTCCACGCCCTGGCGCACGAGCGGCGGGACGATGAGCGCGGCGAGGCCGACCGGGACGAGCAGCACCGCGACGTAGACGATCGTGATCGCGAGGCCGCGGCGCATGCGGCGGGCGAGGATGTTCACCGGCCCCGAGAGGGCGATCGCGACGAACGTCGCGAGGACGATCCAGGCGATCGGCTGCCAGAGCAGCCGCACCAGCAGCAGGACGCCGACGACGCAGAGGACGATCAGGACGACGCGCAGGACCGAGCGCGTCGAGGGCAGGGCGCCGTCGCTCTCACGGTGCTCGCCGAGGAGCACGATCGCGGCGTCTGGCTGGGGCGGTGGCGGCATGGGCTGGCGGGCAGGGTGCCCACCGGCCGCATTCGACGGCCACCACGCCGTCCCTGCCCCGCGGCGCCGCTACCCGCCCGTGCCGAACCCGTCGCCCTCGGTGAGGCGCTGGAACAGGCCCAGGTACTGGATCAGGTGCCGGGAGCCGAGGAACTCCGCCCGCACGCGCTCGCGCGCGGCGTCGCCCATCGCCTCCATGGTCGCCGGGTCGGCGAGCAGCGCGGTGACGGCGCTGCCGTAGGCCGCGAGGTCGGTCGGGTCCTCGAGCAGCACGCCGCTCTCCCCGTCCACGATCTGGTCCTGGATCCCGCCGACGCCGCTGGCGACGACCGGCCGGTCCTTCCACATCGCCTCGGCGACCGTGAGGCCAAACCCCTCGGCGAGGCTCTTCTGCACGACGATCGAGGCGCGCCGCTGGATCGCGTTGACGATCGCGGCGTTCTCCGCGCGATCGTCCATCGGGAGGCAGGCGAGATGCACGCGCCGCCGCACGTCGGGCTCGAGGGCCAGGCGGGCCGCGCGGACCTCCTCGAGGACGACCGCGCCCTCGGGATCGTCGGTGACGCCGGCGGGCGAGGGCCCGGCGAGCACGAGCCGGGCGTCGGCGACGTAGGGCGCGACGTGCTCGGCAAAGCCCTGCATCACGCCGACTGGGTCCTTCAGCGGATCCCAGCGCGACACCTGCACGACGAGCCGGTCCTCGAGCGTCAGCGGCTCGTCCTCGTCCATCTCCGCGCGGCGGGCGACGAGGTCCTCGCGCCCGTCGTGGTGCAGGTAGCTCGGCGGGACGACGGCCTCGGCGTCGAGGATCCCGGCGGTCGCGAGGATCGAGACGACCTGCTCGGTCGTCATCGACTGGTTCTTCTGCGCGAAGACGTCGATCGACGGCGGGATGATCGTCAGGTCGCGGTCCAGCAGCTGCGGCGGGCAGTACTCACGCCGGGTGAAGATGAACGCGCGTGCGTCGTTCACGTAGGGCAGCAGGAAGTCCCAGACCTCCCGCACGTGCTCGTTCGGCTCGTCGATGCCGATGTGCGAGCGCCAGATCAGGTGCACGTCGTGGTCCTTGAGCACCGGGAGCATCCCGGCCGTCTGCGGGTCGTGGAGCAGCACCACGTCACCGTCGCGCAGCTCCAGCGCCAGGCGCTCGGCGTTCGCGCGTGTCACGCGCTCGTACACCTCACGCTCGGCGGGGCCGAGCGGCCCGCCGTCCCCCGGGCTGCCGTGGAGCTTGTGGTGGATGCGCTTCGTCAGCACGAAGAAGTCGGGCTCGCCGTCGATGACGCTCCAGCGCGCGTCGACGCCGGCACCGCGCGCGTATGCCACCAGCGACTGGAGCATCTCGGCGACGCCGCCGCCGCTCGCGGTGGAGTTGAGGCTCCAGATCCGGCGGTCGCCGAGAATCTCCCGGGCATGGCGGTTGGCGGAGTCGAGGATCTCCCACTGCGGGGGGTCGAGGACCTCCCGGAAGCGGGCCGGCGGGAGCGTTGCGACGTGGACCGGCGTAAGCGGGTTCATGGTCCCTTTCAGGGGATCGAGGAGCGCGCGCAGGCTAGCCGCTGGGTCGCGGCCGCGAGTCCGTGGTTCCCCGTAGTCTGCGCGCGTGTCGCACGTGCTCGCGATCGATCTCGGGACGGGTGGGCCGAAGGTGGCGCTCGTCGGATTCGACGGCGTGGTGCGCGCTTCCGCGTTCGAGCCGGTCGAGACGCTGCTCGGCGCCCGCGGCGCCGCGGAGCAGCGCCCCGAGGACTGGTGGCGGGCCGTCGTCGCGTGTAGTGGGCGCGTCGGCGCTCAGTCGGGCGGCGATCTGCGCGCCGCGGTCGCCGTCGCGGTGACCGGTCAATGGGCCGGAACCGTCGCGGTCGACGCCGCGGGCGCGCCGCTCGCGCCCGCGCTCACCTGGCTCGACGGCCGCGGCGCCGACCACGCGCGCCGGATCGCCGGCGCGGGCGCGGGCGGCCTGCGCGTCGAGGGCTACGCGCCGCAGCGCATCGCGCGCTGGATCCGGCGGACGGGTGGCGCGCCGTCGCTCTCCGGCCGGGACCCGTTCGCGCACCTGCAGTTCCTGCGGCACGAGCGGCCCGCGGTGTGGGATGCGGCCGCGTGCTTCCTGGAGCCGGTGGACTGGCTGAACCTGCGGCTCACCGGCATCCCGTCGGCGTCGTTCGACACGGCGACGCTGCACTGGGTCACGGACGTGCGCGACCCGCTGCGCGTGCGCTACGACCCGGCGCTCCTGCGGCTCGCGGGCCTCGACGCGTCGCGGCTCCCGCCGCTGCGGCCGAGCGCGAGCGTCGTCGGCCCCGTCACCGCGCACGCCGCGGCGGAGCTGGGGCTCGGGCCGGACGCGGTGGTCGTCACCGCGACGCCGGACACGATGAGCGGGGCGGTGGGGTCCGGCGCCGTGGGCGACCGTGCCGCGCATCTCTACGTCGGGACCTCGTCCTGGCTCTCCTGTCACGTGACGCGCAAGAAGACCGACCCGTTCCACGCGATCGCCGCGCTGCCGTCCGCGCTGCCGGGGCGCTACCTCGTCTCGTGCGAGCAGCAGACGGCCGGTGCCTCGCTCGCGATGCTGCGCGACGCCTGGTTCGCCGGCACGCCGGAGGCCGACGGCGGCTACGAGGCGCTCACCGCACTCGCCGCGCAGGCGCCCCCCGGCAGCGGCGGGGGGCTGTTCTGCCCCTGGCTCAACGGCGAGCGCACGCCCGTCGACGACGCGCTCACGCGCGGCGGGTGGCTGAACCTGTCGCTCGACACGACACGCGCGCAGCTCGTGCGCAGCGTGCTCGAGGGCGTCGCGCTGAACGCCCGCTGGATGCAGCAGCACGTCGAGCGATTCTGCGGCGGCGCGCTCGACCCCGTCCGGTTCATCGGCGGCGGCGCGCTGTCCCCGCTGTGGGCGCAGATCTTCGCCGACGTGCTGCGACGCGAGATCCGCGCGGTGGCCGACCCCGTGCACGCCAACGTCCGGGGCGCCGCCTTCCTGGCGGGGATCGCGCTCGGCGAGCTCACCGCGGACGACGTGCCGGACCGCGTCGGCGTGGCCGCGACCTTCCGGCCCGATCCCGCCCGGTCCGCACGGTACGACCCGCTCTTCGCGGAGTTCGTGAAGATCTACAAGGCGACCAAGCCGATCTACGCCCGCCTGAACCGCGGAACGAGGAGCAGCACATGAGTGACGACCCGCTCGCCGACCTGGACCGTGCGCTGAAGCCCTACCGGGGAACGCTGGTGACCCACGCGCGCCTGCCGGAGGCCGGGGTGCCGCGCGAGCAGGTGCTCGCCGACCTCGAGCTGATGGCCGACGCCGAGCGCGCTCGCTGGGAGAGCGGCCAGGTCTCCGGCGCCGTGTACGAAGGCGAGCCCGACCACGTCGCGTTTCTCAACCAGGCGTACGCGCTGCACTCGCAGAGCAACCCGCTGCACCTCGACGTCTGGCCGAGCGCCGCCAAGCTGGAGGCGGAGATCGTGTCGATGACCGCCGGCATGCTCGGGGCGGATGCCGCGGGCGACGAGATCTCCGGCACCGTCACCTCCGGGGGGACCGAGTCGATCATGCTCGCGATGCGCGCCTACCGCGAGCGCGGCCGGGCCGCCGGGATCGACCGGCCCGTGATGGTGCTCCCCGAGACCGCGCACGCCGCGTTCGACAAGGCGGCCGACGCGTTCGGGATCGAGCAGCGCAAGGTGCCCGTCACGGAGGGGTTCGTCGCCGACGTCGAGGCGATGGCGGCCGCGATCGACGAGCGCACGGTCGTCGTCGTCGGCTCGGCGCCCGCCTTCCCGCACGGCCTCGTCGACCCGATCGAGCGCCTCAGCGAGATCGCCCGCGAGCGCGGCGTCGGCTTCCACACCGACGGGTGCCTCGGCGGGTTCCTCCTGCCGTGGGCCGCGCGGCTCGGGTACGACGTGCCGCCGTTCGACTTCCGGCTGCCCGGCGTCACCTCGATGAGCGCCGACACGCACAAGTTCGGGTACGCCGCGAAGGGGACGTCCGTCGTCCTCTACCGCGGCGCGGAGCTGCGCCATCACCAGTACTTCACGTTCACCGACTGGCCGGGAGGCCTGTACGCGACGCCGACGTTCGCGGGTTCGCGCCCCGGCGGGCTGAGCGCGGCGTGCTGGGCGGCGATGGTCGCGTTCGGCGAGTCGGGCTATCTCGACGCCACGCGGCGGATCCTCGAGGCCGCGGCGGAGATGAAGGACGCGATCCGCGGGATCGACGGCCTGGAGCTGCTCGGCGAGCCGCTCTATGTCCTGGCCTTCCGCACGACCGAGGACGGGCTCGACGTGTACCGCGTGATGGACGAGATGACCGCGCGCGGCTGGAGCCTCAACGGCCTGCACCGGCCGGCGTGCGTGCACCTGTGCGTGACGCTGCGCCACACGCAGCCGGAGCTGCCCGCGCGCTTCGCGGCCGACTTGCGCGAGGCGGTCGACGCGGTGCGCGCCGCGCCGCAGGCCGAGGGCGGGATGGCGCCGATCTACGGGCTCGCCGCCTCGGTCCCCGACCGCACGCTGATCAGCGGGTTCCTCGAGCAGTACATGGACCGCTGGTACGTCCCTTGAGGGTGGTTCGCGGATCTCGCGGCGCCTGACGCCACGTCATGGCGCCGGGATGGCCGGCCGGCCTATCCCGACTCATGCCGTGGCGTCATCCATCCGCGATCTCTCGCTCGCGTGGCGCTGGTGGTTCTCGACTGTCGCTTCGGACGCTCGGGTGGGCACTCGTAACTGGGAATGCGGCAGAACGAAGGCCGTCCGAACCCAGATATGGGCGCTCACCTTGAAGGCGTTCCGGCCCGCCGTGCTGCCGCTCTTCGTCCGAAGGCGACGGTGCGGGCCACCCGCACGGCTTCAAGCTGTGCAACGAGGTCGAGCGCTGAGTCGTCGTTCGGGAAGAAGACGACGTTGCGGGGCTGGATGCCGAAGATCGGGACGGTCGATCCGTCGGTGAGGTGCACCAGCCCCACCGCGGGAAAAATTCCGGCAGTCCCGACCGAGAACCGCTCGATCTCGGCCCATGGGATGTCGCGGGTCCGCAATTGATTGCGAATGCGCACGCCGTGGTCGTTCACCTGGACGCCCGTCCAGCCCGCTCGCACAACCATCCAGGCAAGGACCCATCCGGGCAAGACGATCACCAGCAGCGTGGCCAGCGGGGAAGGGATCCGCTCGATCACGATGACCGTCGCTGCCACCCAGCCGGGTACGAAGATCATCGCCATCAGCCGAAGGCCAAGAGCCTGCTCCCGGCTTCGATACCACCGGCCCGCGCTCGGGGAGATCGCGCCCTCACGAAGGACACCGGGCGTCGGCTGAGCCTCCAGCTCCATCACCGACCTATCGGCCCGGCAGTCAGACGCCTCAAGACTGTCGCTTTCCACGCGAGTGACAGCCGGCCGCCCCCGGACTGGCCTGCCCCTCTCAGCCCTCCGGCTCGAACGCCTGCTTGAACGTGAACGCGTGCGGCGTTGGGCCGTGCTCGCGCAGGTGGTCGAGGCGCGCGACCGCGTCCTCGACCGTGGGGATCGTGCCGGCGGGCACCCACCAGAGCACGAGGTGGGACTCGGGGAGCGCGCCGAACCATTCGCGCCGGCGGCGCATCACGTCCAGATGGCCGCCGCCGTAGGCGAAGTCCCACAGCGCCTCGCGCGACTCCCACACGCTGAGGTTCACGACCAGCCACGGGTCGTCGTACGCGCGGATCCCCGTCGCGCCCGGGTGCTCGTCGTCGTCCTCGTCGTCCAGGCGCCAGATGAATCCGGGCGCCGCGTCGGCGATCGCGTTCACGCCGTCGATCGCGTCCATGAAGGGGCGGAGCTGCTCACCGTCGAGCGGCGCGAGCGCGCGGGCGACGTTGAGCTGGGCGAGCTGGTGCGCGGCCATCGGCGCGATCGTATGCCGCGAGCCGTCCAGGGGCCATTGCGGGCCGCCGCGCTGCGCTCTAGCGTGGCCGGATGCCCGTCCCCCCGATCCGCCCGCTGTTCCTCGCCGCCCTGACTGCCGGCGCGCTCGCCGCGGCCGCGCCGGCCGGCGCCGCGACCCCCGGCACCACGATCTGGGCGGGCGTGCCGACCGGGTTCGGCCCGTTCCCCGCGCAGGACGTCAACGACTCGAGCACCTACAGCGCCACGGTCGACCGGCCCGAGCACCTGGGCGCCAGCGCGGACGGCCGCTTCGTCGTCTTCGCCTCGGACTCGGACGGGCTGTCACCGGACGACGACAACACGCTCACGAACATCTTCGTCCGCGACCGCACGAGCGGTACGACGACGCTCGTCTCACGCGCCTCCGGCGCAGCGGGGGCGGCCTCGAACGGCTTCTCGTCGGACCCGACCATCAGCGACGACGGGCGCTACGTCGCATTCAGCAGCCGCGCCGACAACCTCGTCGCGAACGACACCGACACGGACAGCGACGTCTTCGTGCGCGACCGGCAGACCGACACCACGATCCTGGTCTCCGAGACCACCGGGGTCTTCGCCACGACGTCCAACGGCTCGTCGTTCGAGCCGGTCATCAGCGGTGACGGCAGTGCGGTGGCGTTCACGACCACGGCGACGAACCTCGACGGGCTGCTCGGACCGGACGGGGACACGGATGAGGACGTCTACCGGCGCACGCTCGCCGGGGCGATGAGCCTCATCTCAAGGGCGACCGGCGGCTCACACGGCAACGGGGTCTCCTACGAACCGGCGATCAGCGACGACGGCGACCTCGTCGCGTTCGTGTCCGCGTCGACGAACCTCGACGCCGCGGACACGGATGCGACGGACAGCGTGTTCCGCCGCTCGGTGTCGGGGACGACGACGGTGCTCGTCTCACGCCAGAGCGTGGGAGACGGCGGCGCCAGCGCCGACAACTACGCCGCAGACCCCGCGATGTCGGGGAACGGGGACGTGATCGCGTTCCGCACCGGCGCGACGAACCTCGACGGTCCGGGCGGTCCGGACACCTCCGGCAACGCCGACGTCTATGTGCGCAGGATCGGCACGGCGACGACGACGCTCGCGTCACGCGCAAACGGCCTCGCGGGCGCGGCGCTCAACGATGTGAACACGCCGAGCATCAGCGACGACGGGTCGCGCGTGGCCTTCGGGAGCGGGAGCGTGCTGGTGTTTCCGCCGGTCCCCGGCGTCGACACGTCGCCGCTGGTCGAGCGCGTGCCGGCCACGGGCGCGACGACGCTGCTCTCGGCAGGCCCGGGCAGCATCGCCGGGATCTCCGCGCTGCGCGCCTCCTACGTGGGGGAGGGCAACTCGGTCGTGTTCGCCGCCTACGGCGCCGCGGGGCTCGGCGACGGCCAGGACGGCCTCGTCTCACACGTCTTCTTCCGTCAGCCGCCCGCCGGCCCCGAACTGATCTCGCGGCCCACCGGCAATGCGCCGGTGAGCGGCGCGATGCAGCGCTCGAGCAGCGGCGGCGAGGAGGGGCTGCGCCAGATCAGCGCGGACGGACGCTTCGTCGTCTTCACGACCACGTCGCCTGCGGTCCTCGGCAAGACGGCGGGCATCGAGGAGAGCGTCGTGCGGCGCGACCTCCTGAACGGGAAGACCATCCTGATCTCGCGCGCGTCCGGCGAGGAGGGCGCGCCGGCGGACAGCTTCTCGCTGCAGCCGTCGATCAGCGCCGACGGCAACCGCGTCGCGTTCCGTTCCGCCGCGACCAACCTCGATCCCGCCGACACCGACGGCGTGAACGACACGTTCGTACGTGACGTCGGGGCCGCCACGACGTCGCTCGTCTCGCGCGCCGACGGGCCGTTCGGGGCGGG
>DAIPYF010000023.1:16161-18029 GCA_036782855.1 Solirubrobacteraceae bacterium
GATGGCGCGAGCCTGAGCGCACGCATCTCGCCGGGCGGGCGCTACGTCGTCTTCACGAGCAGCTCGGCGAACCTCGTCCCCGGCGACGGCAACGCGACGACCGACGCATTTGTACGGGATCTCGACACGGGGAGGACGACGCTCGTGTCCCGCGCCGACGGCGCGGCCGGCGCGCTCGGCAACGGGTACACGTCGGTCGCCGACGTCAGCGGCGACGGGCGCCGCGTCGTCTTCGTGACGCAGTCGACGAACCTCGGGGACGGGGACGCCGACGCGCTCAGCGACATCTACGTGCGTGACGTCGCGGCGAACACCACGCGGCTCGTCTCCCGCGCCGACGGTGACGGCGCCAAGGCCACGGCGGGCAACCCGGTGATCAGCGCCGACGGCCGCATCGTCGGCTTCGAGAGCGACGCGGCGAGCCTCGGCGTTCCGCCGGCGTCGCCGGGCCAGACCTTTGTCCGCGACCTCGACGCGGCGACGACGCGTGTCGTGTCGGCGACGGAGGCGGGCGCGTTCGGCGACGGCGAATCGAAGCCGGAGGGCCTGAGCGACGACGGCCCGATGGGGACGTTCCAGTCCAGAGCCGCGAACCCCGGCGTGCCGGCGAACACCCCCGCGGGGCTCCTGCGCAACATGGCCGGCCCGGGCGCCGAGATCATCTCGCGCACCGACGGCGCGGCCGGAGCTCCGGCGGGCCGCTTCACGAACGGCGGCTCGATCAGCGGCGACGGCACCTGCGCGACGTTCAGCGCCGCCGGAGCCCCCGTCCCGCTCACCGGGATCTCGCCCGACTTCGAGCAGGTCTTCGTGCGGGTGCTCTCCCGCGAGTGCCCGAAGGACGCGCCGGAGACGTCGATCGCGGGCCCGTCCGGCCGGCTGCGGACGGACAGCGTGTCGTTCGGCCTGAGCGCCGACGAGGCGGGCTCGACGTTCGAGTGCCGCACGGCCGCGTCCGCGGCGTTCAGCGCCTGCACGACGCCGCTGCAGCGGTCGGGGCTGCCCGACGGGCCGTTCACCCTGGAGGTGCGGGCGACCGACCCCGCCGGCATCACCGACCCGACGCCGGCGACCGCGACGGTCACGATCGCCGTGCCGCCCGTCATCAGGAGCTTCACGGTCAGCCGCACGCGGTTCCGCGTCGGCCCGGGCGCGACGGCGATCTCGGCGGCGAAGAAGAAGAAGAAGGCGGTGACCGGCACGACGTTCAGCCTGCGCGCGTCCGAGACCGGCCGGCTGACGATCGCGCTCGACCGCAAGGTTCCCGGCCGGCGCGTGGGCAGGGCCTGCCGCAAGGCGACGCGCAAGCTGCGCAAGCGCAAGGCCTGCACGCTCGCGGTGCGGGTGGGCACGCTCACGCGGAAGCTGAACGGCACGTCGGCGACGGTGAAGTTCTCCGGCCGGCTCGGCCGCAAGCGTCTCGCCGCGGGGAGCTACACCGCGACCGCGACCGTGACCGACGCGGCGGGGAACGTGTCCGCGCCGAAGTACCGCACGCTCACCGTGCGACGCTGACCACGTGACAGCGCCGTTCGACGTCGACTGGGTGGTGATCGGGTCCGGCTTCGGAGGGAGCGTCAGCGCGCTCCGGCTGGCCGAGAAGGGCCACTCGGTCCTCGTGCTCGAGCAGGGCCGGCGCTGGAACGACGAGGACTTCGCCGCGTCCGCCTGGGAGACCGCGAAGGCGCAGTGGGCTCCGTGGCTCGGCCTGCGCGGGATCATGCGCATCACCCCGTTCCGCGACGTGAACGTGCTGAGCGGCGTCGGCGTGGGCGGCGGGTCGCTGACCTGGGCCAACACCTCGTACGTGCCGCACGCGGACGCCTTCTACGCGCACCCGCAGTGGGCCGCGCTCGCGGACTGGCGGG